>JALSKB010000169.1 GCA_026989035.1 Saprospiraceae bacterium | reverse complement strand
TGCAGCAAAGATACAGCGGTTTTTCATAAAATGCAAATTTTTTCAGCTTATCAGTTGTAACCTTAGGGTTTCTTCTTTTGGCTTGACCCAAAAGAAGCAAAAACTCAAGGCCTGGCCAAGGCGGCTGCGCCCTTGTATTTCCCTTTGCTGTTAAATCCTTGTTGCTTTTTCTCTAGCTCCTGCCGGACAGAGGCCTGCTCTATGGAAATTTGCCCTCCAGGCAAATCCCCAAGCCGCGACGGCCTCTGTCTCAACGGCCGCTCGGGCCAGGCCGGAGCGATAGCAACCACCAAAGGCAAAGCTTTTTTTCCTGCAAAACTTTTTTAATTAGTAAACTAATTATATCTTTGCAAACGATTAGTGTCCGAACACATTTGCCGAAAGGCAGCCAAAAAGCGACAGATGAAAAATCCCACACCACCCTTAACCGGCTTTTTGTTGGAGCGCACCAGCAAGTTGATGAAGAGGCAGGCTCAACGTCGATTGAAAGAGATTGGGGCCGGTGTAACGGTGGACCAATGGGTTTTGCTACAGGAATTAGCCCATGAAGACGGGCTGAGTCAATACGAACTGGCAGAGCGCACCGTCAAAGATGCACCTACAGTAACCCGCATCATCGATTTGTTGTGCGAAAAAAAGTTGTTGGAACGCCGCACCGACAAGCAGGACCGCCGCCGTTTCAAGATTTTCCTGACACCGGCCGGTCGCAGGAAATACGAGCAAGTCTATCCCGTCATTCGGTCATTTCGCGAAAGCGCTTTTGAAGGCCTTTCGGCAAACGACAAAAAGCAATTGACGCAATTGATGAACAGAATTCAAGAAAACCTCAAAACATAAAAGCCATGCATTACCACCGCTTAGGCAAATTGCCTCCCAAAAGGCACACCCAATTTCGAAAGCCCGATGGCAGCCTCTACCAAGAAGAAGTGTTCTCCACAGAAGGCTTTAGCGATGTGTACTCGATTTTGTACCACACCAACCCACCCACCCGCATTGTGCAGGTTGGAGAGCCCGTATCCATCGCCCCTAAGGTGGTGTACGACAAACAGCTCAAGCCCCGACGCATGCGGACATTCAAGACTCAAGCTACCGACGATTACCTCAAAAGCCGCCGCCCTCTCCTGGTAAACTCCGACTGCCAAATCAGCGTAGCTGCTCCGCGCAACAGTATGAGTGATTTCTTCTTCAAAAATGCCGATGCCGACGAAATGATTTTCATTCATCGAGGCAAGGGCGTTTTGAAGAGCATGTACGGCCTACTGCCTTTCGGCAAAGGCGATTACCTCATCATCCCGCGAGGTACTCCGTATCAACTGACTTTTGAAGAGAGCGACAACCGCTTACTCATCGTCGAAAGCCACGGCCCCATTCGCACACCCCGTCGCTATCGCAACGAATTCGGCCAGCTACTGGAACATTCCCCCTTTTATGAGCGGGATATTCGCAAACCCCAAGAATTGGAAACCCATGACGAACAAGGTGCCTTCAGGGTTTACATCAAAAAGCAGCACATGCTCTACCCCTACGACTACCTGGACCACCCCTTTGACGTGGTAGGTTGGGACGGCTATCTGTACCCCTACGCCTTCTCCATTTACGACTTTGAGCCCATTACCGGGCGCATCCACCTGCCACCGCCCATCCATCAGACCTTCCAGGCTCCGGGCTTTGTGGTCTGCTCCTTCGTACCCCGATTGTATGACTACCACCCTCAATCCATTCCTGCTCCATACAACCACAGCAACATAGACTCCGACGAAGTGCTCTACTACGTAGAAGGAGAATTCATGAGCCGTAATGATGTAGAGGAGGGCATGATTACCCTGCACCCGGCAGGCATTCCACATGGCCCGCATCCCGGAGCCATGGAGCGCAGCATAGGCCAAAAAGAAACCAAAGAACTGGCCGTCATGGTGGACACCTTCAAGCCTTTGCAACTGACAGAAGATGCCATCAACACGGAAGACGCTGACTATTACCTCAGCTGGCTGGCTGAGGAATAAACCGTTCGCGAGGAAAAAGCCTGACAATCGGAACTGCCTAAACCTGGCCTCTTGTAAAAGCAACAGCTGTACAAATCTATGCTACCTTTCCTCAACTCGACTTCAACGCGAAAATTAAAAAAAGGACACCATGCAAACGACAACAGAAAAAAAAGCCATTTACGAACCGGGAATATTCCCCATCAAAGGAACCGATCACATCGAATTTTACGTTGGCAACGCCAAACAGGCAGCCCACTACTACCAGGCTGCCTGGGGCTATAGACTCATCGCCTACCGCGGCCCCGAAACAGGTGATCGCGAAAAGGTCTCTTACGTACTACAGCAAGGCAAGATTCGCCTGGTACTCACCGCTTCCCTTCGTTCTGAGCACGAAGTTGCCCGACACGTACACCGCCACGGCGACGGCGTCAAATCCATTTCCTTTTGGGTAGAAGATGCCGAAAAAGCCTACAACACCGCCATTGCCCGTGGAGCCGAATCGGCCTTTGAGCCCCTGGAACTCAGCGACGAATACGGCAGCGTAAAGCTGGCCGCCATCAAAACTTACGGAGAGACCATCCACACCTTCGTCGAACGCGACAACTATCAAGGAGCCTTCCTTCCGGGCTTTGAAGCTCGCCAAAGCATCTACCCCGTCAAACCCGTAGGCCTGAAAGTCGTGGACCACTGCGTGGGCAATGTCAACTGGGGAGAAATGAACAAATGGGCTAAATTTTACGAACAAGTGCTCAGCTTCAAAACCCTCATCACTTTCGACGACAAAGACATCTCCACCGAATACACCGCACTGATGAGCAAGGTCATGACCAACGACAACGGCTACATCAAATTCCCCATCAACGAACCTGCCAAAGGGAAGAAGAAATCCCAAATCGAAGAGTACATCGAATTTTACAACGGCCCGGGTGTACAACACATCGCCGTACTGACCGACGACATCATCTCCACCATCCGCCAATTGCGCGCCAACGGCGTGGACTTCCTTTACGTCCCCGACACTTACTACGATACCCTTGAGGAACGCGTCGGGCAAATAGACGAGGATATCGAAACCCTCAAGGAGCTCAACATCCTGGTGGACCGAGACGACAGCGGTTACCTTTTGCAGCTCTTCAGCAAACCGGTAGAAGACCGCCCCACCCTCTTCTACGAAATCATCCAACGCAAAGGCGCTCGCTCTTTTGGCAAGGGCAACTTCCAAGCCCTATTTGAGTCCATAGAGCGGGAACAAGCTCTGCGCGGAACGCTGTAAATCAGAAGCTCGCTTTCCTTCAACTAAAGAATGCCTAAAAACAGCAACGCCCTGCCCGGGTGTTGCTGTTCCTTTATGCCCTGCTTAAACGACTACTACACGTATTGAAAGTTCCGAGAGAAGACTACCTGATTACCACCCCTTTTCTGCTTGCAAATCCTCGCATTCAAAGGCTCCAGCCTATCCAGGCCAGGGCTGCCAAAGCAAAGCAGTAGTAGGCGAAGTATTTGAGCTGAGCGTTTTGCACCAGAGAAAGCATCCATTTGCATGCCAGCAAACCCGTTACAAAAGCAGCGATAAAACCGAGAAGCAGAGCGGGAAACTGCCCCTCCATGGACTGAAGACCATCGCTGTCGAGCAGGTCTTTAGCCATCTTGCCCAGAATGAGCGGCACCACCATCAGAAAGGAAAAGCGGGCCGCTTTCCGCCGATCAACTCCAAGCAGAACACTGGTCGATAGGGTTGCGCCCGAACGGGAAATGCCCGGTAAAATCGCAATGGCCTGAGCCACACCAATGAGCAAAGCTTTGAGCGGGCTTACGTCCTCTACCGTATTCCGAGCCTTATCTGCCCCGAAAAGCAACAGACCCGTAAACACCAACATGGCCGCGACCAAAGGTACATTGCGCGAAAAAAGCTGCTCGATTTGATCTTCCCAGAGCAAACCCACTGCAGCAGCGGGAATCATAGACAAGACAATCAAAAAAGTAAATTGCCAAGCCTCGGAATTGCGCTTAAACAAACCCGCAAAAATTTCTGCTACATCCTTGCGAAATACCACCAAAGTACTGAGCGCCGTAGCAGCATGCAAGGTAACTGTCATGGCCATACTCTCCCCGGCCAAGCTATGGTCTCCCAAAAAATACTTTGCCAACTCCAGATGCCCGCTGCTGCTGACAGGTAGAAATTCCGTCAAACCCTGGATGATGCCCAAAATGAGGGCGCGCAACAACTCACTCATTGCTCCCGCTTAAAAATCCCGTAAATGATGATGCCGATACCTGCCAAAATAACCGCCGGAGAGAGCACCGTTTGGCGAAAGCCGTAAATGAGTTCAGGATCCCACACATCGGGAGAAGGCATGCGCCCTCCCACCATCAAAGCCATACCCAGTAGCATCACCACAAAACCGCCCCCCATCCACAAAAAATTCATCTTGCTAAAAGGCAACTCCACCTGCTCATCCGCTTTTGCAAGACGTTTATTGCGGTAACTCTTCAGTGCCTTTTTAGGCTCTTTTTTATCTGTGGTTACCACCACGCGAGATTTTTTATCTTTTGGTGCACTCATCACGATTTTTTTATATCAACCTAAATAAACCGGAACATCAAAACCGGTAAACGATAAAAGCCAAAGAGATTTAAAGAACTGCGTTACCCAACGCCTTTCTTCCTCTTGCAATCTCGCCCAAAGAAACAAAAAAAATCAATCTGCCAAAGCATTTTTACCAGCCCGAATGATTTTCAGCAAATTGTTGCAACATAAAACTCAGCACATCGGCTTGCAAATCCTGACCGGATTTGTTCGTGCAGAGCAGAATGGGATGATCCTCTGATTCCTGAGCCGCTTGTAAACGTGCAACAAATCTAAAGGTATGAGCCGGTGAGACCCTCCCCCCACTTGATGAGCAAGACAAAAAAACCGGTGGATAACTCCAAGGCTCTACCTGCTGCAAAGGCGAGTAAGACAGAAGGTCATCAAAAACATCTTCCTCATCCCCTACAGTGGAATCCGAAGGCTTGTTTATAGCCGGCCATCGAAGCAAGTCGTAAAAACCATCTTGCAAGAACATCACGCCATATAAATCCGGCCGCTGAACCAGGCAAGAAGCCGCCAAAAAAGCACTCTCTCCTTGCCCCAACAAGGCCATTTTGTCATAAGAAGAATAGTCCTCCCTGCTTAGATATTTCGCCGCAGATTTCAAATCATCCACAGCTTTCTGCTTTTCGTTGAGAACAGCTTTCGTTATCTGGCTTTCGCCAAATGCCGTTGTGCCTCGCAGATGAACAACAGCCAATAACACACCCTGCTCCAGCAGCAAAGCCCAGGCAGCTCGATAGCGAGGCAACACGGCATCAGGGAAATCTCCTCCTGCACAAACAAGTACCGGACTGTCTCCGTCAAATTCCTGCCCCCGCTTGCAGACCAACGATATGGTAAAAACCCGCCCTTTATCAGCCTGAACAAGCAGTTGCCAAGTCTCATAAGGCCCCACATCCAAAGCAGACCTCCCGGCTACGAGCAGACGCGGAACGGGATTGTTGGCTTGCAATTCAAAAATCCGGGCAGGCCTGGCAAACTCCCGCTGCCTAAAAAAATAAGGCGCCTCCCCCCCCTGGCTTCCCAGCTGATCTATGTAAACATAGGGCGGTATCTCCACTTCTATGCCAAAGCGACCATTCAAATCGAACTGCCTCAAACGGCTACACCCCCTGTGTTGATAAACAGCTAAAATGCGATATTTCCCAACCAGTACCTGATCCAATCGCTCTCCATCTTCAGCTAAGACAACCTCCCAATAGACCCGCTCGGGATGAGAAGCATAAACCCGTATAAGGCGATAGTGTGGAGCTTGTTCATTAGTCAGCAAATAAAAGCTGTTCGCCTGCGAAGCCACCACTTCAAAATGAGCCGGGCTGTTTTCTACCACAGCACGAAAAAGCAGCAAACTATCTTCCTCCAACGGACTAAAATACAAACTTTGCATGCCACCTTTGTCCCGAGCTTCCAAAAACAAGTAACGCCCATCGCTGAACGTCTTGGGGGAAAGCCGTAGATCAGGACGAGACGGATCCATAAAAACAAGCGCATCCTCTTTCTGCAAAGAGCCAAGCCGATGATAGCGGATTTCCTGAAACTCCTCCGGCGGGAAACCTCTACCTCCCTCCGGCATGGCATAACATCCGTAATAAAAACCCTTGCCCTTCCACGCAATACGACTGTTTTTCACTCGTTGAACGCGATCGGGTAGTTCCGAACCCGTCTCCAAATCCAAGACCTTGATAGTCGCCCAACCGGAACGACTGTTTTTCAGCTCAAACGCCAAATAACAACCGTCAGTTGAAAATGCCGTCTCACCTAAGACGATGCTGCCGTCCTCAGAAAAATAATTCGGATTGAGCAAAGGCTTGGCATCCTTTCCAAAAGGCGTTTTGCTTCGATAAAGGATGGCTTGCCCCCCTTCCTTCTCTTGCCTAAAAAAATAAAAATATTCTCCGCAAGAATGTGCTATAGAATAGGTCTCGTATTGAGACAAGGTATCCAAACGCTTCCGTATTTCCTTCCGAGAAGGAAGCTTTGAGAAGTGGTCTTCGGTCAAATCATTTTGACTTTTCACCCACTGTTGCACCTCTTTAGATGACCTGGCTTCCAGCCAGCTATACGGGGCGGGAACCAAAATCTGAGAAAAAGTATCTACCAAAGTACTATCGGCATAAGTATTGGGGTACTCTACCAAATCAAACGAAGAAAAAGGTACAGAGATCTTTGAAAGATCAACTTCAGGCTCTTCTTGGCAAGCTGAAAAAACAAACAAAAAAACAATCAACAGTATCCATACAGCACCAACTTGAAAGAAGACAGAATTGCAAACTTCAAGACGCTTAAAAACCAATTTTTTTTCGAACAAAAACATTTTACATTTTTTATATTGACAAAGCAGTTTAGAAAAATGAGCACACCACCGGTGTAGCTTTCGGCAGGCACTTAACAGGGGCAAATATACCCAAACAAAATGACATAAAAAAACTAAACAGGATGTACCCTTGAGCATGCTTTTGAAAGAAGCCACGAATGCGCGAATAAGAAAAACTCATTAGCGCAGCAGTCACTAAAAACAGTTTAAGCTCAACGCAAGCATTTCCTGAGGTAGAGCCATTTGTACAAGTCTAAAGCGAAGAGAGAAGGCTTAGAGCTGCTGCTGAGGTATTTTTCCAAAACGGGTAGAAGAAATACGGGCAAAGGCAGACGGGCAAACTTTTCTTCCTGTTTCAACAGGCGGGTGGAAAAATCCGGATATGTCTTTTGCAACTGCAACAAGTTATCTATGCCCTGTTTTATCTTCTTCAGAAAAACGGCAGCAGGATCCAGACCCAGGTGGATAGCCGGATTGTCGATGTGCCGGATTGCTACACCTCGTTTTTTCAATTCATAAGCAAAAAGAGTATCTTCATACCCATATTGTTTGAGTTTTTCATCAAAGGGATTCTCGCTGATGATGTGACGAGGTCCAAAAAAATTAAACGTATGGAAGTGCAAACAGGGATTGAGCATACGCAGACGAGCCGGTTTTTGTTCGCGCTTTCGTCCGTAAAGCCAGCGAAGATATTTTTCGGACTCTCGAGGAGGATTTTCCGAGTACAGGGTACCTCCGTTGAGCAAGCAATCCGGTTCGGCTTTCGCCAAATACCGCTGCAGGAAAAAGCGATCCCTGGGGAGAGCGTCGCCATCTAAAAAGAGCACGTATTCCCCCTTAGCATCTTTTGCCAGGCGATTTCGAATACCTGCCCTGCCCAGGTTATGGGGCAGCTCGACATAACGCACCAATGTCCAATCTTTGACAAGGGCATTTATTTGCCGAAAGGCGGGAAGAGAGCCATCGTCATAAATCAAAATCTCCCACTCCAACTCGGGAGGCCACTCCTGCTCCTGCAAACGCCGGACCAAAAGCCGGATATCCTCATTAAAAACGGGAATGAGCACGGAAAGATTCATGCCTTGAGCTTGCATTTCAGATGTCTCACAAAACAAAGTGCGAGATGATTTGCAAAGTTGTACCTTTTTCCTTACCTTAGCACCATCTTTCACCACAAAAACTACACGCCTTCTCTTTTCAATCCATGAAATGGCGCCGTTTTAACGGCCAGCGCATTGAGCAGACTCTGACAGAAGCTGTAGAAGAAACCCTGAAGCGCGAACAAGCAGCAGGGTATAAGCTCAAAGTTTGTATCGGCACCGATTCGCAGGTACGGGGCAAACAAGTGGAATTTGCTACGGTAGTGGTCTTCCTTCGCGAAAAACGGGGAGGCTTCATGTTCATCAGCAATTACCACACGCAGAGGGAAATGACACTGCGCGAACGCATGATCACGGAAGTGGCTCACTCCATCGAAGTAGCCTACGCCCTTTGTGATTTGTTGGATGCTTATGATGTAGCCTTGGAAGTGCATGCCGACATCAATACCGATCCCCAGTTTCAATCCAACCAAGCCCTCAAAGAAGCTATGGGTTACATCCTGAGCATGGGCTTTATCTTCAAGGCCAAACCCGATGCCTTTGCCAGCTCTTCTTGTGCTGATAAAGTCATTTGAAATACCGTAGCCAAGTCCCCCCTTGAAGAACTTTCGCTGCTGAGCTGCTTTTCTTCTTTTCAAAGCAGCTGTTCGTCGTTTTTTTGAGAACAAATTACAAAAAAAATTGCATCTTCGCTGCAACTTTAACCCCCCTCTGGTACACCTTTCTTTCGGAGGGGTGTTTTTCGTTCACTTTTTTCACACAAATCACCGACAACCATGAAAAAAATTTCTGCATGGAGCTGGTTAATGGGCCTGCTCATGGGAAGTGCTACCCTGACTGCCCAAATGAACAAAATCCAATTCGTGGAATACGATTTGGACAATGGTCTGCACGTCATTTTACACGAAGACCATTCTACGCCCATTGTAGCCGTCTCCGTTATGTATCACGTAGGCTCAAAAAACGAAAACCCCAACCGCACCGGCTTTGCCCACTTTTTCGAACACTTGCTCTTCGAAGGCTCTGAAAACATCGATCGCGGTGAATTCGACAAGTACATCCAAAATGCCGGAGGCACCAACAACGCTAACACCTGGTATGACCGCACTTTCTACTACGAAATTTTGCCTTCCAATTATCTGGCCCTGGGCCTTTGGCTGGAATCCGAGCGCATGCTGCACGCCAAAGTAGATGAGAAAGGCATAGAAACCCAGCGCGAAGTGGTCAAAGAAGAACGCCGTCAACGCATAGACAACCAGCCTTATGGCTCCATCATCGAAGAGTGCTTTAAACGGGCTTACAAAGTGCATCCCTATCGCTGGCCCGTCATCGGATCCATGGAACACCTCAATGCCGCACAGGAAGAAGACTACGTCAACTTTTACCACACCTTCTACGTCCCTAACAACGCCGTACTTTCCATAGCCGGAGATATTGACATCCAAGAGGCTAAAAAACTCATCGACAAATACTTCAGTGGCATTCCTCGCGGCACCCATGAAATTCCCCGCCCAACGGTAGTTGAGCCACCCCTGGAAAAAGAAATCCGCGACACGGTTTACGACAACATCCAACTGCCTGCTGTCATCCAGGTCTATCGCATACCGGCCCAAGGCACCAAAGAATACTACGCGGTGGAAATGCTCTCTACGCTTTTGTCAGATGGAGAAAGCTCCCGCATGAACAAAGCTCTGGTCGATGAAAAAGAGTTAGCCCTGTTTGCAGGAAGCTTTCCCCTGGCTCTGGAAGATCCGGGAGTGAGCATCAGCTTTGCCATAGCCAACATAGGGGTAAATCCGGCGGATCTCGAAGCAGCCATGGACGAAGAGGTGCGCAAAGTGCAAGAGGAGCTCATTTCCGAACGCGAATTTCAAAAACTGCGCAACCAAATAGAAAACGACTTCGTGAGCAGCAACAGCTCCATGGTCGGCATAGCCGAAAGCCTGGCCAACTACTACATGTACTACGGCGATGCCAACCTCATCAACACCGAGCTGCAGCGCTACCTGGCCGTTACCCGCGAAGACATCCGCGAAGCTGCACGTAAATACTTTACGCTGGACAAAAGGGTGGTTCTTTACTACCTGCCTAAACAGCAAGAACAGTAAAAAGAAATAGGGATGCCGTGGCTAAAGTTCGGGCTATGCCCCATGCTCCCAGATGCCGACCTCAACTGAAAGTTTAGCAGATTGTACCTGCCACAGTTCTTTGTTCTGAAAATACAAACTTCTTTTGCCGAAAGGCAAAAAACAAACAACCACAAAAAAAGACTCATGAAAAAGACATTGCTCAGTATGGGCTTTTTGAGCATATTGCTCTTCACTATGTGCACGCCCAAAACGGGAAACATAACCGGTAAAATGCCGGATGAAGATTTCCGCAAGCACGCCCCCGAACCGGGGCCTGCGCCGCAAATCAAAATCGGTCAATACGAAATGTTTTCCATGCCCAACGGACTGAAAGTCATCGTTGTGGAAAACCACAAACTGCCCAAGGTTTCTTTTCAGGTATTTGTAGATGCCCCGCCCGTAGCTGAAGGCGATGCTGCCGGCTTTGTGGACATGGCGGGTGAAATGCTCAGCCGGGGAACCAAAAGCCGCAGCAAAACCGAAATTGACGAAGCCATAGATTTCATCGGAGCCTCATTCTCCTCAAGGGGCAACGGCTTATATGGCTCGGCCTTGACCAAACACAAAGAAGCCTTGTTGGAAATCATGTCGGATGTTTTACTCCATCCGTCTTTCCCCAAAGAGGAATTCGAGAAGCTAAAAAAACAGACCCTTTCCGGATTGGCTCAAGCCAAAACCGACCCCAACGCCATAGCCTCCAATGTGGCTTCGGTTTTAAACTATGGAAAACAACACCCCTACGGCCAGATACAAACCGAAGAAAGCACGGAAAAAATCACCCTGGACCTGTGCAAGAATTACTACAACACCTTTTTTAAACCCAATACTTCTTACCTGGTTGTAGTCGGCGACATCAACGGCATGGAAGCCAAACAGCTGGCCCAAAAATATTTTGGCAGCTGGCAAAAAGGCGAAGTGCCCGATTTGCAATATCCCGACCCACCGGCACCTGACCAGGCTCGCGTCTGCTTCGTCGATAAACCGGGAGCCGTGCAGTCTGTCATCAACTTCACCTATCCGGTGGAGTTTACACCTGGCAACCCCGACGCCATGAAAGCCCGCGTCATGAACACCATCTTCGGTGGTTACTTCCGAAGCAGGCTCAACAACAACCTGCGCGAGGACAAGGCCTACACTTACGGCGCCCGCTCTTACCTCTCCAGCGA
>JALSKB010000168.1 GCA_026989035.1 Saprospiraceae bacterium | reverse complement strand
CCGGAAACAAAGCCTAAACACCATGCACTTTCCCTTTGAAACCCTCATTGGCAACACCCCCCTACTCAGCCTCAAAACACTTTCAGACAAGACAGCTCAACTCCTTGTCAAACTGGAGGGCAACAACCCGGGTGGCA
Source organism: Saprospiraceae bacterium (assembly GCA_026989035.1). GTDB lineage: Bacteria > Bacteroidota > Bacteroidia > Chitinophagales > Saprospiraceae > WGBN01. The sequence continues at coordinate 11,250 of JALSKB010000168.1, read as the reverse complement.
GCGTCAAAGACCGAGCTGCATGGAGCATGATCCGCGCGGCTCTGCAAGCAGGACTGATTGAGGCCGGAGGAAAAAAACGCATAGTAGAAGCCACCAGCGGCAATACCGGCATCGCACTGGCCATGATTGCAGCCCGCTTAGACATCCCCATCACCCTGTTTATGCCGGAAAACGCCACACCCGAACGAGTCAAAATCATGCAGGCCTATGGCGCAGAAGTTGTGCTCACCCCTGCCGAAAAAACCATCGAATATTCCCGCCTGCAGGCTGAAGAAATGGCCCGAAGCGAAGGCCATCTGCTCGTCAATCAATTCGGTAACCCCCACAATCCCGACTTCCACTATCACAACACAGGACCGGAAATATGGCGGGATACCCGGGGACAAATCACCCACTTTCTGTCTGCCATGGGCACTACAGGCACCATCACAGGCTGCGGCCGGTTTTTGAAAGAACAAAATCAAAACATACAAATCATAGGTGTACAACCCGATGAAAAGGGCGGAATCCCCGGCATCAGAAAGTGGTCCCCCGAGTTTATGCCGAGCATTTTTGACCCCTCCGTCATAGATCAAAAAATCACCGTCTCCAAAGAAGAAGCCGTTGACATGAGCAAGTACCTGGCTCGCAAAGAGGGCGTTTTCTGCGGTCTGAGCGGAGGAGGAGCCGTGGCTGCCGCCAAAAAGTTGCTGAAACAACTACCCCAGCCGCCAATGGAAAAACCCTGGCTTTTGGTCTGCATCCTGCCCGACCGAGGCGACAGATACCTCAGTCAGCAAAATCCGTAAACAAACGACTAAGACAGAGCACGGAAATACCGGCCAAGGCCCGACAAACTTACAAAATGCAAAACGCTTAATGCCCCTTCCCTTCTCGACAGGAACCCCCAAGCCCCCAAAACCCATTCAAAAGCAAAGCACTTACCACATCTTTTTTCTCCGTACTTTTGCGGGATGAAAGAAAAGGTGATCATCCTCGACTTCGGCTCACAATACACCCAATTGATCGCACGCCGCATACGAGAACTGAACGTCTATTGCGAAATACAGCCCTACAACCAGCCTATCAAAGAGGAAGAAGGCCTAAAGGCTGTCATTCTCTCGGGCAGCCCTTTCTCCGTCAAGGAAGAAAATGCTTTGAAGCTGCCCCTGAAGGGCCTGTTGGGGCGGTACCCCGTTCTAGCCATCTGCTACGGAGCACAACTCCTGGCCGATCAACTCGGCGGCCAGGTGGAACGCTCCCAAAAACGGGAATACGGCAAAGCGCATTTGCACAAGCTCAAGCAAGACGATCCGCTCTTTCAACATGTCCCCGAAAGCTCCCAAGTCTGGATGTCCCATGCCGACCACATCCTCCATTTGCCGAAAGGCTATGAAGTCGTTGCCGGCACGGAAAGCATAGAAGTTGCTGCTTTCCGCAAACGAGAAGAAAACTCGAAACAAGCTGTTTACGGACTGCAATTTCATCCGGAAGTAAGCCATACCGAATACGGCAAACAACTGCTCAAAAACTTCCTGCGCAACATTGCCGGCTGCAAAGCCGAATGGACACCGGCCTCTTTTGTGCGCGAAACCATCGAAAACATCCGCAAGCAGGTAGGAGGAGAAGGCGTCTTGCTGGGCTTATCCGGCGGCGTAGATTCCTCCGTGGCGGCAGCCCTGTTACATCGGGCCCTGGGCGATCAACTCGTATGCTTTTTCATAGACAACGGCCTCTTGCGCAAGGGCGAATACGAGGAAGTCCTCCATTCCTACCGCGACATGGGTCTCAACATCGTGGGCGTGGACGCCAAAGAAGAGTTTTACCAGGCCCTCAAGGGCTTGAGCGACCCTGAGGCCAAACGAAAAGCCATAGGAAGGACCTTTGTAGAAGTCTTCCAACGCGAAGCAGCCAAACTGCCCGACATACAATGGCTGGCCCAAGGCACCATTTATCCCGATGTCATCGAGTCGGTCTCCGTGCACGGGCCTTCGGTTACCATCAAATCGCATCACAACGTAGGAGGACTGCCCGACATCCTGCACCTCAAAATCATCGAGCCGCTGCGCATGCTGTTTAAAGATGAGGTACGCCGCGTGGGACGCGAATTGCAGCTACCTGAAGACATCCTCGGTCGGCACCCCTTTCCGGGCCCCGGCCTGGCCATCCGCATCCTGGGTGAAGTTACTGCCGAAAAAGTTGCCTTACTTCAAGAAGCAGATGCTATCTTTATCGGCGAATTGAGACGCGAAGGACTGTACGAACGCGTCTGGCAAGCCGCCACCATCCTGCTGCCCATACAATCGGTGGGCGTAATGGGAGACGAGCGCACCTACGAAAAAACCGTCGTGTTGCGAGCTGTCAACTCCCTGGATGGCATGACCGCAGAGTGGAGCCGCTTGCCCCACGACTTCCTGGCTCGCGTGTCCAATCGCATCATCAACCAAGTTCACGGAATAAACCGCGTAGTTTATGACATCAGTACCAAACCTCCGGCAACCATCGAATGGGAATAAAAACCGGATACTCCTGCTCCTGCTTTTGCTGCTCCCCCTCCTGCATGCCTGCGAACTGTTCAAACCGGCTACAGGCACCAGCCACAAACCCGGCAAAGAGGAAGAGCTGGGAGATCTGCAAGGCCCCGTAAAAATAAACCCCGAAACCGGGGAATTCGAACGCGTTACCAGCATGACGGAGCCCATGGACACCGCTCACTGGACTGTCAACTCCACGGAAAAATATCCCCCCATAACCTCCGAAACGACGGCCGAGGGAAGCGACAACGCCAATGCTCACAACCTCAACGGGGAAGTGCAATACCTCACCCTGCTGCTGCCATTCCTCTCCCAGCAGTTCTCCTATGCCGACACCGAAATACCCAAAGGCTCGGAGCGTGCCCTACAGTACTATGCCGGTGTCAAACTGGCCCTGCAAGATCTTCAAAAAGACAGCACCCAGCTCGACCTGACCGTCCTCGATACCAAATACTCCGAAGAGGAAGTCAAACACCTGCTTTCCTTTGAACCGGCCGTGCAACAAGCCGACCTCCTCATCGGCACCTATCGTTCGGCCAATGCCCGCCTCGTGGCCGACTACGCCCTAAAAAACTCCAAACCCTTTGTCAGCCCCTTTAGCGGCAGCAGCTCCATCAGCACTGACAACCCGCAATACATCCAAGTCAACCCGACCTTCCGCACCCATTGCGATGCCATCACGCGCTACCTCATGCAACGCTATACACCCGATCAAATCATCCTGGTCGTACCCAACAAACCCAAAGAGATAGAGCGCCTGGCAGTCTTTCAGGAACTGCGCAAGCGTTATCTGAGCGAAGGAGATACCAGCCGTTTTAAAGAACTCATCATCTCCGATGAAACCCTAGACCTCAAGGAAACCAACCTGACTGAACAGCTGCTGGCCGACCGGCCTACCGTCTTTGTCGTACCTTCCTGGAGCAATGAAACTTTTGTTTACGCCTTTTTGCGTAAGCTCAAAGTAGCTTCACAAAACTTCGCCGAGGTGCTGGTTTTTGGCATGCCCCAATGGATGGAATACGAACGGGCCGATTTCGAACTGTACGAAAACCTGCACGTACACCTCACCAGCAACTATTACATCGACCCTTACAACCCCAATATACGCCTTTTTAAACAGCGCTTCTTTCAAGAGTTCAGTATGCTGCCACGCAAAGAAGCCTACTACGGCTATTGCACAACCCTCTACTTTTGCCGCTTGCTCGAAAAATACGGCCGAGGCTTCCCCCCCCACCTGCCCGATGAAGATTGGACAAACCTCTACACCAGTTATCACTTCAGGCCGGTTTTCGAACAACAAACTACCGGCATGGAAACAGCTGCAAAAATCCAGCGCTACGAAAACAGCTTTGTCCACATCCTGGAGTTCAGGGATTACTACTTTCAACCGGCCCAATAGCTGTCCCCCACGCAACATCAGTCTATGAGACCGGAACGCAGAGCAAAATTCCGACGAGTCGCTGCCTTGCGGCAAATGAATTTAACCGTCGTATTGGAAAACGTACATGACCCCCACAACATCGGCGCCGTGCTGCGCAGCTGCGATTCGGTAGGCATCCCGGAAATCTATGTCCTCTACACCGATGAACGCCTCACCGAAGAGCGCATAACAGCCGGCCGAAAAGCCGCCTCGGGGGCACGAAAATGGGTGGACATTCACTTTTTTACCGATTTGGAAGCCTGTGTTCGAGCCGTACGCCAACGCTACAAAAAGCTGTTTTGCACGCATCTGTCCGAACGAGCTTCAGACTTATACCAACTCGACCTCTGTCAATCTGTTGCTTTGGTATTTGGCAACGAGCACGAAGGCGTCAGTGAGGCTTTGTTAAAACAATGCGATGGCAATTTTCGCATTCCTCAGGTGGGCATGGTTCAAAGTCTCAACATTTCGGTAGCTTGTGCAGTCAGTTTGTACGAGGCCTTTCGGCAAAGGAGGCAAGCGGGCTTATACGACGAAAACGAAGTCCGGGAAGAACTCTTTGAGACCTATTTGGCGAGGCACAAACAAAGAGGATAATTTTAAGCCGCGGAACGAGAAACAAAAAATATGCTCTTAGCCATACAAGTTGGTTTTCTACCCATCACTTTAGCCGATTTAATCGACATTTTGGTGGTCGGTTGGCTCCTCTATTGGAGCTACAAACTACTGCGCGGCAGCACCGGGCTGACCATCCTAATCGGAGTTCTCGTCTTGTTTTTGTTGGGCAGACTGATTCGTTCCATGGGCATGCTCATGCTCTCAACCCTTTTCGATCAGTTTGCCGAGCTCATCGTCATCATCCTCATCGTCATCTTCCAACCCGAAGTCAGGCGTTTTCTCATCATGCTGGGCAACAACACCCTGCGACAGCGCTCTCATCTTTTGCGCCGTCTGCTCGATCGAGAATTTGACAACAGTGAGAAAAAAGTTCAGCTTGCCGAAGAAATCAAAAATGCGCTGGTGCAAATGAGCCGCAAAAAGTGGGGCGCCCTCTTGGTGCTTTCGCAAAATGAAGAAATGCTCGGCATCATGGGTACGGGTGTTCCCCTACATGCCGACATTTCCCAACAGCTCATCGAAAGCATCTTCAACAAGGAAGGCCCCTTGCACGATGGAGCTGTAGTGATCAAAGACAACAAAATTATCGCAGCCGGCTGCACCCTACCCGTTTCCGACAACCCCAACTTGCCCAAAGCCGTGGGCCTGCGGCACCGAGCTGCGGTAGGCATTTCCGAACGCATGGAAGTCATTTCCTTCATCGTGTCGGAAGAGACCGGTTCTATCAGTTATGCCCTACGAGGTAAGCTGCACCGCCGCATTTCGGAAAGCACCCTCATGGAACTGCTGGAAAAATACCTGTAGAGCTCTTGCTCAACATCATACCTTTCCCTTTAGGATTTCGATTTTGTCTTGCAAAAAACGCACCTCCAACTTATCGACCTGATTGAGCCAGTCGAGAAAATCTCCTCCAAGAAATTCCCTGCGCCAACCTCTGGACAAAATCGGCGCTCTGTAAGTGGGGTCTTCTTTCAAAGCCCTGATGATTTGGCGTGGCATAGCCAAAGCTGGTGAAACGCCTTCGCCTGCACATTTGAACTGCACCAGCAAATAAAGCAACTCCAACACCAACTCGTAATGCGGATGTGCCTCTTTTTTTTCCTGAATGCGCTGCAACAGTTCTTCTTCCTCCGGGGTGGCCGGTGATTTGGTCATCTCGCTAAATATCGAATTGTACTTGTTTAGCAAGTGTTTTGGAATGCGTCGATTTTGCCGCAAGGCCTCTCCACCCGAACGCATGGCTTTGACCACATCCGGTATGTTCTTCTTCGACAAGACCATTTCCCGCGAATGACCCCGCCTGCGAGCCTCTGCATCTCGCCAACGCAAAAGCCTGAGCAAAAACAAGCGGTCGCGCTTGTTGAGGCGCTGCATCAAAGAAGAAGAAAGAATTTCCTTGTTGGGGTCTTGTTTGTAAAAGGAGGCCTGCTCATAAACGGCAAATTCCTCCTGAACCCAAGAAAGGCGACCGAATTTGCGCAACTTGGCATCTAACTTATACCACAAATCCCGCAAATAAATGACGTCGTCCAAGGCATAACGAATTTGCTCTTCCTTCATAGGGCGAGCCTGCCAATCCGTAACCGAATAACTCTTGTTCAACTTGACACCCAACTCCAAGCGCAACAGCCGATCAAAACCTATCGGGTAGTTGTGCCCGGTAAAACCGGCCGCTATCTGTGTGTCAAAAACATTGCGGGGCACTATGCCTGAACGCCGAAACAAAAGCCTGTAGTCGTTCTCACCGGAATGCGTGATCTTCAAAATATCCGGAGAAGTGAGCAAAGCCTCAAAAGGGCTGAGGTCTTCTATACGCAAAGGGTCTATTAAAAACAAGCCCTTAGGCGTACTCACCTGAATCAAACACAAGAGCGTGTGATAACGCTTCTCGCCAATGAATTCCGTGTCGAAGCCCAACCATGGCGTATCCTTATGCGCTTCGACAAACTCCCGAAGCGCATGGGGGGTTTGGATAAAGGTGTATCGGGTCATAGGTTCGCTTGTAAAAGCGATTTTTGGAAATAGGTTTGTGGTTTATGGTTTCCCTTCGCGATCTCCTAAATGCCAATGATGAACACCCGGCTTCCAGTCCTTCTCCAACAAAGCTATCATTTGCCTAAAAGCCTCTTGATCTCGCTCAAAATCCTTACCACTCACGTCCAAAATCAGCACGGGAAAGTCCTCAATATGGCGAAGATACTGCATATAAACGTTTTGGATGGAACAAAGATATGTTTTTTGAATGTTTTCTTCATAAGTGCGTCCTCGACGACCAATTTGCTCCAACAACTCCTCAATGGGGCGATGCAAGTAAACCACCAAATCGGGATGAGGAAAGGAGGCATTGAGCACATCAAAAAGGCGTTGAAAGAGGCGAAACTCTTCCTCCGAAAGGTTATTTCGGGCAAAAAGAGCTGTTTTGGCAAAGAGGTAATCCGAGACGATGAGTTGATCAAAGAGCTGTCGTTGGGCCAATTCTTCTTGCAGCTGTTTATGCCGCTCCGTCATAAAGAAAAGCTCCACAGGGAAGGCATAGCGTTCAGGCTCTTCGTAAAAATAAGCCAGGAAGGGATTGTCGGCAAATTGCTCCAAAATTAACCTGGCCCCCAGCTCTCGTTCCAACAAGCGACAAAAGGTGGTCTTACCCACGCCAATATTGCCCTCAACAGCGATAAACCTGTAAGGCAAAACACGGCCTTTCCTTCCTTTCGGCACATCCTCATAGGGCTTCACCCCGCGCTTGTCTGTACACATTTGCAACAGTTCCTCTACCGTTTTGCCAAAAACGGGATGCTTGAGCTGAGGAACAATATCCAGCAAAGGTTGTAAAACAAATCGCCGTTCGTGCAAACGCGGATGAGGTATCTGCAAATCGCTTTCGCTCATCACCAAATCGTCGTAAAACAGGATATCGATATCCAACTTACGAGCCTCACCCAATCCTTTTGTTTCGGGCGAACGACCCAACTCGCGTTCAATGGCATGTGCTATGTTGAGCAAGGCTCTGGGCGCATGCGAGCTATTCACCACTAAAGCTCTGTTTAAGTAAGGAGGCTGCTCATCGCTCACGCCCCAAGGCTGCGTTTCATAGATGCGAGAGCGCCGTATGATTGCTCCCATTCGTTCCTGGATAAAACGCTCTGCAGCTGATAGATAAGCCCGTCGATCTCCGAGGTTGCTGCCCAGCATCAAGTAAACGGTATGTTCTTCCATCCCTTACTAACCGAGCTTTCTGCGCTTGATTTCCTCTTTGATCAAAGCCAACTCCCGGCTCATATCGCCCATTATGGAGCTGTTCTCTTCTGCCCGCCTAATCAGGTAGGGCAAGACTTCCTTGACCGGGCCATAGGGCAGGTATTTGGCTACGTTATAGCCGGCTTGCGCCAAATTAAAGGTAAGGTGATCGCTCATGCCGTAAAGTTGGCAAAAATTCAAATGCGGGTGATTTTTTACAATGCCCTTTTCCGCTATCAATTCAGCCTGCAGGCGGTTGCTTTCTTCATTGTGCGAGGCATTGGCCGAAGCCATGTCGGTATAGTGCTCGACGCAAAACTCCACGGCCTCGTTATAGGCTTTGTCTGTCGCCTCTTTGGTGGGGTGGATGGGAGAAGGATATCCCAACTGCCTGGCCCGCTCGCGTTCCTTGTCCATATAAGCGCCGCGCACCAGCTTGGCTCCCAGTATATACCCCTCTTTACGGGCTTTCTCATAAGAGGCTTTCAAGTAGTCCAGCTGGTCTGTTCTGTAGAGTTGAAAAGTGTTGTACACCACAGCTCGTTCTTTGTTGTAGCGGGCCATCATGCGATTGACCAGGAAGTTGATGGTATCCTGGTACCAGCTTTCCTCCGCATCGAAGAAAATGGCAACTCCTTGTTCAGCAGCCATTGCACAAATTTTGTCCAAACGCTTTTCAACGGCCAGCAGCTCCTCGCGCAAAGCTTCGGATTCAGGTTCTTTTCCCTGCACTTCTTCCAGCAAAGCATTGCTAGCCAAACCGGAGATTTTGCTACTCACGACCGGCACGCTCTCATGGGTGGCGGCAAATTGCACGGCTCGCACGGTTTCGCGCATGGTCTTTTCAAAATCGGCCTCCGTTTCCTTGCCTTCCGCTCCGTAATCCAGAATGGTCAGCACCTGATAACGATACAAACGCTCAATGGTTCTGCTGGTCTCTTCCAAGCTCGTTCCGCCACAAAATTGGCGGAAGACCGTGTTCTCCACCAGCCTTTCGGCAAAAGGCAAACCCCACTTCACAGCTGTCACAGCCAGGGCAGAGCCCAAGCTTACCAGCCAGGGATTGTTCATCAGGCGAAAAAGGCGATACGCCTTGCGCAAATCCTTATCGCTTTTGTAGCGAAAGGCTATCTCGGTATTCGTGAAGTCGGGCAGGATGAGGCGGCCGTTTTGGCGATCGGGAAATTGGCGAACAGCTTCTTTGATGAGGGCTTCGAGTTGTTCTCGCTTGGGGTCAACGGGTTTACCTTCGTCTTTCATCAGAGCTTAAAATTATGCTTCAGGCCTCAAGATACGGCCTTTTGCCCAAATAGACCAAGCCGCATCGGCTTGTAATTCCAACATGCGCAAGCCGTTGAGAGTTTTTGCACCCCGCTCGCGCCCCTGTAAAAGGAAAGGCGTTTCCGCCGGATTGTAAATCAAATCGAAGAGCAAATGCTCCGGCCCGATGGCTTCATAGGGCAAAACAGGAGCTTGCCCTGCATAAGATCCCATACCCAAAGGCGTAGTATTGACGATGAGGCTATGCTCTCGCAACAAGTCCGGACTGATCTCTTCGTAAGTGAGTACACCCCCTTCCATCGGCCGACGAGATACCTTCCTGAAACGCAGCCCTATTTGCCGAAAGGCGTAACAAACGGCCAACGAAGCTCCTCCCGTTCCCAAAACCAAGGCTTTCAACTCGCCTGCTTTCGCCAAAAAATTGGGAAAGCGTTCCTCCAAAGCCTTGCGAAAACCCCAAACATCGGTATTGTATCCCAACAAACGCCCCTCTCGACAATCCACGACATTAACAGCTCCTATTTCCCGAGCCTCCGCAGATAAAGCGTCTAAATAAGGCAATACGGCCTGCTTGTAGGGAATAGTAACGTTGAATCCCCACAAATCGGGCTGCGTGCGCAACAGAGTAGGTAGCTCGTCTATCCGCTGCAAAGGAAACAAAGCATAACGCACCTCTTTCAGCCCCAAGCGCTCAAACTTAGCAGCAAAATAGGCCGGAGAAAAAGAATGCGAAAGCGGATAGCCAATCAAACCCAAAAGCATAAAGCGCTCATTTTTCCTGACGAGAAGGAAAAAGGGAAAAGCTCAACACCAAAACAACCCCTAACACCATAGCACCCAAGGCCCAAAACAACATGGGGTCTCCGGGGAAGTCCGACGGCCAGACAGGCCTAAGCCGCTCAGGCATTCCTTCGCCGTGCCGAACAACTGTTTGCGATATTTCCGCAGCTTGCCAAGGCCATATTTTGTACAATGACCCCAGCATAAACCCCGTGAGTAAAGCATACATGCGCTGGTGATAATGATGCAGCAAAAAGGACAACAAATGTGAAAAGGACACCAAACCAAACAACATGCCAAGGCCAAAAACAAATACAACTTGAAAATCTCCCCAAGAAGGATTGCTGAGAAAAGCCTTGGCTGTAGGCAAAATATAACTATACATCCCCAAAAGCAACAAGACAAAGCTGCCCGACAAACCCGGCAACATCAAGGCCGATACAGCCAGGGCGCCGGAAACAAAAACGAACCAAAGGGCCTGATTTCCCTCGGCAGGCACACCCATAACTACACCCAGGGCTACGACAGTCCCCAACAACAAAAAAAACAAAACGGAAAGCGAGAAAGTGAGTTGCCTGCCCACATACCAAATCGATGCCAGTATCAAACCGAAGAAAAACGCCCACAACGGTACGGGATAAGTCTTTAGCAAATGAGCTATGGTGAAAACGCCCGTTACCACACCCACAACCATCCCCGTCAAAAGGGTAAACAAAAAAGCTCCGTCAATGCGCCTCCACACAGCCCCAAAGCCTCCCTCCTGCCAAGCCTTCCACAAGCCGGCATCAAAACCCTTGATGGCATCTATCAACCGATCGTAAATCCCTGTAATGAATGCTATAGTACCACCGGAAACACCGGGCACCACCTCAGCTAAACCCATGGCTACGCCCTTCAGGGCCAAAAAAATGGATGAACGCATTGCTTTTTGCAGGCAAAGATAAACCTTTGAAGGGATTGGAAAGCAAACCGAAATGGTTTGGGATATTTATATACCCAAACTGAAATGGTTTGGGATATTTACAACTCACAAACTAGCGAAAGATAAGAAGTTTGGGAGGCTGACGCCTCCCAAACCACTTCGCCATGAGTATAGCTCATAACAAACGAAAAATAAGGAGTTTGGGAGGCCTTAGCCTTCCAAACCATCTCGTCATGAGTATAAAGCAAAAATCTAAATAAGTCAGCACCGCCCTCTCAAAAAACCAAGCCGCAAGCAGGAGACTGCTTGGCTTTCTTCCTCCCTTTACACCTGTCAATAGCAAAGTGCATACAAGGTAAGCATTCGACCAACCACCTCTCCTTCAGACCCCAAAAAGCTTATGGGTCGGGATTTAGCATGAGTGCTGAGCAAAGATTTTCCTGTGGGTTGAGGGGCAGGTCACTTATTCATTCATACCATTT
>JALSKB010000167.1 GCA_026989035.1 Saprospiraceae bacterium | reverse complement strand
GGGGCGATGCCGCCGGCGGGGTATATGTGTATCGGTTCCGTTATTGGAACACCCTGGCCCTGCAGGAGGAGGAGGTCTCCGGCCAGGTGGTGTTGCTGCGGTAGAGACGCAAGATATTGCGTCTGTACCGCACGTTTATCAGCTTACCAGTTTGAATCGTATAGGTAGATTGAACAGTACGCGCACTTTTTTTGTGCGTTGGCGGCCGGGGATCCAATTGGGCATCATTTTGACGACCCGCATGGCCTCTTCACCACAGCCGGCTCCGATATCGCGAACCACTTTGATGTTGGAGATGGAACCGTCGGGTTCTACGATGAATTGGACGACAACCACGCCTTCGACCTGGGTTTCCTTGGCAATTTCCGGGTATTTGATGTTGGAGTAGATAAACTCCAGTAGTTTTTGTTGAGAGCACTGGTTGCGTTCTTCTTTCTTTTTGAGGTTTTCGCAACCGGCAAAGCGCGGCATTTCTTCCACAATTTTGAAAATGGGGGCTTCTTCAGCCTCTTCTACGGGTGGAGGCGGAGGTGGAGGTGGTGCCGTTGTCTGTTTGGCTTTGGGTGCATCTACAATTTCCGTTTCTGCTTCGATGGACTGATCTACGAAGAGATTTTCATCTTCCTCTACCTCCACGGTGTTTGGCACTTCGGTGATGACGGGGGGCGGAGGCGGAGGTGGAGGTGGGAGTTCTTGCTTGCTACGTGGCGGCTCGACTTCAATTTCTTCTTCCAGCACCAAGGCATCTTCGGGAATGTACACTTCCTTTTCTTTGGTGGTCCAGTTTAAGGCCAATGTGGTTATCAGTAAACTGATGATCAGGCCTGTATAAAAAAACAGTCCGCTCCATTGGAAAACATCTACAGCTGCATATTTGCTTTTTTTCGGGTTGTGCAAAGCCTGTTGTTCCAGGGATTGCGTCTTTTTTTTCAGGAAATATTTAGCACCTTGGATGATGGCTACTATGGATGCAACAGCTATGAGCAGGCCTGTGAGTAATTGTTGCGTGGAGAAAGCGAGGGAAGAAATCATGATGCGTGTTTTTTGGATGTACGTCTTATTGGGTGCTTGGATACAATTAAGATGTCGGCTTTTTTCTCTTGTTTTCAATGACCCCAATCAACGGCTGTGTTGATTTTTATCAGCTATCTTTTGGCTTTGGTGTTTACTTTTTTTACTTATTTTGCGTTTTAGCACAGAACAGTCTGGAGAAGACACCTTTTTACCTCGTTTTTGGGCGCTATGGGTTGGTCATGCTGCAGATAGGATTTTTATTTTTTTCATTAAGAAAAGACCTATGAAGCTTTTTTTCTCTTTTCGAGCCTTCTTTTTTGTTGTGTTGCTTTGTTTTTTTGCCGAGCAGGCAAAATCCCAGACTTTTTTACTGGGCAACGGTTATGGCGTTCATCTTTATCAACTCGATGCTTTTAATCAGGTCATTGACCGCTACAACCAGGCTCATGTATTAGATGCGGAGATGCCCTCTTTGGGTTATTATCTGGACGGCTATTCCTTTCGCTTTGCCTTAGGCAAAACATGGTTGTTTACCTATGGATTTTCCGGAGCGAGTAAGAAAAGAGAGGCGATGTATTCGGTTGAAGGCGAGTCTTATCGCCGCAGCCTGCGCTTGCGGATAAAGAGTTACAGTTTGGGTTTGGGTTACTTGTTTCCCTTGACCGATAAGATAGCCTTGTATTTGGGCGTGGAAGGAGCTGCCGACAGGTTGAAGGTGGAAGGAAGGATTTATAGCCCGGGTTTTCGCAAACCGGAATGGGATGTGGTGGAAGCTGATTGGAACTTCAGTGCGGGGCCTTCACTGATGCTTTTGCTGGGCAAACCTTTTGGCTTGACCATCAACCCCTACTACAACTACAGTTTTACCACGGCCAGTGCGGAGAGTTTGGATCAGGGCCTGAACGGCAGTGCCCATCTGCCTCCCTTGGCAGATTATTCGGTAAACCTGGATCATTACGGCTTGCGTCTGTTGTTTAGCTTTCAGACGCATTGAGCAAGCTCGGCGGCTAAAATTCGCAATATGATTTTACGAACCGAATCCTTGGTGAAGTACTATGGCCGACGCAAAGTTGTCAAGGGCGTTTCTCTGGAAGTGGAGCAGGGAGATATTATAGGTCTGCTTGGCCCTAACGGAGCGGGCAAAACCACGACCTTTTACATGGTTGTGGGTTTTATTCGACCGGATGAAGGCAAGGTCTTTTTGGATGGAGAGGACATTACCTCCTTGCCGATGTATCAACGGGCGCGTAAGGGCATAGGTTATCTGCCACAAGAACCTTCGGTCTTTCGAAAACTGAGTGTGGAAGACAACATCAAAGCCGTCTTGGAGATGACTTCTCTCAGTCGGGCTGAGCAAAGGGAAAAACTGGAAGCCTTGATTGAAGAATTTGGCCTGGAAAAGGTGCGCAAAAATTTTGGCGACGCCCTTTCCGGTGGGGAGCGCCGGCGTACCGAGATTGCGCGGGCTTTGGCCTCGGGGCCTTCTTTCATTTTGTTGGACGAGCCTTTTGCCGGTATAGATCCTATTGCTGTGGAGGACATCCAGCAAATTGTCTTGCGCTTAAAGCAAAAAAACATAGGCATCTTCATCACGGATCACAATGTACAGGAAACCCTGTCCATTACGGACAGGGCTTACCTGCTGGTGGATGGGGGGATTTTTCGTCACGGTACAGCTGAGGAACTGGCTGCCGATCGCCTGGTGCGTGAAGTCTATCTGGGGCGCCATTTTGAGCTGCGCAAGAAAAAAATTCTGATGGACGATTGAATGCTCTTTCAACCTCCCAGCCGGGTGTTCTTCCTGCGAAGAGCTATAGACTCAACTCCACCAATTCCACCAGGGAAAAGCGGGGGAAGGAATTTCTCCCACATCCTGAGTTTGTCTTCTTACTTTGGTTTTGATGCTGCTCTTTAGCGGAGAGCCGGTGAGCTTTTCGTATTTGGCTTTGTAGCGCTCAAAAATTGCTTTGGGTTGGCGCTTTCCGTCAATGACGAGCTTTTTGGGCGTCAGGCTAAAAGAGTAGTTGTCGGGGTCTTTAATCAGACCTTCAAACACAGCTTGCTTGATTAAGAGCATCTCCGGGCGCTTTTTCTCCTCGAAGGTTTTGGGAAGCCCTTTTGTGCTGGAGTTTTCTTGAACTGCCTCGTTTGTCTCGAACACAATGGAGAGTATATCGATAGTATTCGGGTCAAAGGTGTACGTGATTACGGTATCGTTTTCTTGCTTGTCCGGGTGGGATATAACTATGGTATCCGTGAGTATCAGCTGCTCAAAATCAAGATCTGCATATTTGAACTTTTCTGCCTCTTGCTTGAGGCGTTCTGCCTCTTTGCGCATTCGTTCGAGTTCTTCACGCATTTTCTCTGTTTCTTTGCGCATTTTCTCTGCTTCTTCACGCATTTTACGCCGTTCAGCCTCCGGCAGCTCAGAGCTGTCTTGCAGAAGAGCAAATTGTTCTCTGTCTTCAACGGTGATAATCGCTACCCCTCCTTCGGAAAGGCCGGAAAGCGCTAAAGTGTTCCCTTGAGAATCGGCCTTTTCCTTTGAAGAGAGGATGATGAGTGAAGCTTCCTTGTTTTGGCTTCCTTGCAGCATCTTGATGCTATCACCCCTTAGGAGTAAAACCTGAACTCCACCAGCTGTTTCCGGCAGGCTATCTGTCGGCCAAAAGGGAGGTGAAGTCATTGTAGTTTGTTCCGGGCGAATTGTCGTTTCGCCTTGAGTCTGAAATGCCAGAAAAATCGTGGCGGAAAGTGCGATGAGGGCAAAAACTGTTTTTTCCATGGTGTATTTTTTTTGTGACGTAAGTGTTGCCTCCGGAAGTAGCAGCCTTTGCAGCCTGCTGAGGAGTTGACTGCGCTTTTTCAAGAAAGCTACGGCCTGTACGGGATAAGGTTCTTCTACCATTTGACGAAAGTGAAAAAGGGCTTTTGCGTAGGTGCCAGGTCGGCAGGCATGCTGTATGGCCAGGTCGTCGCAGCAGTGTTCCCTCTCTTCTCTGATGCGTGCAGACATCCACCAGACGAAGGGGTTGAAGTAAAAGACAACCTCTATGAAGTTTTGAATGACAGAGGTCAGAAAGTCGTTTCTGCGAATATGTGCGAGTTCGTGTTTTAACACTGCTTCTATGTATTCTGGCGGGGTTTGGGTTAACGTGCCTGCCGGCAAGAGAACCAGGGGTTTGAAGTGGCCGATTAAAATCGGGACTTTCGTGCGCAGGGATTCGCCGAGTCGGAGGTTTGAGCTTTTTACCCCCATTTCTTTGGCTAATTCTAAAAAGCGTTGTTGCCATGAATCCGGTATGGGTAGAAGGCCTTTGCGTCGGCATTGTTGCATTTGGCGAAAGCCGACCAAGAATCTCAAAAGGAAAAACAGCAGGCCTATGCTCCAGCCATACACCAGTTGGGGCAAGAAAGCTTCAATTTGTGCAATGTAGCGTTCTATTGTTTTTAGTTGGTTTGGCCTTTCGGTAAAAGTTAGAACAATGTTTTTGTTGTTCGCTACTTGCTCAATCACCTGGCTGTTGGTAGCCTCAGGCCAATATGCCCAAAATGTCCAGCTGTTAACCAGGAGAAAAAGGCCGAGCGCACCCCAGGCTATGCGATAGCGCAGTACCGCTTTTTTTACTGAGACGGCTTTTAGCAAAAGGGCAGTTACCGTGGCGATTAAAGCCCCAATCCAGAAAGAATGCAGGAGCATCCATCCAAGGGCGTACATCTCGCCTTGCGAAGGGTGAAATAAGATATCCATGATTCTGTTTTTATTCCTCTTCCATGCGGTTGAGTAGTTCCTGGATTTGGTGCAACTCCTCCTTGTGGAGCTTTTGCTGCCCGAGAAGTTGCATCACCAAACGCCCTGAGGCTCCGCTGAAAATTCCATTGGTGAGTCTTTCTAACAGGCTGTCCTGAACTTCCTCCCGGCTCAAGGCAGGGCGATACAAGTGCGTGCGCCGGGAAGTGTCTCGCCAGACCAGGCCCTTTTCGGCCATGATTTGCATCAGCTTCAGCGTGGTGGTGTAGCCGGTGCTTCGCTTGCTCTGCAGTCGCTCGTGTACTTCCCTGACACTGATGGGCCTGCCTGCCTGCCAAAGAACTTGTAAAATTTCCAGCTCGGTTTCCGTGGGCTTCTTTTTTTCTTTCTCGCTCATGGCAAATGTCGTTTTGAATGCGTTGTGAATCGGTGTTTTAGCCGGCATCCGGGCCGGCTTGCACTTTTTCAAACGCAAAGATATACGAATTGTTTCGTAGAATAGAAAAAATACGATTTTTTTCGTATTTTTTTTCAAGCCGCTTTGGTCAGAGCCTGAGGATTGGGGAGAATCAGCAGAGGAAAACGCCTATTTCTTCGGGCTTTTCTCCGTTTTTTCCGAGCTGTACCTGGATGTGTTCTTGCAGGGTAGTGGCCAAGGCCAGGCCTACGTAGTCGGCCTTGATGGGGAAGGTTTTGTGGGTGCGATCGACCAGTACGGCGATTTGCACGGATTTGGGCAGGGTATTCATCAGGGTTTGGCAGGCATAGAAGAGCGTTCTGCCGGTATTGGCCACGTCGTCCACCAAGATGACGGTGCTGTTGTGGAGTTGTTGAGCTTCTGTCTCCAGTTGAGCGGGTTTTTCAATGGGGTTGGCCGGGTTGAGGCGTATGCGGGTGAGTTCGACGGGCATGGGGGCCTGTTCTTGCAGGCTTTGCCGGAGAAGTTGGGCAAAGTACAGGCCGTTGTTGTTGATGCCGGCCAAAACGAGTCGTTTTTCTTGGATGTTGTTTTCCAGAATTTCGATGGCCAGGCGTTTGATGCGCAGTTGGATGTCGCGATGATCCAGAACCTTCATACAACAAAGGTACGGCTTTAAGGCATATCTTTGGGACAGAATGATTTGGGCCGGCTTGCCTGTACGATGGGAATATACTCATGGTGGAGTGGTTTGGGAGGCGGTAGCCTCTCAAACTCCCTATCTTTTGCTCGTTTGCGAGTCATAAATGTCCCAAACCATTTCGGTTTGGATATAAATTCAGTATAGAGAATGAATATACAACAAATGCAGTACGTTTTAGCTGTTGTGGAATTGCGGCATTTTGAACGGGCCGCCGAACGGTGTTTTGTTACGCAATCTACTTTGAGCACCATGATCGGCAAGTTTGAAGAGGAGATAGGAATAAGAATTTTTGACCGGCGTACCAAGCCGGTTACCATTACGCGCGAGGGTCGTGAAATCGTAGAACAGATACGGCATATTGTGAAGGAAATCGATTTGCTGGACTACAAAATTCAGGCTTTAAAGGGAGAGATAAAGGGGGAGTTTAAGATGGGGATTATTCCCACGGTGGCTCCTTATTTGCTGCCTTTGTTTTTGTTGGAGTTTGTGAAGGCTTTTCCGGATGTTAAATTTTCCATTGAGGAAAAAAACACGGCAGAGATTCAAAATGAGTTAAAGAGAAGGCGTTTGGATATAGGTATTGTTGCCATACCTTTGGAAGAGCCCGATTTGGTAGAGCTGCCTTTGTACAGCGAACCCCTTTTGTTGTTCGATTGCCATTCCGGCAAGGGGGCAGAAAAGAGGGAGGTGGGAGAGCTGGACTATTCCCGCTTGATTTTGCTGGAGGATGAGCACTGTTTGAGAAGCCAGGTCGAACAGATTTGCGCTTTGTCTAAGCGACAATGGCCTTTGGCCTCAAATTTTGAATACAAGGCAGGCTCCATAGACGGTTTGATACGCTTTACCAAATCTTATCAAGGCATGACGATTTTGCCAAAGATGGCTGCCCTGGGTATGCCTGAGAGCGATAGATCTTGTCTGTTTTCTTTCCAACCTCCGGTTCCCGTTCGCTCCATAGGCTTGGTGGTTCACAAGCACTTTGTCAAGAGGCGTTTGTTGGAGGAGTTGCAAAAGAGCATTTGTCGTTCCGTGGAAGGCATGTTTTCCGGAGAAGAGGATGCCATGGTTCTCAAGCCCCGGATACCCCGTGCAGGGCAATAGGTTGTTTGATGCCGGAAGTAAACGGCTGCAAAATGGAAAGTTTGGCCCTGCCTGATGAGGGGGGTAAGGCAGGTCCAAACTTTTCCCTTGTGGCTGCAAAGCTTTTGCAGCAGGCAGCCTGGCGGTCCATTACTTCAAATCGAAGCGATCCAGTTCCATGACTTTGGTCCAGGCTTTGACGAAATCGTGAACGAATTTTTCCCTGGCCTGTTCAAAAGCGTACACTTCGGCTACGGCGCGCAATTCGGCATGAGCGCCGAAGAGCAGGTCCACACTTGTTGCCGTCCACTTTTGCTGGCCGCTGTTTTGGTCAATGCCACGGTAGATTCCGTTTTGTTGGGCGTCTTTCTCCCACTTCGTGTTGAGGTCCAGCAGGTTGACAAAGAAGTCGTTGGTGAGTTGTTCGGGCCTGTGGGTGAATACTCCGTGGGAGGAGCCGTCGTAATTGGCGTTTAGCACGCGCATGCCACCGAGCAGCACCGTCATTTCCGGTACGGTCAGCGTCAGCAACTGGGCTTTGTCGATCAACAGTTCTTCCGGACTTCGAGGCGCTTTGGGGCGGGCATAGTTTCTGAACCCGTCGGCCCAAGGTTCGAGCACTTTGAAGGATTCTACATCGGTTTGTTCTTCGAGCGCATCAGCCCGACCGGGGCTGAAGGGTACTTTCACTTCCACTCCGGCCTCTTTGGCGGCTTTTTCTACGGCTGCTACTCCTCCCAGGACAATGAGGTCGGCCATAGATACGGCTTTTTTACCAGACTGCCCTTTGTTGAACTGCTGTTGGATATCTTCGAGTTTTTGAAGGACATCTTTCAGCTCATCCGGTCTATTGACGGCCCATTGGTTTTGCGGGGCGAAGCGTATTCTGGCGCCGTTGGCACCGCCGCGTTTGTCGCTGTTGCGGAATGTAGAGGCGGAGGCCCAGGCTGTTCGCACCAGCTGGGGAATGGTCAAACCGGAGTTGAGGATTTCCTTTTTGAGCTTACCGATGTCTTGTTCATCGATCAGCTCGTGTTTGACTTCGGGTATGGGGTCTTGCCAGATGAACACTTCTTTGGGTACTTCCGGCCCCAGGTAGCGACTTAGGGGTCCCATGTCGCGGTGAGTGAGCTTAAACCAGGCTTTGGCGAAAGCATCGGCCAATTTATCGGGGTTTTTGAGGAAGCGCTCGGCAATGGCCCGATAGGTGGGATCTGTTCTCAGGGCCAGGTCGGTGGTCAGCATGATGGGAGCATGGCGCTTGGAGGGATCGTGAGCATCGGGTACCAGTTCAGCGGCTTGCGGGTCGGTGGGAATCCATTGCCAGGCACCTGCGGGGCTTTTGACCAGGCTCCATTCGTAGCGGAACAGCGTTTCCAGGAAGCTGTTGTCCCATTGGGTGGGGGTGGGGGTCCAAGCTCCTTCCAGCCCACTGGTGATGGTGTCTCCGGCTTTGCCCGATCCGAAGCTGTTTTGCCATCCCAGGCCCTGTTGCTCGGCCGGAGCGGCTTCCGGCTCAGGCCCCAGGTGAGAGGGGTCGGCAGCGCCGTGGGTTTTTCCGAAGGTATGACCTCCTACGATGAGAGCTACTGTTTCTTCATCGTTCATGGCCATGCGAGAGAAAGTCTCGCGTATGTCTCGGGCAGCAGCTATGACGTTGGGCTCTCCGTTCGGGCCTTCGGGATTGACGTAAATCAGTCCCATTTGTACGGCGGCGAAGGGGTTTTCCAATTCGCCTTCTTCCGTGTGGCGTTCATCGGCCAGCCATTCTTCTTCGCTGCCCCAGTAGGTGTCCAGTTCCGGCTCCCAAATGTCCTCGCGCCCTCCCGCAAAACCCAGGGTCTTAAAACCCATGGACTCCAAGGCACAGTTGCCAGCCAGGATCATCAAATCGGCCCAGGAAATTTGGGCTCCGTACTTTTGCTTGACGGGCCAGAGGAGTCTTCGGGCCTTGTCGAGGTTGATGTTGTCGGGCCAGCTGCTGACCGGGGCAAAGCGTTGGTTTCCACTTCCGGCTCCGCCCCTGCCGTCTGCTATGCGGTAAGTGCCCGCGCTGTGCCAGGCCATGCGAATGAAAAGAGGACCGTAGTGCCCGTAGTCGGCAGGCCACCAATCCTGGGAGTTGGTCATCACCTCCATGATGTCCTTTTTGACGGCTTCCAGATCCAGCTTTTTAAATTCTTCGGCGTAGTTGAAATCTTCTCCTAAAGGAGAATGTTTCGGGCAGTTTTGTCGCAAAATGCCCAGATTCAGGCAGTGCGTCCACCAACCTTTTTCCAAGGCATTTCGACCGTTTTTTTTCGGTTGCCCTTGATGGAAAGGGCATTGGGCTTGTTCGGTCTTGTCAGTCATAGATTTCCTTTTTTGGTTCAAGACAAAGGTAAGCCCGCTTTCTCATTGATAAAAACTAAATTTTAGATGATATTATTGATGTGGTAGATGTTTCGGCTGCCTTCTTAAAGGGGGGCTTTTTGCAGCTGTTAATTCCTTATCTTTCGCCCTGAAAAAGTATTAGGTCTATGTTGCAGTCCATTCTCTTTGCCGTCATCACTTTTGGAGCTTTGTCATTTGCCGCAAGGCAATACTTGCAGATTCGGAAGAACATTCTCCTGGGCAAAGAGGAGGATCTCAGCGATCAGAAGGCTTTGCGCTGGCGCAACATGCTGCTTTTTGCTTTTGGGCAGCGCAAGATGTTCAAGCGCCCCATTCCGGCTGTTTTGCACTTTTTCATTTATGCGGCTTTTCTCATCACCCAGGTGGAGCTGATAGAGATTTTTGTGGACGGTCTGACGGGTAGTCATCGCGCTTTTGCCCGGCCTTTGGGCGGGTTTTACACCTTTGTCATCAACTTCATTGAGTTGCTTTCGGTTTTGGCCTTCATCGCTACGGTGGTTTTTCTCATTCGGCGCAACATATTGCATCTCAGTCGTTTTGAAAAGCCGGAGATGGAGGGCTGGCCCAAGCGAGATGCCAATTTGATTCTCTTTGGCGAAATTTTACTCATCCTGGGTATTTTCAGCATGAATGGTGCAGATGTCTTGTTGCAGGGGATAGACCCACATCACTATCCCGAGACGGGGCATTTGCTCATCAGCGATGCTTTGGGGCCTGTTTTGTTAGGCGGCCTTTCGGCAAATGCTTTGGTTTGGGTAGAGGAATTCGGCTGGTGGTTGCACTTGCTGGTCGTGCTGGGTTTTATCAACTACCTGCCCATTTCCAAGCACCTGCACATCTTTTTGGCCTTTCCCAACAGCTATTACGCTCGACTGACGCCCCAAGGAAAGATGGAAAACATGCCCGAAGTGATGAAGGAGGTGAAGAGCATGATGGACCCCGAGGCGGCTTTTGCCGACGCTCCGGAAGAGGAGGAGTTGCCGACTTTTGGGGCCAACGATGTCTTTTCGCTTTCCTGGAAAAACATCCTCGAAGCTTATACTTGTACGGAATGCGGCCGCTGCACGGATGAATGCCCGGCCAATCAAACGGGCAAGAAGCTCTCTCCCCGGCACATCGTCATGGCCGTGCGCGACAGGGCCGAAGAGGTGGGGCGCAAGTTGCGCAGTGGTAACAAAGAATACTTGCGCGAAGATTTGCGCGAAAGCGCTCCAAAACTCAGCAAAGAAAACTTTGACGACGGTCGCTCTCTTTTCGACTACATCGATCGGGAAGAGCTGCATGCCTGTACGACTTGCCAGGCTTGTGTGGAGGCCTGTCCTGTACTCATCCGGCCGATGGAAATCATTTTGGAGATGCGTCGCTATGAAATTCTAACGGAAGCCGCCGGTCCGTCGGATTGGCTGCCTTTGTTCAACAGCATAGAAAACAGCGGTTCGGCTTGGGCCATGTCTCAGCCGCGCGATGCCTGGGCCGAGTAGGCTTGAGCCATGTGTTTGGCGCAATGGCTCGGACAAAAAAACGAACATCATGCACATTCCTCGATTAGCTGAGCTGGCTGCTCGCGGTGAAAAACCCGACTACCTCTTTTGGGTAGGCTGTGCCGGCAGTTACGACCAACGCGCTCAAAAGGTGGTGCGCGCTTTTTGCGAAATTTTGCAAAAAACAGGAGTTTCTTTTGCCATTCTGGGGGAAGAGGAAAGCTGTACGGGAGACCCCGCCCGTCGGGCAGGCAATGAGTTTATTTTTCAGATGACAGCCTTGCAAAACATCGAAGTCCTCAACGGCTATGGGGTAACGAAAATCGTTACCGCCTGCCCGCATTGCTTTAACGTTTTGAAAAACGAATACCCGGATTTGGGCGGTAAGTACGAACTGATTCACCACACGCAGTTGCTTCAACAACTCATCGATGAAGGGCGTTTACAAGTGGAGGGTGGTGCTTTTCAAGGGAAGCGCATCACCTATCACGATTCTTGCTATCTGGGGCGGGCCAATGGGGTGTACGAGGCTCCGCGTCGGGTTTTGGCTGAGCTGGAAGGCGAGTTGATTGAGATGCAGCGCAATCGTTCACGGGGTTTTTGCTGTGGTGCCGGAGGTGCTCAGATGTT
>JALSKB010000166.1 GCA_026989035.1 Saprospiraceae bacterium | reverse complement strand
TTTGAAAATAACTGCCCAAAGCTCGGTATATGCTGCGGATTTTTTTCAAAGATGGAAAAGAATGCTCATAGCTATTCCACAAGCGCTCTTCGTCCGAAGGATCGAAAAGCAAAACGGCATAAGCTCGCTTTCCGTCTCGACCTGCCCTACCTGCTTCCTGGTAATAGGCTTCAGGACTGTCGGGCATATCCAGGTGTACGACCACCCGTACATTGGCCTTGTCTATGCCCATGCCAAAGGCATTCGTACAAACCATCACTCGCACCCGCTCTTCCATCCAGGCCTGCTGGCGCAAGTCGCGCTCTTCACGGGGCAAGCCGGCATGATACCAGAAAGCTGCAATGCCGTGCCGCTTTAAAAAATCAGCTGCATCTCGGGTGGCCTTCCGACTACGTACATAGACGATGGCCATGCCGGGCACCTTTTTGAGAATGTGAACCAAATGGGTCAGTTTGTGCTCCGGACGGCGAACCACTAAACTCAAATTGTCTCGCAAAAAGCTCTTGCGAAAGACGTTCTCCTCTTGAAAACGGAGTTTTTCCTGGATGTCACTCACTACGGAAGGGGTAGCCGTAGCCGTAAGGGCTAAAACGGGCGTGCCTTTCGGCAAATGTTCTCTAATTTCAGCTATTTGCAAATAGGCCGGGCGAAAGTCATAGCCCCATTGGGAAATACAATGGGCTTCGTCCACGGCCAACAAATTGACAGGCATTTTAGCTATGCGCACGCGGGCCAGTTCATTGAGCAAACGCTCCGGCGAAAGGTATAACAACTTCAAACTACCGTAAACGGCATTGTCCAAGATCCTATCGATATCGGCATAGCTCATACCGGCATGCACTGCCGCTGCCGGAATGCCCAAGGTTCGAAGGCGCTCTACCTGATCTTTCATCAAGGCAATCAAAGGCGTGATAACAAGACCAATACCCTCTTTACACAAAGCCGGTACCTGATAACAAATAGACTTACCTCCACCCGTGGGCAACAAAGCCAGGGTATCTCGCCCTGCAAGAATGTCCGCAATGATCTCTTCTTGCAGAGGACGGAAAGCCTCATAGCCCCAATACGCCTTCAAAACTTCCCGTGGTGTAACCCCTGTACCAGCCATACCTCAAAGGTAAAAAAAAAGGGCGCGCCCGGGGAAAGACGCAACACCCTTATAGGATTAAACTCCTCGTGGAAATGAGATTCATTTTTTGTTCATACCGCTGGTAAACTCCACAGCTGAACTGCCCGCTACAGAAGCCGAACTGCGGTTGATATCCGTGGGATAATTATCCGAGAAAGTACACTGCTTCAACTTCATCTCAGCCATGTTTCCTTCTCCACTGGCAAGGGTAGGTGTGTAAATGCCTCCACCCCATAAAAAAGCAGTATTTTCTAAAAAGGAACAGGAGCGCAATTCCACCACACACTTTCCATGGCCTACAGCGGCACAAATCGCACCCCCATAATCGGCCTCATTGTTCTCAAAGACACAGGATTCAAACAAGGGCATAACCTCACCCTTGTCACCTTCAAAATAAAGGGCTCCACCATCCAAATCCGCACTATTTTGCTTAAAAACGCAATTGATAAAAGAAGGTGCTACCCTACTCCCGCTCGAAGCAGCATAGACCGCAGCACCTTTACGGCCTTTGTTGCTGATAAAACTGCAGTTAATGATTAAAGGACGC
>JALSKB010000165.1 GCA_026989035.1 Saprospiraceae bacterium | reverse complement strand
CTCCTGACAATTCGGATCACCATTACCCACTTGCAACTCAATAGTATAAACCCCTTCTGCTAAAAACGTGTAGGAAGCATTTGCCGAAAGGCCAAAAGAAACCCCGTCAACTGTCCAATTGAAATTGCTTGCACCTGTCCCTGTATAAGAAAAGTTCAAAGTGGTACCCACCTCCACTTCTTGATTGGTTCCCGGACTAAAATCTGCGGTAAGCGGCAACATGCAAGGCGTCTGGCAACCCGGAGACTCCAACAAACTGCTGCGCACACCCTCCACTGTAAAAACCATGCGATCGGATTGCCCCTGAGTAAATGCCGAATAACAACTCAAATGGCTATAATCCATATAGTCGATATAAAGATCGTTTTGATCGGTCGCAAAACCCGAATCTGTATCTGTGGAACAACTGTTCACATCTGTTCCACATGGGACAGGAGTAGTCGTGTTGTCTGGTGGAGTATCGCAAATGCGATCGCCATCGGAAGTACAATCGTTATTGGTACATCCGCCCTCAAAAGTGTGATAAAGGCCGAGATAATGCCCCATCTCATGGATCAACACACTGGTATTGGCCTCCGAACTACCCATATAGCCGGCCTCCACCACAATCCCATCGTGCAAACCGCCATGAGCAGATGGAAAATACGCGTATCCGGCTACGCCACAACCCAAACTGCTGCTGCAAATTTCACGTACCACCCAAATGTTGATGTAATTCAACGGCTCCCAGCGAATTAAATTCTTAAGCGTCAAGTCGTCGCTATCCATGTTCACATCGGTCCATGGAGAAGCTAAGTGGTTAATGCCGGTTGTCAAGTTTCCATCGGGGTCTTGCACTGCCAAACAGAAAGAAATCGGCACGCTGACTCCCGTAGCGGGGTCGTAATACCCCACATTGGCAAAAGCATCGTTGAGATATTGAATCGCTTGCTGCACTTGAGCATCACTGATGTTCTCCGCCCCATTCTGATGAATGATGTGCACGACCACAGGAAGGGTATAGGGCGGAGCCAGAGATTTAAACTTGTTTTTTCCTGCTTTCGCCAAATACTGCCAAGCCTGCTCATACGTTTCACGCCTCTGCGCCTCTTTCTCATCCATCTGCTCCAACAGCAAATCAAAACCGCAATCGGGAAATACCGCTTCAGATAAAATTTGATCTTCCCGAATGACAAAAGCCCCATTCTCCTCGGAAATTAAAGGCAAAAAAACAGATTGAGCAAAAAGTCGGAAAGGGCTAAAGCTTAAAAGAATGAAGAGCGAATTTCTAATGAAAAAAGTCATAGAGCAAACTACTTTGGAGCTAAAATCAACCTACAACCGGCAAGGGTCCTGCCACAATATACCCAAACCTAAACGGTTTGAGATATTTACGACTCTCAAACGAGCGAAAGATAGGGAATTTAGGAGGCTGATGCCACCCAAACCACTTCGCCATGAGCATATCCATCTTCCACCTTGCTCAAGTTCTTCTGAATGTTCAAAACGGTCAACACCTAAACGGTTGAAAAGGTAAAGCATATTGCCAAAATCACCCAAAAGAAAAAACCATATTGTCGTATAATAGCTGGAAAGCCGACATCACAGTCGGTAAATCTTAGCGCCTTACCAATATTCCTCCACCCAACGGTTAAAAGCTTCATATTGCTCTTCGTGTTCTTTGAGCCAATCCCGATGCTCTTCTCCTTGGCTTAAAGAAATGTAATGGCAGTAAGTTTCCAGCTGGTCAGACCCAAGCAGCTTGGCAAAAAAATGCACTGCTCTGCTCGTCGGAGAAGCATCATCCTCCAGTATCCGAGGAGCCGAATCAAACATAATTTGCTCCACAAACATGAACTCATCAAACGGCTCTGCTTGCCCCTTAGTCAAACTATCCGCCAGCTGATACGCCGCAGCTATATTCATGGCAAATAGAATTTGCTCAGACCTACCTATGGCTTTGGGGTCCAAGTGGACTTCCACCTCTCCGTCAGCTTTTTTCCGAACATCCTCGCCCAAAAGTTTTAGAAGGGAAGCATAAGCCGCTTCCGCTCTCTTGCCCTCCGGCTCCAAAAACAAAAAACTGTTGAAAGCAAAAAAAGCTCGCATCTTTTGAGCCCGACCCCAATCCAAATAAGCCAGGTAAAGCCAGGAAGTAGGATGAGAGGGATTTAACTCCAATGCCCGTTGAAAAAAAGAGTAAGCCTCATCCGTTTTTTCAAGCCTGTAAGACGTAATGCCCCAGTTAAAATACACCATGTACTCTTGGGGGTATTCCTTACTCGCCTGCTCGTAAAGCTTGTAGGCCTTTCGCGATTTTCCAAAATCATCGTAAATGGCAGCCAGCAAAACATAAGATTCCAGACGAGCCTGGCCCGGACTCTTTTTGAGGATTTTCTTTAGGAGGACAACGCTCTCATCTTCTTTCTCCATGGCGTAATACGACATAGCCATTTCGTACATCGCCCAATAGTTCTCAGGTTCTATAGCCAAAGCTTTTTTATACTGCGCTATGGCCTCGGCGTATTTTCCCGCATCGTGCAAAGCAATACCGGAGCGAATCCATTCATCGGTAGTTTGCTGCGCAGACAACAAAGAAAAGCCACCGAGAAACGCAACAAGTAAAAGAATCTTTTTCATGACAGATGATTTTCTTAGATTTTATACTCAAATTGAAATGGTTGGGGACATTTACAACGCATAAACGAGCAAAAGATAGGCGTTTTCGCTACCCAAACCACTTCGCTATGAGCAGAAATGGGCAAAAGGATTCCAACACACAAGCCACCATAAAAAGAATGCAAAAAAGACAAAAAGGGACTTGTTCTTAGCTTGTTTTTACACTTTTCCTCCCTTGGGCTAAAACGATTTGGAACATCCCAAGGGCTCCCATCTGTATAAAACCAATATCCACCTTGTACTACCAGCTGAATAACAAGCTGGCCGAAGTATTGAAACCGGGAGCACTAAGCCCTGAAGAAAAGGTGCGATAGTGCAAATCAAAGACGTTTTCCAAAGCCAAAAAGATTTTCAGGCTTTCGCCAAATGAGTAAGCAAAATAGAAATTAACAGTCTGCCAGGGTAAAGCCCCCGCATATTGCACTTCCCCACGTTCGTCCACATACGAAGGCGTATATTCCAAATTGTCGGAAGTCCCCAACCTGTCAATAAGGAGGTTACCCTGAGCAGTGTAGTTGAGGTCAGTAGCTGCATATTCTTCAGGAGCTTTCGCCAAATGAAAACGCAGTACAGCTTCTGCCTGCCATCTTTTTCCCTCACACAACAGGTTAAAACGCCCATACGGAGGAGGGATGTGAGCAAGAGGCAAAAGGGTGTCGAGACGAGCTACAGGCCCCGAATCAAAAACCTTGGAAAAAAGCACCCTGCCACGCAACCAGTTAAAAGAGATTCCGCTGCTCCAGTTGTCGAACAAGGCCAAAGATGCATTTGCCGAAAGGCCATAAACAAAGCCACTCTGCTCATTGACATTTGCCACAGTTTGCAACAAGTCTCCCTCATACATGATGGTTGTGCTACCATCGGGCAGTGGCGCTTTTTTGCGAACCATGAGATCCCGCAAACCGGTATAAAAAATGGATAAAAAAGCTTTGCTATCAGATTTTACAGGCGAGGTATAGCCCAGGTTGATTTCTGCAGAAAGGGTACGCTCCGGCTTCAAATCGGGATTGGGGATGGTGAGCTTTCCATTTTTAGCCCGAACCTTACCCAAGTCATCGAGATTGGGAGCACGAAAAGCCGTAGCCAAAGAAGCTTTAAACTGCCAACCTTTTTTATCGGAGAAATGGATGCCCAACCCGTAGCTCCAGCCCTGCACGGCATTGCCTATGCCCGGGTTCAAATATACTTCGGGCCAGGAAATAAAGGGGTTTTCTTCATAGCGGGTCCACAATCGACTAAAAGCATAACGCAAACCGGCTTGTATTTTGACAAGACCTGAAGTTGGTTGCCAGCGATAAAGGGCGTAAACTCCACCCCTGTTCAAGCTACTCCCGCCACCGGGATAGCGTGTAGGAGCATCGAACACAGCCCTCGTTTGAACATCCTCACCCAAAGCAGAAGAACGCACTTGGTTGGCCTGTACATCAGCGCCGTAAGCTAACTGATGCACTTCCTTTCCTGCAAGGCCTTTCTTCACATCTAAAGAAGCAGAAAACAGGCCAAGCTCTTCCGTATTTGTCGTGCGCAGGCTGCGATTAAAGCGGCGCTTGATTCGCTCTTCATGCACATATTGCCAGGCGAGAATAAAACGAGCTTTATCCAAAAATAAACAGTTCTTTTCCCAATCTGCCTGAGTCGAAAGCAAAAATCGCGTCTGGGGGCCATAGTGCCATTCGGAAAATTTGAGCTGCTCGGGTGAAGTGCCTGTGATAGCTAACTGATCATAGCGGGGAATGTTCGTGCTGTTGGAAAATTGAACATTTGCCGAAAGGCGAAAAAAATCCAACGGCTGCCACACAATTTTCTGGCCCAAATCGAGCTGACTGTAAGCCGTAGGGCGTTGTATCTCAGGCTTGATATTGCGCTCTGCATAGTCGGCCCCATCCCGAAAAACTGCATAGTACAAACGCTTGCCAAAATCGGGATAAGCAGCCGGACGCCGACGTCCCGCCCTCAAATCGCCAAAGGAGGAAAGACTGATTGAACTAAGCCAGGCCCACCTTTCAAAACCTCTGTTGAAGCTAAAGTGAATGGCTTTTTCAACATTAGCCGTTGAAAATCGCCCATACAACTTGCCCCGAGTAGCGGTTTGTCCTTCCTTTTTTAGCTGAGGACTTCTCGTTCGAAAATGTAACACACCGCCCAAAGCATCGCTGCCGTATTCCAGCGAACCCGGCCCATAAATCAACTCTATGCGATCGAGAAGCTGTGGATCCACGCTCAGGCTATTTTGCAAGTGGCCACTTCGATAAATGGCATTGTTCAATTTAACCCCGTCCACAACAAGCAAAATGCGGTTTGCCTCAAAACCTCGCACAATGGGGCTACCTCCCCCCATCTGGCTTTTTTGCACAAAAACACCAGACTCTTTTTCCAGCGCATCCGGCACATGCTGAGCCTGGCTAAAAAGCATGTTTTCTCGCGTCAACAACTCAACCGTAGCCACCACATCGCCTACCAATTCACCACGACGCCCTATTACTACAACGGCTTCCAGGCTCCGGGGAAAAGGCGACATCTGAACACGCCAACTCACCTGCTCAAGAGCCTCTAAATCCAAGGACAAGGGGGCATAACCGAGAAAAGAAAAGTGCAAAAAGCCCGCTCTATCCCATCCAAAAACATCAGCCTCCCCGCTTTCATTGGTAACAACTGAAAAATCCTTCTCCTCGTTGTAAACCAAAACACCGGGAAGGGGTTCTCCTTTTTCATCCAAAACCCTTAGAACCTGAGAAAAAGACAAGCCATAAAACAACAAAAAAACTAAAAGCAGAGAATACTTTGCCAGCATAGTCAGCTTGTTCTGTTGGTGGTCTCTTTACTCAAGGGCAATTCAATGGCAAAGGTCGTTCCTTTGCCCGGCTCCGAGTGTTTCACGTAAATGCGACCGCCGTGATACTCCGCAATAATCCTGTGAGCCAAAGAAAGCCCTAGCCCCCAACCGCGATCTTTAGTGGAAAATCCGGGTTTGAACACGTGCTTCACCTCATCGGCATGCATGCCCTTACCCGTATCGCTCACTTCGATCAAAACTTTGTCTTTAAGTGAGGTAATGCTCAGTTTCACATCGCCTTTGCCCTGCATAGCATCTATGGCATTGCGAAGCAAATTTTCCAAAACCCACTCGAACAGCGGAGGGTTCAACATCGCATAAACAGGAGTTTCTTCTCCTTCCGGAAAATGCAATTGTATGCCTGCAGGAGCGCGCTCGCGCAAATAATTACCTGTCTTCCGCACGGGATCGTAAATGTTGTGTGAATGAAGCTCCGGTATAGCACCTATTTTGGAGAATCGCTCGGCTACCATGTGTAGTTTGTTGGCATCTTTGGTCAGTTCTTCCACCACCATATTGAGCTCCTCATCGTCTTGTTTCATTTCCTTGAGGTATTCCAACCAGCCAAAAATAGCGGAAAGCGGGGTGCCGAGTTGATGTGCTGTTTCTTTGGCCATACCAACCCATACTCGATTCTGCTCCGCCTTGCGAGCACTGCTAAAACCCAGATAGCCGATGAAGACAAAAAATCCAATCAGCAACAGTTGAATAATGGGCAGATACTTAATTTCCGTTAGCAGGCGGGAATTTTGATAATAAATTTTTTGCCCAAAACCTTCTATGGGCCGGCTGCCCGAGGCAATGAGTTTGTCGAGCTGTTTTCGTAGAAAGATCTTGTTTGTATCCCTTTCTTCTCCAAAGTTAAAAGCCGAGATGATTTCTCCGGTTTCGCTGACCAAGATGAGAGGCAGCGTGGTATTCGATTTGAGGATTTCGGTTTCGAGCGTAAAATCTTCACAGCCCAGGCAAGTTTCATCTAAGGGCTTGAGCAAAGACTCCTGGGCACGGAACCAAAGCTCCACTTTTTTGTGTTCCTCCCGGGCAAGTCTTTGGGTGAGATTTCTGGTATAAAGAGCAGAACCCACGACAATCAACAGGCCAGCTACTGCCAAATACAACTTCCAACGTGACTTTTGCCGGTAGATGTCCATATTTCAACAAAAGAAAAGGCAGCTGCCATTCCGGATTGCGGTTAAAACAGCAGCTGCCAGAGAGTTATATTCCTGTAAATTTGCAATTGAGTTAAAGTTTTTGAGCAAAACTCAAACCGCTTTGCCACAAAACAGCCTGACATTTAAGGCCTGATTACGATGAGCCGCTTAGTCGTTATGGTTTTGCCATCCGGCCCTATCAAGGCATAGAGGTACGAACCTTTGCGCAAAGCGGTAATGTCCATTTTATCTACGGAATTACCTCCTTTAAGGTGGTAATTCTTCTCTCTGATTTTAACACCCAGTAAGTTGTAAATTTCCAAGCGGTAATCGCCGGGTTGGAGATTGATAAACTCAAAGCGAACATCATTAATGGCTGGATTGGGATAAGCCAAAACCATCGCTTGGCCTGCGGGAACAAAAGTCGTTGCTACCGACCCTTCTATAGACTTAAAAGTCACTCTTTGTACTTCTTCTGTCAGAGGATCGGCCTCTATAGAAACGATAGGCTCTTTGGCCTCATTGCTGAGGAAAAAGTAAGTGAGCGAAGAATCGGGTGGCATATCAGCCCCCACCAAATCCGTGATTTCCGCCCAACCACTAAAAGACAGATAAGCATCTACGTGAAATTCTCTCACCTCAAAACGCTTAATACGCAAAACGTCAAAAGTGCCTCCGGGAATACTTACCGTACCATAAGCATCGGCAAATTCAGTGCGGTTGGCAGAGATGCGCAACCTGAGGGAGTCTGGTGTTATAGGTAATTGGTCGAGGATTTGCTGCGGAATCAAATCCGATGAGATAGCAGCACCGATGGAGCTTTCCTGCAAAAGGGAAAAACCAAAAGAAGTCGGCGCTTTTCGCTCTACCAGAGGCGGGTCGAGCTTCATCAACAGATCAAAGCCCAGGCCGGCAGGGTCCGGCCCATTGATGGCTATATTGCGCAGCTCTCCATTGCTAATTTCATAATAGGCCTCCGAACCTCCCGGCAAATCAACCACCAAATCGGCATTCGGCAGTTGGTCTGCTGCATTTCCCTCTGACGCAGGTTTATAGAGCACTTCTGTAGTAAAAGGTGCCTGCAAAGAGGTGTAGTCCCAGTCGTAAGGCCCTCCCGGCCCGGTCAGCACAATCCCTGGATCATTATCCACAGCCAGGAAAAGGGTGTCACCCGCTTGTGGAAAACTTTCATCTGTCAAAGTAATTTGCGCAGGTAGAGAGAAGAGCGCAAGAGAAAAAACCAGAAGAGTACATAAAACGCGCATAGCCAAACAATTGATGAAGACACAAAACCCAAGCAGCCTGCTCCAAAGACAGCAAGCAGTACGTACAAAGATAAGGTTTTTTGCCAAACAAAGAGAACGCTCTGCCAGGAAAAGAACCCTGGCTTTGGCGCAAAGCCGACAAATATGCCCGCAGCAAAGTGCTTAGAGGAAATGAGCACCGCTGCCACTGCATTTCCGGCAAGGCCGGCGGAGGCACAAAGGCCAAAACTCAAAAAAACTGATAAGCTGTGCTACTGCTCAGTTCACCTTACAGAGAGGGCTTCATCAACCGTTCATGGAAGCCAAAAACTCCTCATTGCTGGAAGTATTCAGCATGTGTTTGCGAATAAACTCCATGGCCTCATCGGGTTTCATGTCTGCCAGGTGCTTGCGCAAAATGAACATGCGCTGTAGCGTTTCTCTGTCCAGCAGAAGATCTTCGCGGCGGGTACCGGATTTGGTGAGATCCACGGCGGGATAGAGGCGCTTATTGGCCAAGCTGCGATCGAGCTGAAGTTCCATGTTGCCCGTGCCCTTAAATTCTTCAAAAATGACGCCGTCCATCTTCGAACCGGTATCGATCAGCGCTGTAGCCAGAATGGTCAGGGAGCCTCCACCTTCGATATTACGGGCTGCGCCAAAGAACTTTTTCGGTTTGTGCAGGGCATTGGCCTCCACACCACCTGAAAGCACTTTACCACTGGCCGGAGCGACGGTGTTGTAAGCTCGAGCCAGGCGGGTGATGGAATCCAACAAGATCATGACATCATGTCCTGATTCTACCAAGCGCTTGGCTTTCTCCAGCACGATACCAGCTACCCGAACGTGGTTTTCGGCGGGCTCGTCAAAGGTTGATGCTACCACTTCCGCCTTCACACTACGCCGCATATCGGTAACCTCTTCGGGGCGTTCATCTACCAAAAGAACGATGAGATAAACTTCCGGATGATTTTTTGCTACAGCATTAGCTACATCTTTGAGCAAAAAAGTTTTACCCGTCTTGGGTTGAGCAACGATAAGCCCCCGCTGCCCTTTTCCAATGGGAGAAAAAAGGTCTATGATGCGCGTACTCAAATCACGGCCTGTAGGCGAGGTCGTCAACTTGAGTTTTTCCTCGGGGAAAAGCGGCGTGAGGTAATCAAAGGGCACGCGATCCGTCATTTCCGCCGGCGACAAGCCATTGATGCTAGACACCTTGAGCAAAGCGAAGTACTTTTCACCCTCTTTGGGCGGCCGCACTGCACCGATAACCGTATCTCCCGTACGCAGCCCAAAGAGCTTCACTTGAGAGGGTGAAACATAAATGTCATCCGGAGAAGAAAGGTAATTGTAATCTGCTGAACGCAAAAAACCATAACCATCCGGCATCATCTCCAATACACCCTCTCCTTCAATGACGCCATCCAGCTCTACATTGAATTTTTTTACAGGCTTTTGAGGCACCTGCTGATTGGTGTTTTGTGAAGCAGCAGTGTTCCGATTTTGCTGTTGATTGCGCTGAGAAACTTGTCGCTGTTGAGGTGATGCTTGCTCTCTTTGTTGTTCTGAACGAGGGAATTTATGCTTAGCTGGTTGTTGGGGCGGCATCGCTGCCTTTTTCTGGGTCGGCATATCAGCTGAAGCAATTTTTTTAGGTGCTTCCGCTGAAACTTCTTTAGCAATTTTCTTTTTTTGCTCCGGCATACCCCCAACGAGACTTTTAACCGGCGTAGGAGATTTCAAAGCAGAGTCCGGAAGAATTCGCTTTTTGCGCGGACGCCTGTTCCTCCGGTCACCATTTTCCTCTTCCTTGGAAGTTTTGTCCGTTCCCGTTGCTGCTTCGGCCTCCGGTTTTCGGGCAAGCAAAGCCTGCTGATCCAGTATCTTATAAATGAGATCCTGCTTGTTCAATCGCTTGTAACCCTTTAAATTCAGGGATTCAGCCAACTCTCGCAACTCAGGCACAAGCATATCAT
Organism: Saprospiraceae bacterium; assembly: GCA_026989035.1. Lineage (GTDB taxonomy): Bacteria > Bacteroidota > Bacteroidia > Chitinophagales > Saprospiraceae > WGBN01. Next base: position 1,997 of record JALSKB010000165.1, on the reverse strand, counting down.
TGAGCTGAACAATATCGTACATGGTCGTTATTTGGTTTCAAAAAATTTTTCTCAACAAAAAATCGGTGCACAAACACCGGCACCTTTTCCCTGGCAAACCGGGTGAAATCCAACAAACTCAGACCGGCACATGCCAAAACAACTGGAATACATTGAAGAAAACAATGCTGCTTTCACCCCTTGCGCTAAATAGTATGCTCCTCATCTTCTCCTTGTCGTCCGCAAAGCACCATTTAAAGCTCTTACACTGTCGTTTGAAGGAAAAAATCGGTAATCAAAGGCCATTTTGAAGCAAAACTCGCTGAAGTTCATGCTAAAGAAGTCCGATAAGCAAGAGAAAATTCAAGCGAAACTTTGAATGGCTGCGCAAAAATACACTTTTTTTAGAAATCGAAGCCTTACCTTTGTCAAAAATTTAACGACTTTTTACCACGGAAAGTTCACGCTCAACGCTTATGCTACAAATATCTTACATCCGAGAGCACAAAGACCAAGTGCTCCATGGTCTCAAAAAACGCAACTGGAAGGACGATCAACTCAGCATTATCAATCGCATTCTGGAACTGGACGACACCCGCCGACGCCTGCAACAGGAAATAGAGCAGTGCCAGGCAAGCCTGAAAAAATACGCCACTGAAATCGGGCAGTTGTATAAAGAGGGGAAAGCGCAAGAAGCCGAAGCGGCAAAAGTAGAAGTGGCCTCCATCAAAGAGCAAATGAAAGCTCCCGAAAACGAGCTTCGGGAAGTGAAAACGGAACTAGAAAATCTATTGCTGGAAATCCCCAATGTGCCTCATAAACTGGTACCCTTCGGCCAGTCCGAAGAAGACAATGAAGTGTACAAAGCCTGGGATAAGCCTCTACCCGAATTGCCCCAAGACGCACTGCCTCATTGGGAACTGGCAAAAAAATACCAACTCTTCGACTTGGAATTGGGCACAAAGCTCACCGGCGCCGGATTTCCCGTTTACCTGGGACAAGGCGCACGCTTGGAGCGAGCGCTCATCAATTACTTTCTCGACCGTGCCCATCAAGCCGGCTACAAAGAAGTCTCGCCACCCCTGCTCGTCAATGCGGATACAGCTCGCGCAACCGGTCAACTACCCGACAAAGAAGGGCAAATGTACTATGTGGAACGCGACAACTTCTACCTCATCCCTACAGCTGAAGTACCGGTAACCAACCTCTACCGCGACACTATACTCGAAGAAAGCGACTTCCCCATTAAACTCACCGGCTATACGCCCTGCTTCCGTAGAGAAGCAGGATCGTATGGCGCACACGTGCGCGGTCTGAACAGAGTCCATCAATTCGACAAAGTGGAAATCGTCCGCATAGAACATCCCGATAACTCCTACCAAGCCCTGGATGAAATGCTGGAACACGTCTCTTCCCTACTCGACGAATTAGAGCTGCCCTACCGCATCGTCCGCCTCTGTGGAGGAGACTTGGGCTTCACCTCAGCCCTCACCTATGATTTTGAGGTCTATTCGGCAGCCCAAAAACGATGGCTGGAAGTTAGCTCCGTATCTAACTTCGAAACCTTTCAAAGCCACCGGCTCCGCCTACGCTTCAAAGACGGTAAGAAAAAACGACTGGCACATACCCTCAACGGCAGTGCCCTGGCTCTGGCCCGCATCGTAGCAGCCCTGCTCGAAAACAACCAAAGCCCCGAAGGCATCCACCTACCCAAAGTCCTACACCCCTACACCAACTTCCCCCTCATCTCACCGCAGACCACCCCCTAGTAACCGCGGGTGTCAACCCGCGGACACACACCCGCGGACACACACCCGCGACACACACAGCACCCGCGGCACACACACACGGCACACACAGCACACGGCAGCACACGGCAACTACCGCGGGAGCCACAGGCCCCCGCGGCCGTACCATCACGCCTTCGGAGAAAGCAGCTGAAAGTCGCGTATCGAAATCTCGGTAAGCTGTCGCTTAACACCCTCCTTGTCGGTGTACTCTCGATGAACGAGCTTACC
>JALSKB010000164.1 GCA_026989035.1 Saprospiraceae bacterium | reverse complement strand
CGTTTTGTTGGGAGCTGTATTGGGCACTTTCACTTATGGTTTGGTAAAAGACAAATTGCCACATTAAGTGGGCCGAAGTAGGGGTGTGCTATTCCTTTTGAAAAACAGGAGAAAGGGGGCGTATTCAACTTTATACCACGGAGCCGGTGTTTTAGTAAATGCGAGAGATCGGAGCTGAAAGTGGTTTCCGAACTACTTAGTGTGTACTTGAAAAAAGGGTTTTCATGGAAAAGTATCTGCAGATTTTTGTTGAGGCTTACCGGGGATATGCGCAGTACCTGTGGTATGAAGTTACTCATCCCTCCTGGCACAACTACTTGTATTGGTTGATAGCCGTTTCTCTGTTTTTCTTTGCTTTGGAGTGGCTCAGGCCTTGGAGAAAAGAGCAGCCTAAATTTCGCAAAGATTTTTGGTTGGACGTGTTTTACATGTTTTTCAACTTTTTTCTCTTTTCGCTTATCATCTACAACGCTGCTTCTGCCGTGGTGGTGAACTTTTTTAACGATGGGATTCACCGGTTGTTCGGTTTTGACTTGCAGTCGTTTAACCCTTTGCAGGGAGCACCGCTTTGGCTCATTTTGTTGGTGGGTTTTGTGGTGCGCGATTTTATTCAGTGGAATGTGCATATTTTGTTGCACAAGCATCCTCGTTTGTGGGCTTTTCACAAGGTACATCATTCGGTGGAGCAAATGGGTTTTGCCGCTCACCTTCGCTATCACTGGATGGAAAATGTGGTGTATCGCAGCATAGAGTACATTCCCTTGGCACTGCTGGGTATCGGTTTGTACGACTTTTTCATCATACACATTTTTGCTTTGGCCATTGGGCATTATAACCATTCCAACATCACGGTCTCGGGGCGAGTTTCCGGTGGCGTAGTGGGGTTTTTAATTGGTTTACTTATAGCGACTTCCAGCATAGACATTCATTTGCTTTCGCCAAATGCTCCGCTTTACGTACAACTTCTGACCGTTTTGCTGAGTACACTGGCCGGTGCTTTTCTGTTGGGGCCTTACATGAAAAAAATCTTTAACAGCCCGGAAATGCACATTTGGCATCACGCCTACGATTTGCCGAAAGAGCATCCTTACGGCATCAACTTTGGCATTAGCCTGGCTTTATGGGATTACCTCTTTGGCAAGGCTCATGTGCCTTATTCGGGCAGAGATATTCGTTTGGGTTTTCCGGGTGTGGAACAGTTTCCCAAAGATTTTTTGCATCAAAATCTCTATGGTTTGAAACGGAAGTAGCCGCGGGCTGCTTGTGATGACAAAAAAAGTGCTTCCGTTTCGGGAAGCACTTCTTGTAGAAACTTTGAAAGTACAGATAACTTTTACTTAGCCCATAAGCAGAAAGGTTCCTGCCGGGGAGAGCTAAGCAAATGTATGGTGCTTGCAAAGGTAGCACCAAGTAAAGTTTAAAAAGTGTCTTTTTTTGGCTTATTTCACCGCCTAGTAATGCTACTAATACCCTGAGTATGTTTTGTAACTTGTTGATTATTAGCGAGTTATGTTTTTACTTGACTCTAAGAAATCATCAGAAATATTGCGCTTCATCAAGTTCTTTTTTTCTTTTTAGGCTTTAGAATTTCAGATCCCATCGCAGGCTTGCATTTCTTGGTGTTTGCAATTTGCCCGGCCGGGTGTAATAGGTTTCGTTGAAGACGTTGTTGAGCAGGAAGCTGAGTTTGTGGTGTGGGTTGAGTTGCCAGGCCAGTCGAAGATTGAGCGTGGTAGCACCTTTGCCGTTCTCGTTTTCCCGGAATTTTGCCAAGCCCGGCACGACCAAATCTTCAAATATGGCATCTATGGCCTCCATGTAGCTGTTGTGTTGTAGAGCTATACCCAGTGACCATGCGCGGAAGTCGGTCTGCCAGTCCAGTTTAAAGGTGTGGCGGTAGCGGTATTTGAGGACGTTGTAATCGGCAGAAGAGTTAAGCGCATTGAGTTGGCCTTCTGTGGGCTCTTGTCCGCCTTGGATAGCTGTGGTATCGAATTGGTCAAAGCGGGGGTCGATGTAGGTATATCCGGCAATGATTTGCACAAAGAGGGAGCCGATTTCACCTTGCCCCATGATGGAGGTTTCCAGGCCTTTGATGTGAGTATTGCCCACGTTGCGAGATTGAAAACCGGTGAGGAAGAAATCTACAAAAGTGAATTCCATCATGTTGCGGTAACGATTGTAGAAGAGGGCCAAATCGAAGAGGCCTGAGAAACGGGAAATTTGAAAACCTTGCTTCAAGCCCAGCTCAGCCGACCAACCTGTTTCGGACGTCAGTTCGGGGCTGGGGCTGATGGGTACTCCGCCAAAGGCCGTTCGGATATACTTTTCAGCTATGGTGGGGTAGCGATACCCTTGGCCCCAGGAGGCGCGCAGATAGGTATAAGGAGCCAGTTGGTAGTTGGCCCCGAGCCGGAAGACGGGTTTAGCCTCGTGTTCTATGGAAGGTTCGATCAGGACGAGTTCTCCGAAATTGTTGCGGTATGAAAACCCCGGGTTGTTTAGGCGGTTGTCTTCGTAGCGCAGCCCGGCAGAGAGGTTGAGCCGGGAAAAGAATTTTCTTTCCAGCTGGATGTAGGCTGCAATATTGCGGGAAGTGTAGCTGGTATCGCCGTATAAAGGCGCTTCCACATAAGAGCCGGAATAGACCAGACCGGCGGTGCTTATCAGGCCGATATTTTCCCAGGCTCTCTGGAATTGGTACTCGCCGTAATAGACTTTGGAGGCATTGGATTGGTCGTTGTTGCTGTCGTTCCCTACCGAATAGTAGCGGCCCAGGAACTTGTGCTTGTTGCCGGCAGGGTCAAAATAGGTGAGACGGGGGTCTATGTTATAGCGTAGGTTGCGGGTACGGCTGTAGGTGCCTGCAGCGCCTTCGTAAATATGGGTTTCGGCATCTTTCCAGAAGAAAAAACTGGCGCCTTGTCCGCCATTGATGTTGGCATTTAATCCGGCGGTGAGCCGATCGCTGAAGCGATAGAGTGTGTTGATGTTGAATCGCTTGTAGGAACTGAATTCGCCTCGGTTGTAGCTGCGATCGTGTTGGGCGAAAAGTCCCGTTACCAGGTCAAAGCGGCCGAATTTTTGTTTATAGGACATGGAGACTCCGGTGCTGAAAGGTTTAGGTTTGTCTTTCCACCACCAGGCGTTTTTGTTTTTCGGGGCAAAGACGCTGCCATGGAATAGGGCAGCTTTCAGTTCGGGTTGGCTGCCGGCAAAAGCCGTGCGGATGTTGACGATGCCGTTGAGTGCTGAAGAGCCGTAAAGGGCTGAAGCGGCGCCTTTGACCACTTCGATTTGAGCGAGGTTTTCGATAGGGACATCTTTCCAATTGGGGAAGCCGGCATCGGCAGTGAGGATGGGGATGTCGTCTATGAGTAAGAGTACGCGAGAGCCAGCTCCGTACGAATAACCCGAGCCTCCTCGTATGTTGGCCTGCCCGCCTATCATGTTGAAACCGGGCATTTTATCCAAGACCTGAGAGACGGAGGTGGTGTTGATGCTCTCCACCAAGCGAGGTTTGATAACGTCCAGAGAGACCGTAACTTCTCCCAGGGGTTTTTCGTATTTTCCGCTGGTTATGGTAGCGGTTTGCAGGATGGTTGCACTTTCCTCCAGGGCTATGTTCACTTCCAGGGTTTTCCCTGCTTCGATGATGACGGTACGCGTTTCGGATTGGTAACCCAAGTAGGAATAGGTGATGTCTTGGGCTCCTTTCGGCAAAACCAGGCTGTATTGGCCTTGGGTATCGGTGGTGGTGCCCCCATCCCGGGCTTTAATGGTTGCTCCGATCAGCGGTTCTCCGGTCCGGGCATCGGTGATTTTTCCTTGAAGGGTGCCGGTTTGTGCAGCCAGATAGGTGGAAAACAGAAAAAAGAACAAGAGAATTGATGAGGGCAGAAGAGCTCGCATAGCGGTCTATTTTGAAACAACAAGATAAGGCATATTCTTTTATAGCAAAGCGATTCGGGCCAAATCGGCCGGTCTTTGGCAACCGGAGTAGAATAAAGGGGGTTCTGTTTAGTCGGAAAGTATGCCTTGGCAGATCCAGTTGGCCAGGGCCTCGCGATTGCTAACCGGCATGATGCGCTTGCGATCCCAGCTGTTGCGGATGTTGCCCAACTCGATGTAAACCGAAGGTACTTGAGTCTCTCTCAGCATGTGCAGATCTCTTGCTGTTACCGTTCCGTGATATTGGCCGGAGGCCCGATGGATTTTGTATTTTTCCTTGAAGAGGCGATGTAGTTGTTGGGCAAAGGCTTTGCTTGTGTTTTTACCCGGATAGTAGTAAAAGAAGAGATCGGTTTGTTGGCGTCGATTGCGCGAATCGACGTGGATGACGATGAGGCGCTGGTAGTCGATTCCGGCCTTTTTGTTTTGTTTGTACAGTTGATTGACGATGTCAGAACGTTGCTTCAATCGACTTTTCTGGCTCCAAGGTATGGCCTTGTTGCCCCAAACCACTTCATCGGTATCGCAGTCCAGAAATTCTTCGTCTCGAATGCCGTCATTGGGGTCTCTTACAATGACATAGGCTATAGCTCCGTGTTCCAACAGTTTTCGAGCCAGGCGCAGGCCTACGTCGTAGGCGTACTCGTCTTCGCAGAGGTTGCGTCCGGCTTTTTTGCTCATGGCTCCGGGGTCAGGGCCGCCATGTCCCGTAACGATGTAAAAGACTTTGCCCTGGAGGCGGGTATCTCGTAAGGGGACGTACTCGTATTTTGTTCCGAAAATGGGGTAGTGACGGTGTTTGCCGGAAGGCGGGCCTTCGGCCACTTTTTCTCTCGAAACATCAGTTGGAGTATTGGTAGGCGGTTCAACTTTTTCTAGGTTCAAATCTTTTTGGGGGCAGTTGAAAATATGCCAGGGCACCCAGAGGGTTTTGTTTTTGCGAAAATCGGGACGCAGGCCGTGAGCGGTGAGGCTGTCGTTGTAGGCCTCAATGCGTTTGGCCAGGGGATAATCGTCAATACCTATGGATGTGCGGATCGTTTTTCCGTTGAAGGAATAGATTTGGATGGGGAGCAAGTACTCCTTGCCTGCGAAGAGGGTGGCGTTTTGGGGGAGTTTGTTGAGGGTGTAAAATTGTCGATGATTACAGGAGTGTTCTGCCAGCAGGTAACGGCGCAGGAGGGAGTAAACTCCGTCGCCTGGCAGGGCTTTGACTTTGTAAAAAACGGGTTCCATGGCCGAATAGCCTATGGCTTTTGGTGCCAGGGTTATGCATAAAGCCCATACGATGAGGTGCAGGCTTTTCATGTTTACTTTGAGTTTTCCGGTGCAAGGCCTGTTTTGTCACCGAAATACAGGGCAAATTTTTGCATGTCGTTGGCTAATTCTGCGTTTTGGGTCGCTTTGAAGTAGGTGTCAGCCAGGCTTCGAAGGGTATTGTACATGAGGAAATCCATTTCGCGAATTTCCAAATCGGTAGTCCAAATATCGATTTTCAGGGTTTCGCGTCGTTTGGGGTCGAACAAAGAGAGCAGAAAGGCCTTGGCTTCTTGCAAGCCGTCTCCTGTTTCTTCAGCTTCCCATTGGATTTTTTTGGGCAATTTATCAGCGTCCAGGCCTACGTGCAGGTGGATTTTCTTGACTTCGAGTTTTTCAGACATGGAGGAGTTGTTTGTGCAAAGATAAGAAGGTTTTGCCTACGGGCTTTACGATGAAGCCCTTTGCTTTGAGTTGGCGCAATAGGCCTTTTGCCCCGCTGAGGTGCCCGGCACCGACTACGGCCAGTCCGGGAGCCTGTTCGGCTTGTTGCTTTATACGTTTGGCCATGAGTTGGTTGCGTTGATAGAGCAGCTGATGTCGCAATTTACCCATGCCTTGTTTGGCGTGTTTGTACACCAGACTGATTTTTTCTTCTTTGTAGAGTTGGTAAAGGTGCAGCAGTTTTTTTCGACTACGGGGAAGGTTGCGGGTGGTTTGGAGCAACAAGTTGATTTGCATCTCTGTGGACAAGGTATTGAGCAGGCCGTAGTGTTCCTCAAAGCTTTCCAGCCCCAGGCATCTTAGTCCGGTTTCCCGGGCAAAATTCCACAGTTCTAAGTCCATCATGTGCAGCCGGCCGTAGCGGGCGAGCCATCGTTGTTGGATTTGCTGGAGAAGAAAAAACGGAGGTAGGGCGCCAAAAGGCAGGGGGTCCAATCCGATGCTTTTGATTAGCAGTTTGCGGATTTTTTGCAGGCGGTGGGGAGGTAGGTGTTGCGTCCAGTTACTCTTGGCCTGTTGGGCAAAGTCGGCAGGGGAGAGGCTGTGTTCTTCATCGAGGGCTGTTTCTGTAGCCAGCCAATGCAAGCTTCTCCCCTTCAACAGTTCGAAGAGTTGTTCGCGACGGGGCCAGTCTCTGCCGGGAAACTGGTGCATGCTCCCGAAGAGGAAGGAGGCCTGTGCCTCCTTCTCAGGGAGAAACAATATCCACAACAAGCTTTGCTTGTTGCTACCTTTCATGTAGTAGGTGACTTTGGTTGAAGGGTGTTTTTGAGCCTGTTTGTGAGCAGGCTTTATTTGCTCCTGCTGCGCCGGCGGCGTGCTCGGGCCGTGCCGTATTCCAGGGGAAGAAGCACTGAATCTTTCACCGTAGAAAGGATGAATTGTGTTTTCAGTTGTTCGACTTCTTCGATTTGAGAGAGGTGATTGACCAACAGGGCTTCATAAGCTTGTTTGTCTTTGCAGATGACCTTTAAGACGACATCTGCCTCACCGGTTACGACATGGCATTCGATGACTTCCGGAATGGCTTGCACTTTTTCTACAAATTTGTGCAAGGCATTTTTCTTTTTCCATGCCAGGGTGATGAACACGAAGGTCTGTACGGTTAATCCGATCTTGTCGGGATTGACCTTGGCGTGGTATCCCTCTACAATGCCCATGCGCTCTAATTTTTTGATGCGCTCAAGGGTTGGTGCCGGAGAGAGTTTTATCTTTTTAGACAACTCTAAATTAGTGGTTCGGCAATTTTCTTGCAGACTTTTCAGCACCAGCAAATCGGTCTTGTCAATTTTGTTTTTAGCCATGGGAAAAACTCATTTTGTGATGGCCTGTAGCAACAAACTTGGCAGATGGAGGGGAGCGTTTATCGCCGGGCCTTGGGAATGTTTTTAATTAAGGAACGCAAAGATAGAACTTTTTAGAAATTATGCACTGTTTTAAGTCTTTTTTTAGTTTTTAGGCAGGCTTCACACACCTTTTTGGGGTGCGTGAAGCTTACGTGCCGTATTTCCCCTCTTTTATCTTGTTTAGGGGAAGATGCCCATGGCCAGATAATCGCTTCCAATTTTTTGGATGGCGGTGTAGAAAGCGGCCGTACGCAGGTCGGTAATGCCCTTTTTGCGCTTAAAGGAAGAGCGTAGTTGCTCATAAGATGTAATCATGGTCTCTTCCAGGCCCGAGCGCACCAGGTCTATTTCGTCGGCTCCGCGGGCGACGAAAATGCGTTCGGTGCGCCCTACCGTTTTGCCGGTCATTTCCTCGACCAGGTCGATCAATCTGGTGTAGGTGTTTTGGTTGAAGCGCTTGTCCATGCGACCGAAGCGCATGTGTGAGAGGTTTTTCAGCCATTCGAAGTAAGAGACCGTTACCCCGCCGGCATTGAGGAAGACATCGGGGATGATGAGCACGCCTTTTTTAAGGAGTATTTTTTCTGCTTCCGAGGTGATGGGACCGTTGGCCGCTTCACCTATGATTTTGGCCTTGATGCGCGGGGCATTTTCTTTGGTGATTTGATTTTCCAAAGCGGCGGGAACCAAAATGTCACAGGGCATTTCCAGTACTTTATTGCGCTGCTTTTGTTTAAAGTTTTTACAGCCGGGGAAGTTGAGGATGGACCCTGTTTCTTTGCGATGCTTCAGCAGCGCAAAGATGTCAATGCCTTTGGGGTTGTAAATGGCCCCTTCAAATTCGGCTATTCCGACGATTTTCACACCGCCCTCTTGTTGGGAGATTTTTGCGGTATGGGAACCTACATTACCCAGGCCTTGAACAATCATGGTCTTGCCTTCCATGCCGGTCGTCAGCCCGAGTTTTTTCATGTCGGGGGCATAGCTCATGGCTTCGCGCAGTCCGTAAAAAACCCCCCGTCCGGTGGCTTCATTGCGACCCTGTATGCCATTGAGGCTGACCGGCTTGCCGGTAACACAACCCGCTGCATTGATGTCGTTGCTGTTGAATGCCCGATAAGTGTCGTAGATCCAGGCCATTTCGCGGCTGCCGGTGCCGTAATCGGGTGCGGGTACGTCAATGGCCGGGCCGATGAAATTGCGACGGACCAGCTCCGTGGTGTAGCGTCTGGTGATTTTTTCCAGCTGCTTGGACGTGTAATCCCAGGGGTTGATGGTTACCCCCCCTTTTGCACCGCCAAAGGGTACATCCACAATGGCACACTTCAAGGACATGAGGGTTGCCAGAGCCATAACCTCCTCCTGGTTGACGCGTTGGCTATAGCGGATACCGCCTTTAGTGGGTAGCCGGTGGTGGCTGTGTTGTACGCGATAGGCTTCAATGACGCGATATTCATTGCCTATGCGTACGGGGAATTTCATTTTGTAAACGGCATTGCAAACCTTGATTTGCTCTAGCAAGCCCGGGTGCAGGCCGGTGTACTTGGCGGCTTTGTCAAAAAAACTCAGCACGCTTTGATAAAAACTGCCGTTTTGGTGTGCCTTGCTGCTCATTTGAACTTAGCTTTTGTAATGAATAAATTTGGTGTTAGTTGTCTCTTTGCAAAGCCCGTTTTTCCTCGTTTGAAAAACAGACCAAATGGGTTCGATTTAGAAGGGTTGCTCTTTTGACGGCCCAAAAGTCGGCTTTTTTCTTTTTTATGCAAGAAAAATGGCAAAAATTATTTGTCTATTTGTTCAATGCGTTCCAAAGCGTGTCGAATGAGCCGGTCAATGGCCTGTTCGTAATTCCGCGTAAAGGCTCCGGTGAGGCGATTGGCCAGAATGACGTTTAGCGAAAGCGGGCGATGCCCCAACATCCTGGCCAGGGTGTAAATGGCAGAGGTCTCCATTTCAAAGTTGGTGATACGACTTTCTCCAAATTGAAAGTAGCAAACTTTTTCAAAAAACACTTCGGTCAAGGCAGAATTCAGGCGTAGGCTGCGGCCTTGAGGCCCGTAAAAGCCGGGGCTGGTGAGGGTGATGCCTTTCGGCAAATTTTCGGCTAGACGGATCAACAGGCTTTCGTCTGCTGCCGAGGCGTAAAAATAAGGGGGAGCATCTTCCTCAAACTCTTCCAGAAAGGCGTCTTCCAAAGCCCGTTCCCGAATGGCTTTTGAGTCGGGGTAAAAAGCCGCCAGACTGTCCAGGCCCAAACCATGGGAAGAGGCTACTATGCTGTCGGGAGGCAGGTCTTCCTGTAGGGCGCCCGAGGTGCCCAATCGAATAATGATCAAAGCCCTTGTCTCTTTTTTGGGCCGCCTTTCGGCAAATGAAATGTTGGTCAAGGCGTCCAACTCATTCAGTACAATGTCGATGTTGTCCGTGCCAATACCCGTGGAGAGTACGCTGATGCGTTGTTTGCCCAGACGCCCGGTATGGGTTAAAAATTCCCTTTTTTGCTTTTTCACCTCTATCTGATCGAAATAGCGAGAAACCATGGGCACGCGAGCGGGATCTCCCACCGTGATGACGATAGGAGCCAGTTCCTCGGGCTTCAAATTCAAATGGTAGATGCAACCTTCTGGGGTGATGATTAATTCGGAAGGGGCAAAAGCTTTCATGGAGTTGATTTGTCTGAGCGAGAAGTATAATTTAAACGGTAGCGTGGCTGTCTGTTTTTTTTGAGGGCCTCAGCTTTAAGACTCTGCTTTAGCTGCCCGATCTTTGTGGCAAAGGTAGGAGAATGTAACAGGATGGTGCTTTTCATTCTTGAAATTTTTCTACCTTAGCGCCGAAATTTTTCATTTACCCAAACTCAAGGAACAATGAAGTTTGAACTGTTTCAAAGCGAAAAAAACGGAAAGTATTACTTCAACCTGAAAGCCGGTAACGGTCAGGTTATTCTTTCCAGCCAAGGCTATGCCTCAAAGTCCGGAGCCTTAAATGGCATAGAATCCGTGAAGAAAAATGCTGTCAGCAAAGACAACTTTGATGTAAAAGAAGCGGCCAATGGCAAACTTTATTTCAGCTTGTTGGCTGCCAACAAACAAATTATTGGCAACAGCCAGATGTATGCCTCAAAGGCAGGTATGGAAAATGGTATCCAATCGGTTATGACCAACGCCCCCCAAGCAACCGTTGAAGACCTAACGAGCAAATAAAAAAATAGGCGCTTAAGCGCCTATTTTTTTTCTCTCGACTCCCGAAATAATCAAAAAAGTTTTACCTTTGCGCGCCGTTTGATGTGAACGGCAGATGCACCTCTCGCCCGAATATACTCGTGAGCGATGTGCAAGATAAAACTATAGCCTTATGGATCCCATCAAGTTTGTTCAGCAGGAGCTGGCACGTGAAATGAATTATCCCGAATTTCGCGCAGGCGATAATGTTGCGGTGAGTTACAAGATCATTGAGGGCAACAAAGAGCGCATTCAGGTTTTTCGGGGCGATGTCATTCAGATTCGCGGAGAAGGAGCTACGCGCACCTTTACTGTTCGCAAAATGTCGGGCAATGTAGCGGTTGAACGCATCTTCCCCTTTGCTTCTCCGGCTATTCAAGAAATCAAAGTTCTCAAGCGAGGCAAGGTGCGTCGTGCACGGCTTTTCTACCTGCGGGATCGCGTAGGTAAGAAGGCCCGTATCAAGGAGCGCAAGAGAATTAAATGAGCAAAATGAGGGGCCGCAAAGGCCCCTTTCTTTTTTTAGGTGAACCTCATGCCCAAATCCAAAAAGACCAGCCTTGATGATTTGGATCGCAAGATCTTGGCTATCCTGATGGAAAATGCCAAAACCTCCTATGCGGAAATTGGCAAAAAACTTTTGGTCTCTGCCGGTACCGTACACGTGCGCATAAAGAAGATGGAGGCCTTGGGCATCATCAAAGGCCAGGTTCTTTTGGTGGATCCTCAACAATTGGGGTTTGACATTTGCGCTTTTTTGGGCATTTATCTGGAGCGCAACTCCCTGTATGACGAAGTGGCTTCCCTGATTGAAAAAATTCCGGAAGTGGTGGAAGCTCACTATACCACCGGCATGTACAGCGTTTTCCTCAAAATCGTTTGTAAAGATACCCGCCATCTGCGGCAGGTTTTGCACGACAAGATTCAGCGCATACCGGGTATTCAGCGAACGGAGACTTTCATCTCTTTGGAAGAAAGCATCAACAGGCCTCTTTCGCTGTAAGGAAGGGAGGGCTTTGGAACAAGCCCCAAAGCAAGGAGCCTGCCCTCTTCCGAAAAAGAGGCAGGCTCCTTGTCAAATGAAGTCAACACATTCGCGGCGGAATAATTTGGGGTGCGTTAGCACCCCAAACAAACGCCTTCTTCTATTTCGCTTATTTGCGTTGGCGACAACTCCAACCGTTTTATTTCACGCCCAGATAGTGCTTCAGCAATTTGCTGCGGCTGGCTGAGCGAAGTTTGTTGATGGCCTTGTCTTTGATTTGCCGGACGCGTTCCCGCGTAAGATCAAAGCGCTCCCCGATGTCTTCCAGGGAAATGGGATGCTCCATACCCAGGCCGTAGTACAGACGGATGATGTCTGCTTGGCGTTCGGTCAGCGTGCTGAGGGATCGTTCAATTTCCTGGCGCAAAGACTCCAAGTACTCCAACTTTTCATCTGTTTCGGGCAGGCCTTTGCTCTCCAGCACGTCGAGTAAGGAGTTGTCTTCTCCATCTACAAAGGGAGCGTCCACCGAGACGTGGCGTGCCGCAACACTCAGCGTAGTTTCCACCTCATTGGTAGAGATGTTGAGTTGCTTAGCCAGCTCTTCGGGAAGAGGCTCGCGCTCGTAGGTTTGCTCCAGCTCGGAAAAGGCGCGGTTGATCTTGTTGAGTGAGCCTACCTTGTTGAGGGGCAGGCGTACAATGCGGGA
>JALSKB010000163.1 GCA_026989035.1 Saprospiraceae bacterium | reverse complement strand
TTACTTCGGGGCCACGTTGGAGCATGCGTGCTCCCTCAAAGGGCTTGTATCAGTTGCAGGTTCATTTACTGGGCTATGTAGGTTGCGATACCTTGCTTCAACTCACAGCAGATACCTTACAGCTTTCCATCTTGCTCAGGCGCCAAGTGTTTGAACTGTCCGGCGTAGAGGTGGTCGCTTTCAGACCTGCGGTGAGGATTATGGGCGATACCGTGCGCTATGAGGTCGAACGGTTTTTAAAAGGAAACGAACGCAATTTGGAAGAATTACTAAACAACATGCCGGGAGTAGAGGTCAGTGAGAACAAGCAGATTTTCTTTTACGGAAAAAGGGTAGATGTCTTGTTGATAGACGGGCACAATGTGCTCAACAACCAGCATCGCCTGGCTTTGGAAAGCGTGCAAATAGACAAACTGCAATCCATAGATTTTATTCGGGATTACAAAGACAAAATGGAGGCCGATGAGATCACCTCTTCAGAGCTTACCGCTATGGACATGCATTTGAAAGAAGAAGCCAAGGGTGAACTTTCGGGAAACATACAGGCTTTGGCAACAGCTGATTCGCGCTATAAGCTCCATTCCGATCTGCTGAATGTCAGTGACGACAAGGCTTATACAATTTTTGGACGAAGCAATAACTTAGCTGAGCCGGTGCTTAGCGCTATGGAGTACATGGGTTTACAAAGTTCTTTAAACAGGGCTTTTGAGCAGCTGAACAACTCGCAAAACCGGGGAGGTGAAGTGGATATACTACCGCCGGAATTTGTTTTGGGCGATGACATTCGCTTTGCAGAAGATGCCTTGTTGGCGGGCAATTGGTCTTTTTTTCTAAGCTCCGCTTCCAAGCTGCGCTTTTCTCTGCTCGGAGCACGGCTTTTGCGCAACCGCAGCTTTTACCTCCAGCGCCAGGTGCTGGCAGATGGCAGTTTTCAACAGGGGGCCAGCGAAAATCAACAGCTTAGCAAGTTGGGTGACGGGAGCATAGCATGGGAGTGGCAGCCTGCTGGCAAATGGCTTCTTTCCATGGATTTGCATGCCCATCTCAAAGACTATACCTCGGAGGATGCCCAGGTCTTTGAAGACCCCTTGTATCGGGCTGACAGCCGTTATCTGGAAGAAGAATTGTTGGGAAATGTCGATTTTTCTCTCAAAGTGAAATATCAAGCGAAACAGGATATTTCTTACAAGCTTTCCGTGTTTGCCGAAAGGCAGAGAAGAACCGCTCGCGATAGAATCTGGAGCAGCGATACGCTCTTTTTACCCGCATCCATGTCCGGTTGGAATAGCTTTTTTTACGAGCAGCTGGCTCCACTTGTGCACGACCGGGCCGAGCTCATCTTGGCGCGAAATGACAAAACAAAACTTTGGCATTGGGGTGTGCAGCTGCGGGCTTACACCCAGCATGAGGCGCTATTCCTATCTTCTTTTCTCCCTCAAGATGCTGAAGCCCGGAGGCAGACCCGGGCCATAGGTCCTCGGCTCTCTTTTTCCGCTACCTGGCCGCAATGGAAGTTTGAGGGCAAAGGCAGGCTGGAGTACACGCTTCTGAATATGCCCGATCGAGTTTTTGCCTTTGCCGCTCCATCTACTCGTTTGGCTTTGTCTTATTATCTGCAGCCCCATGTGCGGCATGACGGTCGGCTCAGTCTTTCATGGGCATACGACAGGCAGCCGGCTGCTTATGCCCTCAGCAATGGCTATCTCCTCATTCGAGATAGCCGCAGTTTGCTTTGGAACCAAATCGGGGTGGAGGAAAGCCTGTCGGGTACGCATCGAATATCCTTTTCTTTTTCAAAAATCATGGGCAAATTCCCTTTCCTGAGCGTGCTTTCCTGGTCGAGCTCGAAGCCCGGTTCGGTCAGCTCCCCTCTTTTGAACGGAAATTATTGGGTGAGTACTTACGAGCTTGTTCTACAAACCGTCCAGACCTTGTCTGCGCAGTTTTATTTGCTAAAGCTTCGACTCAAAAGTTTTTCCAGTTCTGCCAAATTGTCGCTTTCTTACGGAGATTTTCTGTTGAGAATGAACCCCGACCTGCTTGAAAAAAAGCAATACGCCTCTATGCGCTTTGGCCTATCCCTGGAGCGTAGCTTTTGGGATGACAAGATGAAAGCAACATTTAGGTATCAGGGAAAGTTTAGAAAAAACATAGGTCTGTTGACAGGTAGCGATGTCTTTATTCAACATGTGTCTTTCGGTTTGCTCCTCAAACTCAACGACAAGTGGACGGTGGACTGTTCGGCCTCCGGAGCTTTTCAGAAGGCAGCATCTTTGGGTGCATCTTTGGGCAGCGTGGATGTCGATGTGGAATACGCTTTGCAGGGACACTGGTTTTTCTTTTTGCAAGGACAAAGCTTGAATCGCTTGCAGTCCAGAGAGTTCGTACAGCTCGAACAAGATATCAACTACCTGGATTACAAAATCTATATGACTTTGCCGGGTTATGTGGGGCTTGGGCTTCGCAAGGAGTTTTAATGTGGTTCTCTCAATCTGCTACAATATCCATTTCTTCTACTAAGCGAGAGGCTCCGGCAAACCGATCTATGATAAAAAGAACGTAGCGGATGTCCACCATGATGTTGCGGCAGATGGAGCCATCGTAGTAAATGTCGCTCATGGTGCCCTCCCAGACACGGTCGAAGTTGAGCCCGATGAGCTGTCCTCTGGCATCGAGTACGGGGCTTCCGGAATTTCCTCCCGTGGTGTGGTTGGTGCCCAAAAAACAAACGGGCATGCGCGAGCCTTCTCCGTAGCGACCGTATCGCTTTCTGCGGTAGAGCTCCCTCAACTTTTTCGGAACGTCAAATTCGTAATCACCCGGCTTGTATTTTTCCATAACACCTTTCAGATAAGTTTTCGACAAGTACACCACACCATCTCGGGGCTGATACCCGCGCACTTGGCCATAGGTTACCCTTAGGGTGCCGTTGGCATCGGGATAAAACTTCTTTTTGGGAAAGACGGTAATGAGGCCGCGCAAATAGCTGCGTTCCAGCTCTTCGATTTCCTCTTTGATGTGTTGGTATTTGGGTTGAACTTGTTTTTCATAGGCTTCTGCCAAACGGGAGAAGAGCAAGTAGGCGGGGTCGTTCTCTATTTCTTTCTTTAACTCTTCAGGCTTCAGCTCAAAGAGCTTTTCCACTGTCTCCCATGTAGAAAATGAACTGTTTTCATAGAGCTTTTTACTCAGCTCTTCTATTTGCTTTTGAGTCCATTCCTCTTTGAGGCCTTTCGGCAAATGATTTTCCGGCACTTTGTTCAGGTACATTTCCATCAATGCGGCAAAGACCTTGCGATCCACCTCGGCAAAATAGTTTTTGTACTGTTTTTGTAGGTAGGGCTGTAGCCGCTCTTTGAATTCCAGGAAGCCCTTTTCTCCACTTTCTCTGTAAATTTTCAGCAGGCGGCGGAAGAGGCCGGCATAGCTCAGCAGGTCCACATTGCGTCCTGTAAATTCCGTGTAGTATTGCTTGGAGCGTTCGTAGGGGGCCAAGTCGGCATAGAGCACTTTAAAGCGGGGCAGTAAATCGCCATAGATTTCTTGCCAAGAGGGGTTGTTTTGCAGGCGTTCGAGGAAGAGCAGTTCGAATTGGGTTCGTTTGGCGATGGCCTGTGAGCGTTTCAGTCCCTGCATTTCGCCTATCCACTTTTTCCAGCCGTTGGCGATGCGGGCGAATTTGGAGGCGTACTTCAGCTTGACGATGGGGTTGCTGCGCATGGCAGCGCCGATGAGTGCCAGGGAGCGATCACGTACACCTACGCGCACGGGGTCCATTACTTCGAGGATGTGTTTGATGCCGGATGCCGGCAGGTATTCATTGGTGCGGGCCGGATAGCCGAAGACCAGGGTGAAGTCACCTTCTTTGATGCCTTGGAGCGAGATGCGCAGGTGTTTGGGGGCTTGGTAGGGGCGGTTGTCGGGAGAGTAATCTGCCGGCAGGTTGTCGGGGCCGGCATAGATGCGAAAGAGGGAAAAATCACCGGTGTGGCGGGGCCACTCCCAGTTGTCGGTATCGGCACCGAATTTGCCAATGGATTCGGGAGGAGTGCCCACCAGCCGTACGTCGCGGTAAGTAACTGTGACAAGTAGGTAGTATTGCAGCCCTTTAAAGAAGGGCTTAATTTGTACTTCTTCGTGGGCTTTATGTGGCGTTTCCTTTAGCAGGCGGTCGATGTTTTGGTCGATGATGCTCTGTCGTTCGGCAGCTGTCATGCCTCTTTTAAAGCCCTGAATGACTTGTTGGGTAACCTCTTCCATGCGCACCAAAAAAGTGGCGGTTAGGCCCGGGTTGGGCAGCTCTTCTGCAGGACTGCCGGCCCAAAAGCCGTCTTCCAAATAATTGTGTTCCAGGCTGGAGTGACTTTGTATGGCCGAATAGCCGCAGTGGTGGTTGGTCAACAGTAGTCCCTGAGAGCTGATGACAGAGGCGGTGCAGAAACCGCCAAAGCTGACGATGGCATCCTTTAAGCTGCCGCCGTTCAGGCTGTAGATGTCTTCGGCTGTGATTTGCATGCCTAAGGCCTGCATGTCTTTTTCATTCAGCTGCTTGAGCAGGCTGGGCAGCCACATGCCCTCGTCGGCTTGCAAAGGCAAAGCAAAGAGAAAAAGAGCGAGGAAAAAGGCGGTGATTTTTTTCATGTTTGTGTGCTTTTCAGGGCGCAAGATAAACAATGTGCTGTGCTTTTCCCCCCCAAAAAAGGTTTTGCTTTTCCCCCTTTTCCAAAAACTGTTTAGACCAGTTCTAAATTTTGAAAAAAAGTTCGTATCTTGCCTTCGTTATGAAGATTTTGCTCTAACATTGCGGGAGCTGGAGAAGAGCGAACTTTCGCTTTGCCTTCATCCTCCAATAGCGTATCTCTTTATGGTGCGCCTGAACTATAGAGCCTGTCCAATCGGTTACCCGCCTTGTAAAAATTTCGAAGCATGTCGTTGCTCCATGGCGGGCTTCCTGCCTTGTTTTGCAGCAACGGCATGTCTTTCTAAACACATTTTATCATGTCAAATCCTACAGATACGGCAAAAGGTCCCGCCTCCAAGGAGCGGGCGGCTTTGGAAGAGGTCGTCATTCGCTTTGTAGGGGATTCCGGTGACGGTATGCAATTGACCGGTTCTCAGTTTTCCGGTACTTCGGCGCTTTTGGGCAACGACATCGCCACTTTTCCGAACTATCCGGCCGAGATACGCGCTCCGCAAGGCAGTGTGTATGGGGTTTCCGGCTTTCAGGTTCACATCGGACAGGTGGAAGTCGCCACGCCTGGTGATGAGGTGGATGTTTTGGTGGCGATGAATCCGGCAGCCTTGAAAACCAATCTGTCAGCTGTGCCACCGGGCAAAACCATCATCGTGGATACGGATGGTTTCACGCAAAAGAATTTGGCGAAAGCCGGATACGAAACCAATCCGCTGGAAGACGGCAGCTTGGAAAAGTACACCCTCATCGAGGCGCCCATCACTTCTTTGACGCGCACGGCCATTTTGGATTTGGGCTTAGACAACAAGAGCATGAACCGGAGCAAGAACATGTTTGCTCTGGGCATGGTCTTTTGGATGTTCAATCGCCCGTTGGACCACACCATCGGTTTTTTGGAAAAGAAGTTTGCCAAAAAGCCTCAGGTAGTCGAAGCCAATGTGCGGGCGCTAAAGGCCGGATACAACTACGGTGAAACCTTGGAAATCTTGCCGGTGTATAAGGTGCCGCCGGCCAAGATGGAGGCGGGTACTTATCGCATCATCATGGGCAATACGGCTTTGGCCTGGGGCTTGTTGGCCGCTTCGGAAAAGTCGGGTTTGCCGCTTTTTCTGGGTTCTTATCCCATTACACCGGCTTCGGATATTTTGCACGAGCTTTCCCGCCACATGCACTTCGGAGCCAAGGTCTTTCAGGCCGAGGATGAAATCGCAGGGGTGGGCTCTGCTTTGGGTGCTGCCTTCGCCGGCAATTTGGCCGTTACCACGACTTCGGGCCCGGGTCTGGCGCTCAAGACGGAAACCATTGGTCTGGCCGTGATGACGGAGCTGCCTTTGGTGGTGGTGGATGTGCAACGCGGAGGGCCTTCTACCGGCCTGCCTACCAAAACGGAGCAAGCGGATTTACTGCAGGCCCTTTACGGTAGGAATGGCGAAAGTCCGGCCATTGTGCTTGCCGCTACTACGCCGGCCAATTGCTTTGATTACGCCTACATCGCCTCCAAGTTGGCCTTGGAGCACATGACGCCTGTTATCTTGCTTACGGATGGTTACCTGGCCAATGGCTCTGAGCCTTGGCGCATTAAAAAGGTGGCCGATATGCCCGACATCAAACCGCATTTGGCGAAAGCCAAGGGAGAGGAAAACGGGGCACCCTATTTGCCTTATCAACGCGATGCCGAAACCTTGGCGAGGTATTGGGCCGTGCCCGGCATGTCCGGTTTTGAACATCGCATCGGGGGTCTGGAAAAGGAAAACCTGACCGGGAACGTCTCCTACGATCCGCAAAACCACGAATACATGTGTAAAATACGCGCGGAAAAAGTGGCGCGCGTAGCCCGCGATGTGCCCGAGTTGCAGCTCGAAGGTGCACAGGAGGGAGACTTGTTGGTTGTGGGCTGGGGAGGCACCTACGGCAGCTTGCACATGGCTGTAAAAGGCTTGCACGAGCAGGGCGAATCCATCGGCCTGGCTCACTTCAGCTACATCAGCCCCTTGCCGCCAAACACGGCAGAGGTTTTTGCTCGCTTCAAAAAAATTGTAGTCTGCGAACTCAACCTGGGGCAATTCGTCGTCTATCTGCGCAACGAACTGCCGCAGTTCGAGTACCTGAAGTTCAACAAAATTCAGGGCTTACCCTTTGCCGTGGTTGAGCTGCGCGACAAGTTCAAGAGCCTTTTGAAATAACTTCTCTTTTTGCCTTTCGGCAAATGGAGTCAAAACACTTATCATGCAAGAAGCACCAAAATACACGTTTAAAGACTTCGCATCCGACCAGGAGGTGCGTTGGTGTCCGGGCTGCGGGGATTACGTCATTTTACGGGCTGTGCTCAAGGCTTTGCCCGAAATCGGCCGCAAACGGGAGGATATTGTTTTTATTTCGGGAATAGGCTGTTCTTCGCGCTTCCCTTATTACGTGAACACCTATGGAATGCACGGCATTCACGGCCGTGCTCCGGCCATAGCTACCGGAGTCAAGTTGGCCAATCGGGATTTGAGCGTGTGGGTCATCACCGGTGACGGCGATTCTTTGGCCATTGGAGGGAATCACTTCATTCATGCTCTGCGAAGAAATGTGGACCTCAACATTCTTTTGTTTAACAACGAAATTTACGGCCTGACGAAGGGGCAGTTTTCACCTACTTCTTTGTTGGGTCAAAAAACCAAGTCTTCTCCTTTCGGAAACATTCAGCCGCCTTTTAATCCGGGGGAGTTGGCCATAGGTGCGGAAGCCCGCTTTTTTGCCCGCGTGCCCGATAATTTGCCCAAGCAGATGACAGAGGTTTTCGTAGAAGCAGAGCGCTACAAGGGCACCTCTTTGGTAGAAATCATGCAAAATTGTGTCATTTTCAACGATGGCGCCTTTGACGAGTACACAGACAAGAAGGTGAGAGAGGATCACCTGATCTGGTTGGAGCACGGCAAGCCCATGATTTTTGGCAAGGAGCACAACAAGGGATTGCGCCTAAACGGTCTGCAATTGGAAGTGGTTACGCTGGGCGAAAACGGCATCACCGAAGATGATTTGCTGGTGCACGATGCGCACAATCCGGATCCGGCTCTGCACCTCATGTTGGTGAGAATGAAAATGCCTTTGGCCGTGGGCATCATCAGGCAGGTCGATTACACGCCTTTCGACGAACGCCTGGACGAGCAGATTAAGGCGTTGAGAGAACAGTCGAAATTTAAGTCTGTAGATGAACTGCTTTTCTCCGGTGAGACTTATGTCGTAGAGTGAAAAAGTGCGTTTTAGCCGTCAAGCTTTAAAAAACATCGCCTTATGGAAGCCCTGATCACCTTTTTTCTGGCAGGTATCGTGATGGTTGGAGGAGGTATGTTGGCCTCTTGGCTGCTTTCGCCAAAATCGAGCAATCCCCAAAAGGGAGAGGCCTATGAATGCGGGGTGCCTACGAAAGGCCCTACACACGTTCAATTTAAAGTGGGGTACTACCTCTTTGCCATTTTGTTTTTGATTTTTGATGTGGAGATCATTTTCTTGGTGCCTTGGGCTGTGGTGATGAAAAAAATCGGTCTTTTGGCTTTTGCAGAAGCCTTGATCTTCATTCTCGTTCTGGGTTTGGGCTTGCTCTATGCCTGGAAGAAAAAAGCTTTGCGATGGGAGTAGAAAAAAAGGATTTGCAACAGCTCGTTTCGCAACACGAGTTGGGCACGGTCATTTCCGGAGGGAACGGCGGGAATATTCTCGTTACCTCTTTGGACAAGGTCGTCAATTGGAGCCGTAAAAATTCCCTTTGGCCTTTGGTCTTCGGTACCAGTTGTTGTGCCATAGAAATGATGGCCACCGGAGCTGCGCGCCACGATTGGTCGCGCTTCGGTACGGAGGTGGCTCGGGCTACACCCCGGCAGGCCGATCTCATCGTCATTGCGGGCACCATTGTCAACAAGATGGCTCCGGTTTTGCGGCGTTTGTACGATCAAATGGCAGAGCCCAAGTACGTCATTGCCATGGGTGCTTGTGCCATTTCGGGCGGGCCTTTTTTCTACAACACCTACTCGGTGGTGAAAGGAGCCGACCACGTCATCCCCGTGGATGTGTATGTGCCGGGTTGCCCGCCCAGGCCGGAGGCTCTACTCTACGGCATCATGCAATTGCAAAAGAAAATCGAGCAGGAGCGCATGGGGCAGCGGGTGAAATCCATGGAAGACTTTGAACGAGGCCTGTTGTAAGGCTTGCATTTTGTTTTAACGACAGCTGAGCCATGATAGAAAAGATTAAACAGCGCTTCCCTGACATTGAGCATTTGCCGGCTCGTTCGGAAGAGCATCCCGAGGGTTCGGAATTTCACCAATTTGTGGTGCCTGCGGATCAACTCAGAGATCTGGCGTTGTTTTTGCGCGATGAGCCGGATTTGGCCTTCGACTACTTGTTTTGTTTGACAGGTGTGGACTGGCCGACAGAAGGGTATTTGGAGGCCGTTTATCACCTGGAATCTACGCGACAGGGGCGGCAAGTCGTCTTGCGTGCCCGCACGGCCAACCGGGAAGAGAGCGCTCACCTGCCTACTGTCAGCGACATCTGGCCGGCAGCTAATCCGCACGAAAGAGAGGTCTATGACCTGCTGGGTATCATCTTTGACGGACATCCCGATTTGCGTCGCTTGTTGCTGACGGATGACTGGGTGGGGCATCCCTTGCGCAAGGATTACGAAGATCCTGTAAACATGATTGAGCTATGAAAGAGCAACAACCCCCTTTGGAAGAGCCTCCTGTCGTGGAAAATCCCGACGGCTTGCGCACCGAGGAGTACTTCGTCAACATGGGGCCCCAACATCCCTCTACCCATGGCGTCTTGCAATTGGTGCTGACGATTAATGGGGAAACCATTGTCAATATAGAGCCTCACATCGGCTACATCCATCGCTCCATAGAGAAAATGTGTGAGCGCGATACCTACCGCCAGATCGTGCATCTGACGGATCGCATGGACTACCTTTCCTGCCACATGAACAACGAGGCGGTCTGCCTGGCCGTGGAAAAAGCTCTGGAGGTGGAAGTTCCCGAAAGGGCTAAGGTGGTGCGAACCATTTTGTCGGAACTGACCCGCCTGGCTTCTCACCAGCTTTGGTGGGGCGTGATGGGCATGGATTTGGGTGCCATCACGACTTTTCTCTACGGCTTTCGCGACCGGGAAATGATCAACGACATCTTTGAAGAAACCTGTGGAGCGCGTCTGACCATGAATTACATCGCACCGGGCGGTTTGATGTACGACATCCATCCCAACTTTCAGCGGCGCACCAAGGCTTTTGTCGAGCACTTTAAGAAAAAACTTCCCGAGTACGACAGGCTCTTGTCGGACAACATCATCTTTCGCAAGCGCACCGAGGGTATAGGTATTCTCAGCAAGGAAGACGCCATAGCTTTTGGCGTAACGGGGCCAACTGCCCGGGCTTCGGGTTTTTCCTGTGATGTGCGAAAAAAACAGCCCTACAGCGCTTACGATCGCGTGGACTTTGAGGAAATTTTGTTGGAGGCTGGAGACAGCTTTGCCCGCTACAAGGCTCGCATTTTGGAAATGTGGGAATCTTTGAAAATCATCGAACAGCTCATAGACAACATCCCTGAGGGTGAGCACCAAGTAAAAACGCGGCAGGTTATCAAACTGCCGAAGGGTGAGTTTTATCAGCGGGTGGAGACCGCCCGCGGAGAGTTTGGTGTGTACATCATCAGCGATGGGAAGAAGAGCCCCTATCGCCTGAAGTTTCGTTCGCCGGGCTTTTCCAACCTTTTTGTACTCAACCACCTGGCCAAAGGAGCTAAGATTGCCGACTTGGTGGCGATCATGTCCACTTTGGATTTGGTGATGCCGGATATAGACCGATGAGAGCTGCTTGGAGTTTTGCTCGGCAGCAACTGTTTGAAAACGCACTACCCATGATAGAGAGCATTGAATACTGGTTGCATACGCACTTTTCTCCGGCCTGGGCCGGCTTTTTGGGCTGGGTGCTGGTCGGAGCGGTTTATCTGGGGATTTTTGCCATCTTGGGCTTGGTTTTGGTTTACGTGGAACGCAAGGTGGCGGCTTTTTTTCAATTGCGCCTTGGGCCCATGCGGGTAGGCCCTTGGGGTACCACACAGACCATTGCCGATGCCATAAAACTGTTGTTGAAAGAGCCGGTAACCCCGGATAAAGCCGATCGCTTTTTGTACAATCTGGCGCCTTTTTTCGTGGTAACAGCCACGCTGATGGCTTTGGCTCTGACGCCTTTCGGCAAACATTTACAGGCTTTTGATATCGACATCGGTTTGTTCTTCCTTTTAGCTGTTTCCTCTGTGGGGGTTGTGGGTATCTTGCTGGCCGGATGGGCCAGCGACAACAAGTATTCGCTCATCGGGGCCATGCGCTCGGGAGCACAGATCGTGAGTTACGAGTTGTCGGTGGGTTTATCTTTGGTTACCATGTTGTTGTTGACCGAGAGTTTGCAGTTGTCGGAAATCATCGAAAGCCAGCAAGCCGGCTGGTGGATTTTTCGCGGCCATGTACCGGCTTTTGTGGCTTTTGTGCTTTTTGTCATTGCCGGCACGGCTGAGACAAACCGGGGGCCTTTTGACCTGCCGGAAGCCGAATCCGAGTTGACAGCCGGTTTTCATACGGAGTATTCGGGTTTGAAGTTTGCCTTTTTCTTTTTGGCGGAGTTTGTAAACATGTTCATGATTGCCGTGGTGGCTTCTACGGTTTTTCTGGGCGGTTGGATGCCTTTTCATTTGGGCGACTGGGCTGCCTTTAATGCCGTGATGGATTTCATACCGGGGCCTTTGTGGTTTTTGGGCAAGGTGGTCTTCATCATGTTTTTGATGATGTGGTTTAAGTGGACTTTTCCCCGTTTGCGTATTGACCAGCTGTTGACTTTGGAATGGAAGTACCTGCTTCCGCTCAATTTGGCCAATCTCGTTTTAATGGCTTTTGTTGTTCTCATGAAATGGCACTTATGAAAGCTGTGGCAAAGTATTTTTCAGACATTTTCAGGGGCGTTAAAACCCTGTTGACCGGCATGCGGGTAACGGGTTATTACTTTTTTCACGCCCGCAAAGAAATCATTACGCAGCAGTATCCCGAGAATAGGGATACCTTGAGCATGTTTGAGCGCTTTCGCGGAGAAGTGATCATGCCGCACAACGAGAACAACGAGCATCGCTGCACGGGTTGCTCGGCTTGTGAGGTGGCCTGTCCCAACGGCAGCATAGAAATCATTTGGTCGCGTAAGCCTGATCCGGAGACGGGCAAAAAGAAAAAGCGCATTGAAAAATTTGTGTATCACCTTTCGATGTGCACCATGTGTGGTTTGTGTATTCCGGCTTGCCCTACCGATGCCATTGTCATGGGGAAGAATTTTGAGCATGCTGTTTTTGATCGCTCTCAATTGACCAAGATTTTGAATAAACCCGGTT
>JALSKB010000162.1 GCA_026989035.1 Saprospiraceae bacterium | reverse complement strand
AAACGAAGAACACATGCCTAAACAAACCGAGTCCGTAGTCGACCTCTACCACCTCCTCAAAGGAGCCGGCTTTGACGAAAATCGGTTTGAGCACGTATTCTTCAAAAAAGACGTCTTTACGCTCAACTGCACCGACCAGGCCGATACGGCAATCCGCATGCGACAACTACATGCCCGCAGCAAAGCTCTACGCCTGAGTAGCGGAGTGGAGCAGTTGGGCCTGGCCTACCCCTTTATCGTTCTCCCCCATGGAGAAATGCTGCCGCTCTTTGTCAGAGCCTGCAAGCTGGAAGCCTCTTCCGAAAAGTACAACAACTGGACTATCACCGTAGGAAAACATTTATTTGTACCCAGCCCGACCAAAAAGCTGCTGCAAAAAAGCGGTGCCAACATCTTCCTCCAACAACTGCAAAAGTGGCTCATTCAAATCAACAAAACCTCATGGCAAGACCTGCTCTTGCTGCTCTCGGCAGAAACTTCCTGGCCCCTTGAAGAAGGCCCTCTCCACCCCAAGCCGGAACAGCCCGAGGAAGAATTGCCCTCCGCCTGCATCATTCGCTCCGGACTCTTCGGCTTCTTTCCACCTCCGGCAGAGGCAGAACAGCCAAAAGAGAAAAAACCGATCACCCTTCCTCAACCCGCAAAACGGCTTCAGTCCAAGATAGATTTTGAGCTACTCTCGCCTCCCGACTCCGCCATACTCGAAGCCAGTTTGGAAAAACCGGAAACCCGCATTAAACTCAACAGTAGCCAAACAGCAAGCCGACTGGCCTTCCAACTACTGGGCCGATTGCTCAGCAACGGGCAGTCCGTTTTGGTGATTTCCGACCAAAGCGCACCGCTGCAGCGTTTGCAACGCGACATGCAAAAAAAGCAAATAGACCAACTCGGCTTTCTGCTACGCCGCCCCGAAGAAGACGAGCATACCCTCCATCAACTCTTACAGGCTTTCGCCAAATCTTCGCCTGCCGGCAAATATCAGCCCCAACGAAAAACGGAATTGGAAAATAAAATCCGGCAATCCTCCGAAGCTCTCAGGCAATCCGCCCTGCGCCATCAACTGCTGCGCAAACCCCAAAGTGACGGACTCTGCTATGAAGAATGGACGGGATTGTTCCTCCACTACAGAAAACAATGCGGACCTGAAATCCTCAACTCCATAGCAGCCATCAAAGAACTGGAGTTTAGTGCCGAAGAGGGGGAAAACCTCAGCCGGCAACTCAAAAAGGCCGAACGCCTGTTTCAAAAAGTACGCCGAGCACGACACCCCCTCAGCGAATTGCACCCGGAGTTCTTCACCGACATGGCCGAACCCGCTGCCCGCCAAAGCCTCGAACAACGCCTGGATGTATTTGCCGAAAGGCTGCACGAAATACACCATCGCCTCATCCAAATTCAAGCGAAATACCGCCTGGAAATACGCCAACAGCTGGAAGACAACTATCTGCATGCTCAAAATCGCATACGAGAAATTCAACGCGACATTCAACAAGGAGAAAATCTCTTTAGCAACTCTTTTAAAAATAACGGCCTGAGCATGCTCAAACTCAAAGCCAAAATCTCGAAAAAGCAGGCTCAAACCCTGAAAGCCAGAGAACAGCTGTTACAAAAATACCTGAGCTGCAAAGAAACCCTGGAAAACATCGACCAACTCAAAATCATTCTGCCCGAAGCAAGCGTTTCTCTCCTGCCTTCACAAATGACTAAGGCGCTTGAAACCGCTGAAAACCAATTAAAGGACTGGCGAACAGCTCAACGCCAGGAAATGGATAAGCACCTCCTCCGCTTAAGTGCTAAAACCGCCTGGGAAGAAATCCCCTCCTCTTCCGAAATAAACAAGCTGGAAAGTGATTTTGACCAACTTATCGAAAAGCTGAACAACAGCCGGATTTACCACGCTCACATAGAAAACCGCGTCCTCACCCTCATCAAACGCCAACAATTGTTGGAACAACTGCTGGAGCAATTTGAAAATACCCGACAGCATCTCAGCGAATTTCCGCAAGTCTATAAATGGCAACACTTTCTGCTCAAATTGCCCGGAAAATCCAGAAAACTCATTCTGGCCCTGGCCCGCATCAATCCCATGAACTGGCATGCAGCTTTCCTCAGCTGGCATTACGAACGCCTGCTTACTCGATACTACCAGCCAATCATGCGCCAGGAGCTCCCCAAGACCGAAAGAGAAAACATACTCACCCAAAGCCTCCAACTACAAGCTCTCCTACCCGAATACATCCGCCTGCTTTGGCAAGAAAAAAGCCTCCGACTCGATAAAACCAAAACCGAAAAAAAAACAAACATCCAAAAACTGGCCACACAATTCCCCGTTTTATTGCTCAACACCTTTGCTGCTGCACACCTCTTTCCCAAATTAACAGAAGCTTACGATTATGTCCTCCTACTCAACTACGGAAATCTCCCCGAAAACTGGACGGAAATCACCCGGGCATATAGCCTGCCATTCAGCCTCTGGGAAATTCATCCACAACAAAAGGGTGGCCCATATTCTGCCATAGAAAAACCCACATACCGCCAGCTCCCTATAAAAATACGGGATATACCGGCCAACGGACAACCTGAAAAAGACGGAACAAATCTGGCCGAGGCCGACCAACTCATTCAATTGCTCAACCAGCTCCATCCGCAAGAAGGAGAAAACTATCCGCGACTGGCTATGGTAGCTTTTTCCGAGGCACAACGCACCCTCATCAACGATTACCTCAGACGCCTCCACACGCAGGGCAAAAACCGAAACTTCCTTACCGAATTGTTCCGAAAAGGTTTGGCCACCTTTCTGCCCCACGAACTGCCAGGCATGGAATACGACTTGCTCCTCGTCTCACTCGGCTACGACAAATCAGCCCTCCAGAAAGAAAAGTCAAAAGACATCCTCCGACAATGGCTATCCATGAAAGAAGTAGCCCGTAAGGGCATCTATTTGATACATTCCCTTGATGAAAAACATCCCCTCATCCAAGCTCTTTGCTCGGATGAAGTACAACAACAAGAAGAACCTGAAAAGGCACTCCCCTGCCCTACACTGCTGCAGGAGTTGAAAGAGGCTTATCAAAAAAAATACGGACAGGAGAATGTTCGCATACGCCAAACGGCAAATCAAATGGGGCTGCAAATAAAAACCGAAAGCGAAACGCCGGAAACCCTTCTGCTCATAGATGGCCTGCTCTCTTCCTCACCCTATCCCGACCCGCTCTGGGAGTGGCAAACTCAACGCATCCTCGAGCAAATGGGACACCAACTGCAAACCCTTTTCTGCACGGAGCTCTGGATGAAAGCAGAGCATGAAGCAGAGGAAATCAAATAAATCCAAATCGACAAACTGATGAAAATAGGCATCATCAAGGAGGGAAAAATTCCCCCCGACACCCGCGTGGCATTGCCCCCCATGGCATGCCAAGAACTCATGGAAAAATACCGGGCAGACCTCATCGTAGAACCTTCACCCAGCCGCTGCTTCAGTGATGCCGAATACCTTCAAGCCGGGATTCCCCTGAGTCAGAAGTTAAATGACAGAGAAGTACTAATGGGGGTCAAAGAAGTGCCCATCCAACAGCTCATACCTGAAAAAACCTATTTCTTCTTCTCTCATACCATCAAAAAACAACCGCACAACAGAGCCTTGCTGCGCGCTATCCTGGATAAAAACATCCGACTCATCGACTATGAAGCGCTCACAGATGAAAAGGGGCAAAGGGTCATAGCCTTTGGCTTCTTTGCAGGCATGGTAGGCGCACACAATGCACTCTACACCTATGGAAAACGAACAGGAGCCTTTCAGCTGGTGCGACTCAAAGACCTCCCCTCTTATCGCACCGCCGTCCAAGAACACTATTCCAAACTCACTATCCCTCCCGTAAAAATCGTACTCACGGGAACAGGACGGGTCTCTTTGGGTGCTGCTGCCGTGCTCAAGGATATGGGTATTCAACAAATAACACCCGGTGAGTTCTTGCAAAAAAACCGGTTTGACCGGGCCGTATTTACCCAGCTTTCCTCGCTGGAATACGTGCGACATCCTTCCGGTAAAGCCTTTACCAAAGAAGCCTTTTACCGCGAACCGGAGGCCTTCATCAGCAACTTCCAAGACTACTACCGACAAAGCGACATCTTCATCAACGGAATCTTCTGGAAGAAGGGAGCACCCCAATTCTTTTCCTTAGAAGAAATGAACCTACCCGAGTTTAGAATCCGTGTCATTGCCGATATTACCTGTGACATCGCTCCGGATGCCTCCATTCCGGCCACTGTCAGAGCTACGACCATAGAAGATCCCATCTTTGGCTTTGACCCCCGAAGCGGACGAGAAGAGCAACCACATCAAGAACACGTCATCGACATGATGACCATCGACAACCTGCCCAATGAATTGGCCCGAGATGCCTCTACAGCCTTCGGACAACAATTTATTCGCTATGTCTTTCCCGAATTGCTCAAACCTCAAAGCCAAATGATTGAACGCGCCACCATCACACGAGACGGGAAACTGATGCCCCGCTTTGCCTACCTGGAAGACTATGTGGCCGGACGGGAATAGACCGGCAAAGCAGAAGCACGCCACAAATCAGGGAATCTTGCGCATGCGCAAACTCTGAGGCGTAACCTCCAGGTACTCGTCATCGCGAATGTACTCCAGAAATTCCTCCAAGGAAAACTGAATCTTCGGAGCGATGCGGGCCGCATCATCCGAACCCGCTGCACGCATGTTCGTCAGCTTTTTGCCTTTGATGAGGTTGACTTCCAAATCGTTGCTGCGGGTGTTTTCACCCACAACCTGCCCCTTGTAAATCTGATCGCCGGGTTCTACAAAAAAGCTGCCGCGATCCTGCAGACGATCCAAAGCATAGGCCAATACCTGCCCGGTTTCCATGGAAACCAAGGCTCCTTTGGTACGGGTTTTTAATTCCCCCTTCCAAGGCTTGTAGGCCAAAAAGCGATGCGTCATAATCGCTTCTCCGGCGGAAGCCGTTAAAATATCGGTGCGCAAGCCGATTAGCCCTCTAGCCGGAATTTCAAATTCCAGATGTTGCAAATCGCCCTTGGGTTCCATCACCAGCAACTCCCCTTTGCGTTGGGTAACCAACTCAATCATCTTGCCAGCATACTCCTCCGGTACGTCAATCACCAAGACCTCATAAGGCTCTTGTTTGCCTTCTTCGGTTTCACGCACAAGTACCCTGGGCCGCCCCACCTGAAACTCGTACCCCTCCCTCCGCATAGTCTCAATGAGAATAGACAGATGCAAAATGCCTCGGCCATATACGTTGAATTTGTCCTCCGTATCAGTCAATTCTACGCGCAAAGCCAAATTCTTCTCCGTCTCCTTCAACAGGCGATCGCGCAAATGACGAGAAGTAACGAACTTCCCTTCCTTGCCAAAAAAGGGAGAATTGTTGATGGTGAACAACATGCTCATGGTGGGTTCGTCCACCGAAATGCGAGGCAAAGCTTGCGGCTCGTCCAAATCGGAAAGCGTATCACCTATCTCAAAATCGTCTAAGCCAATGATGGCACAGAGATCTCCGCTACGCACCCGCGAAACCCGCTTCTTACCCAAGCCTTCAAAAACGGAAAGCTCTTTGATGCGCACTTTTTTTGTGCCCTCTTTCCGGCAAAGAGCATAATCCCGATTTTCCTCCAGGTCGCCTTGGTAAACGCGCCCTATGGCTATGCGCCCCGTAAAAGGCGAAAAATCCATGGAGGTAATCTGCATTTGCAATTTTCCGGGGCGATAAGGCGCCTCGGGTATGACTTCCAGAATGGTATCCAAAAGCGGACTGATATCTCGAGTAGGCTGTTGCCAATCCGTACTCATCCAGGCCTGCTTAGATGAACCGTATAGCGTGGCAAAATCGAGTTGTTCTTCGGTAGCATCGAGATTGAACATGAGATCGAACACTTCTTCGTGCACCTCGTCCGGCCTGCAATTTTCCTTATCGACCTTGTTGACTACCAGCAAGGGCTTCAATCCAAGTTCCAAGGCTTTGCTCAAAACAAAACGGGTTTGAGGCATAGGCCCTTCAAAGGCATCCACCAAGAGAAGTACGCCGTCGGCCATTTTCAACACCCGCTCCACTTCACCGCCAAAATCGGCGTGCCCGGGCGTATCTATAATGTTGATTTTTACCCCCTTGTAGGTTACCGACACATTCTTGGAAAGAATGGTAATGCCGCGTTCCCTCTCCAAGTCGTTGCTATCAAGAATCAACTCGCCCTGTTCCTTACGCTGATCAACGGCCTGACAGTAATGAATGATCTTGTCCACCAAGGTGGTTTTGCCGTGGTCAACGTGAGCAATGATGGCAATGTTCCTAATGACTTGCATGCAGATTAAATTGAAAGCTCGAAAGCCCGTTCAAAAATCCAAGCCGAATCTCTTTGAGTTCCAGCAGGCTTCAAAATAGCCGCAAAAGTACGAAAAAAAGCCGATGCTGCACACATCGGCTTCCAAAAGTCGGGGTAGAAACCGGGAGCTTGCCCCGGTTCTACCCAAACCACAAACCACATTTTCTTTATATACCAAAACCTAAATGGTTTGGAACATTTACGACTCGCAAACGAGCGAAAGTCTGGGTGCTTGGGAGGCCGACGCCCCCCAAAGCACTTTGCTATGAGCACAACTCACTGCCAACAGTGAGTTCAGCAGCGGTTTTCATTTGCCGCAAGGCCAAGGCTCTACTTCATCACTTTTCGATAGACGACTTCTCCTTCTGTCGTTTCAATGCGCAAGTAATAGACGCCAAAGGCCAGTTTGCTCATGTTCAGTTTTTGTCCATCCAGGCTAAGCCATTGGCGTTGCCCGCAAGCATCGTACACCCAAACTTTACTGATGTGTACGCCTTTCGGCAAATGGAAGTAGAGCCAGTCGGAAACCGGATTCGGGAACAATTCGATGCCCTCTGCCGGCCCGGGACTTTTGACAGAAGTACTGACATCAGCCTGTGCAGGCAATTTGTACAGCGGCACCGGAGATTCGTCAGCACGCAAGGCATGGACGTCCAGAATATCGATGCTCACCTCTCCCTTGCCCAAGACATCATCGATGATGCCGACAAACTGTGCCATGGCACCAAAACCACTCACATCAGTCTGATCAATGCGGCTAACCGCTACCTCAACTATGCCCTCCGACAGCAAGGTGCGATCGATGCTAATGATGTCATCACCTGCCGCCAACCAGGAATTATCAAAGTCGATGTCCACCGTAGAAGGTATGATGACCTGCGGGTCAAACTGAATTCTAAAGGACAATCCATAAAGCGCATCAACTGGGATAGCTTCCGTACCCACAATCACATCGGCCTCCAAAGGCTGACCGTTGGGCAAGCTGGCGGGTAAAGAAAGGTAAATGGGGGGATCTGTCTGCGAAGCTTCCTGGGCAGGAACCGGAATAGGCTCTGCATAGCTTAGACCATAGTTTGTTTCAATGGCTTCAATATCCGCCCCGTCAATAAGGCCATCGCCATTGCAATCGGCAAACTTGTAGTTCACACCATTGACAAAAGTCTGTGGCCAATCTTGCCCGGCATGTGCCTCCCAGTTGATGCCTTGGCTACTGCGTGCCGGCCCCGTACTGCCATAAGCCAAACCGATGTTCAACAAATCGTCATAATTGGCCTCTCCGTTTTTGTTGGCATCGCCAGGCCAGATCTCGTCAAAGACCACGCAATTCGGCACGTCGTAATGGGTGTCTTCACAGCAGTTCGGATTGTCATTGATACAAATCAACACCTGTGCAGTGGGGTTGGTTCCCGGCAAAATGCCGTCAATGGTTATCGGCAAGTCGGCCAGCGGGAAGAAACCGATGAAATCACCGTCCAAAGTCAGGTCAAAGAAGAGGTTGCCCGGATTTTGATAGTTGAAATCAATGGTCAAACTGTAGGTTCCGTCTGCAGCACAGTCTCCGGGTACGGCCGTCAAGTCGAAAATCGAACAAGCAGCTTCACAATCCACCGGCCCTATTTCGGTATAATCAGAACAAGAAGGATCGGTCACATCGGAAACGATGAATTCGTAAACCGTGATGCCATCTCCGGCAAAAGGCCCCAGTTCTATGGGTAAATCCGCATAGTTAAACAAGCCGTAATTGGTACCGTTGCCCACAACCTTAAACTGGCTACCTACATTCACGTAGTCGAAATTGAGCAAGACGTTGAAGTTGCCGGCCGTATCACAAAGGGTGTGTTCGGCCTCCACATTGTAAATGTGACAGTTTTGACAATCCGGTAGAACCAATTCAAAGCTTCCGCAGCAATCCGGTTGCTCGTGTCGGCAAACCGTAATCAAAGCAGGTGAAGGCAGATGACAAGGCAAAGTAAGTTCGATGACATCTACCGGGAAGTTGCCAAACGTACCGACAAACAAATCTCCAACGTAAACATCTACAGAGCCATCAGCCGGGTTGGTAGGTAGCCCTCCAACCTCTACCAAAATTCCTTCGGCGGTTTCTTCCAGAATTTCCACGTAAATTTCCGGCGCTTCACAAGGTGGCTCACTGCAATCTACGGGGCCAAACTCTCCAAGCTGGAAACAGTGCAGATCTTCCAAGTCGCGCACGATGATGTGATAAACCGTGCTGCCATCGCCGGCCAACGGGCCCAAAGTCAAAGGCAGATCGGCATAGCTATATATGCCCATATTTTGCCCGCTGACCACGACCTTGAAACCTGCCGCTGCTCCATTTTGATACGGGAAATCCAAATCGAAGTAAAACTCGCCATTCTGACAATCATGGGGTTCTACGATCAGCTCGCCGATTTGACAATCCAGGCACGCAGACATATCGACGGCAACAGCTGCACAGCAATCTGCAGCTTCGCTGTCGCAAATGACCAGTTCGCCTTCCGGCAAATTGGAGCAAGGCAGGAGCAACTCCAGCGGCAGCTCGCCATAGGCAAAGGTTCCCAGATAATCGCCGTTGAAATGCACGTCAAAATGATCGGACACCGGGTTAATGGCATCGAAATCCAGCAGATAAACCAGACCGTCGGTAGTTTGATCCTCAAGATTCAGCGACAGATTGTAGATCGAGCAGCCGATCTGGCAATCCACCGGGCCAAACAAGCCGGTCAAAAAACAATGCGGGTCATTCAAATCCCGAACAATTAAGGGATAAACCGTAGTGCCGTCTCCCGGGAAGGGACCTATGGTAACGGGCAAATCGGTATAGTCATAGGGGCCAAAGACAAGACCTCCTGCTTTCAGCTTAAACCCTGTGCCCTGACCATCGTGCTCAAAATTCACCTCAATCATAAAAAATCCGCTGCCATCACAACCCAGAGGCGCCATGGTTAAATCGTGCAAATTGCAAGGTAAGCAGGGTGACATGTCCACCGTCAGGGAAGCGCAGCAATCCGGCGAGTCGTTCATGCAAACCGTTATCTCGCCTTCCAAGGAATCGGTACAAGGCAAAACCACCTCCAAGGGCAAATCCTCCAAGCTGTAGAAGCCCAGCAACTCGCCATCGAAATAGAGATCAAATTGATCTTGATCGGTACCGTCCACGGAGAAATTGATCAAGTACGACAAGCCATCGGGCGTAACTTCTTGGAAACCAGCCTCTAAACCGCTGATGCTACAAGGCGGCACCGTAACAAAACAGATGTTGTCCAAGCCCAGTTCCTGGCCGCCTATGGTCAGGGTTTCAACGGGCCCGCTAATGATGACATAACCGCTGTTGTCACTTGGATCCGGAGCGGGAAAGACCATCACATCAAAGCCGGGAATGCTCTGCAAAGGCAACTCAAAGAAACTGTTCAACACAAAGAGTTCTCCGTCATTGATGGCAAAGTTTTCTTCCCCGCCTCCGTCAACAAAACCAAAAGCCACAGAAGTAACCGGCTCTGCCAAGCCCGTGAAGTCAAAGGTCAAATTGATGTTGGAGACGAAGAGGTAATTACCCGTCAGAGGGTTGTCGGGGGGGCCAAAGTTTCCATCCTCAACCGTGGCATTCAAAAAGCCTGAAGTGCCGTTAAAGTATTGAAAACTATCGACGGTTACACTCACATCGTCCTCGACAAAAGCCAGATCTCCGGGCATCATACCTGCTCCCGAACCGTACACCGTACCCACTTGCAAATCTTCCATCTGCACGCACTGATCACTGCAACTGACAGTTCCCAGTTCTACAAAATCCCCGCAGTCGGGAAACTCCACATCTTGCACCACAAACTCGTAAAACAGGTTGCCATCTCCGGGAAGGGGCCCGATCATTACCGGTAAATCATCGTAAGAAAAAGTGCCATAATCCACGCCGTTGCCGTGCACGTTAAAGCCAAAATTGCCCGTTCCTTCGTGATCGAAAGAGAGCTGGACAAAGAATTGTCCGTCGGCCAGACAGGGCATCTGTTGAACTTCCACATGAGAGATACTGCAGGGAGGCGGAGGATTGGAGAGGAAAAGACAGAGGTTGTCGAGAATAAGTTCCTGCCCACCCAGAATGAAGTGTTCCAAAGGCATGCCATCGGCGATGAGAAAGAGATAACCGGCTTCGGTAGTTCCAGCAGGGGGATTCGGCAACAAGACCACATGAGCCCCCGGGATCAAATCGGGCAGTTCCGTAAAACTTTCAAACATGAAAACATCGCCATCGTTGAAAGAGATGTTGTTCACCCCTCCCTGATAGGCAAAGCCTATGCGCAGAGCCGTTACCGGATGATCCAAAAGTGTAAAGTCAAAGCCCAAATTGATCTCGGAAGTCAAGCCCGCTATACCATTGATTGGAGCATCGGGCATGGTTACGGGCGTATTGTCAAACAACACATTACCGAACACATCCGGGCCTCCCGGCAAGAGCAGGCCATGCACACTCATCAACACGCCTTCCGCATCGTAAACCACATCTCCCGGATTGTTGCCCACACCAGACCCCCAAAGAGTGCCCGGCTCGATGTCTTCAAAATCCAAACACAAATCGGAACAGTCCACCGGATCGATAACGGCTACCCCTCCACAGTCCGGATTGGCCACATCGCTTACAACCACCTCTACCGGCACAACGCCAAAGCCGGGAATCGGCCCCACCGTAACCGGCAAGTCGGCATAATCAAAGGGGCCGAAGTCCTCATCGCTTACATGCACCACAAAGCCATCGCCTCCCGTACCCACGTAATCGAAGTTGACCAAGATGTTGTAAAGACCTTCTCCATCGCAGGAAAAAGCCTCGGCCTCCACATTCAGAATTAAACAAGAGGGGAAATACTGCAAACAGACGAAATCGAAGAAAAATTCTTGCCCACCGAGAAGAACGGATTCGATTTCACCTGTCAAAATGATAAGTCCCGAACCATCCGGAGCATTAACCGGATGTTCGATAGTCAGCTCCACATTGGGCGCTACGTTCCCGGGAAAGTCATCCGGGCTGTTCGCCACCCACACTTCACCGCCGTTGACAGAAATATTTTCAAAGCCTCCGGCATCGTAGTAAGGAATCACAACACCTCCTACAGGCTCCGGCAAGTTGCTGAAATCAAAAGCCATGGAAGCATTGGCGGCCATCACATAGGTGCCGTTCAATCCGGAGCCGGTAAAAGGCAGCGGAGCGTCCGAAGCTACCAACTCCCCCAAGTTCATGGCCACGCCATTGGGGTTGTGCAAAACTTCCAAAAACATATTGACACCACCCTCCTCGTAAATCAAGTCTCCCGCCGCATAACCTGTGGACGGGCCATAACTGCCCAAAGTCATGTCTTCAAACTCTACGCAAAGATCCGGTTGGGATTGCAGAGACAAAGACATCAAAAGAAACAAAGAGAGAAGAAAATAATGAGAAAATCGATGGTTCATGGTTCTCAGTTTAGACATTTCGTAATCGGTTTGACGCATTTCCATTTTTACGTTTTGGGGTTTGCAGAGTGCTACATTTCTTGATGATACAAAAGTGCTACGAGTTCTGCTACAAAAAAAATACATTTTTTAGCTTTTTTTGGATTTTTTCGGCATTAGTCTTAACTTTACAGCTTGATAATCAATGACTTACATCTCTTTTATTTTGGATAAAAAATCTATATGGTACGCCATGCTCTCATTCAAGCGCTAAAAACCCTTTCGCGAGCCGAGATGCGCCGCTTTCGCGAAATGGCCGA
>JALSKB010000161.1 GCA_026989035.1 Saprospiraceae bacterium | reverse complement strand
CCTCACCTCCAGAGCCAAGCCACGCAGCTCGTGAATGAGCACGTTGAAAGACTCCGGAATGTTGGGCTCCGGCAAGGGATCCCCTTTGACTATGCTCTCGTAAGCCTTGGAACGCCCCATCATATCATCGGACTTAATGGTCAGCAACTCCCGCAAAATATTGGCTGCTCCAAAGGCCTCTAAAGCCCAAACTTCCATCTCACCAAAGCGCTGGCCTCCAAACTGAGCCTTACCACCCAAAGGTTGCTGCGTGATGAGCGAGTACGGCCCAATAGAGCGAGCGTGCATCTTGTCGTCCACCATGTGCGACAACTTGAGCATGTAAATTACGCCTACCGTAGCCTGCTGGTCAAAGCGGTCTCCCGTTTCACCGTCGTAGAGGTAAGTCTGCCCCAAAGAAGGCAAACCGGCTTTATCGATGTACGCTTTAATCTCATCCGATTTGGCCCCGTCAAAAATCGGCGTGGCAAACTTCACACCCAATTTTTCTCCGGCCCACCCCAGAACGGTTTCCAGAATCTGACCCAGATTCATCCGTGAAGGCACGCCCAAGGGGTTCAACACAATATCAACAGGCGTCCCGTCTTCCAGGAAAGGCATGTCCTCTTCGGGTACAATCCTGGAGACGATACCCTTGTTTCCGTGTCGGCCGGCGAGTTTATCACCCACCTTCAGTTTGCGCTTTTTAGCCAGATAGACTTTCGCCAGCTTCAACACACCTGTGGGAAGTTCATCACCTATGGAGATGTTGAACTTTTCTCGGTTGTAGCGACCCAACTCTTCGCTGTACTTGATGCTGTAGTTGTGCAGCAGACGCGTAATCAGGCTGTTGACGCGCTTATCGGTTGTCCAATTCGTAGGATTGATGTGGACATAGTTGAGCTTCCGCAAAATGGCCTGCGTAAAGCGCGTTCCTTTCGGTACGAGCACTTCGCCGTAAGAGTTTTTGACTCCCTGAGAGGTTTTGCCTTTAACCAGGGAGAAGAGTTTATCCACCAAAATGGTTTTCAACTCATTCAGGGCTATTTTGTGTTTTTCTTCCAGCTTCGTCAGTTGTTCTTTCTCCTGTTCTTTTTGAAGCTTGTCTTTCTTAGCGCGCATGAACAGTTGCTTCCCGATAATAACTCCTCGGGTAGAGGGCGGTGCTTTGAGGGAAGCATCTTTCACATCGCCGGCTTTGTCTCCAAAGATGGCGCGCAGCAGTTTTTCTTCCGGCGTGGGATCGCTTTCTCCTTTCGGGGTAATTTTACCGATGAGGATATCGCGTTCTTTGACCCAGGCACCGACTCGGATGATACCGTTTTCATCCAGGTCTTTGATAGCTTCTTCACTGACGTTGGGAATATCGCTGGTCAGCTCTTCCTCGCCCAACTTGGTATCTCGCACTTCCAGGTCGAAGTTTTCGATGTGGAGCGAGGTGAAGATGTCTTCACGAGCTACGCGTTCGGAGATGACGATGGCGTCCTCGAAGTTATAACCTTTCCAAGGCATGAAGGCCACTTTCAGGTTTTGTCCCAAGGCCAATTCGCCTTTATCTGTGGCGTAACCATCGCAAAGGATTTGACCTTTGGTAACACGGTCTCCCTTACGCACGATGGGTTTCAGGTTGATGCAAGTTCCCTGGTTAGTCCGGCGGAACTTAATCAGCTTGTAGGTTTTTACGCTGTTCTCAAAAGAGACGAGTTGTTCCTCTTCGCTGCGGTCATAGCGAATGACGATTTTCGTGGCATCCACATATTCCACCACGCCATTACCTTCGGCATTGATCAACATTCGGCTGTCGCGAGCCACCTTAGCTTCCAGACCCGTACCGACGATGGGAGCACTTGGTCTGAGCAGAGGCACGGCTTGGCGTTGCATGTTGGAGCCCATCAGGGCCCGGTTGGCGTCGTCATTCTCCAGGAAGGGAATCAAAGAAGCAGAGACCCCTACAATTTGGTTCGGAGCTATATCGATGAAGTCGATTTCTTCCGGTGGCAAGACGGGGAAATCCCCATGTTCACGACACTTAATGCGGTCGGAGAGGAAGGCTCCTTTTTCGTCAATTTCAGCATTGGCCTGGGCTATTCGCTTATCATCTTCGCCTTCGGCAGAGAGATAGCGAACGCCGCTTTTCAAATCCACTTTACCACCTTTGACCGGATGATAGGGCGTTTCCAGGAAGCCCATTTTATTGACTTTGGCATGCACACAAAGGGTAGAGATCAGGCCGATATTCGGGCCTTCCGGTGTTTCAATGGTACAGAGGCGGCCATAGTGAGAATAGTGCACGTCACGCACTTCAAAGCCCGC
Organism: Saprospiraceae bacterium; assembly: GCA_026989035.1. Lineage (GTDB taxonomy): Bacteria > Bacteroidota > Bacteroidia > Chitinophagales > Saprospiraceae > WGBN01. The sequence continues at coordinate 10,098 of JALSKB010000161.1, read as the reverse complement.
GCGTTCACGAGTCAAACCACCTGGGCCCAAGGCGGAAATTCGCCGTTTGTGGGTGATTTCCGACAGCGGGTTGGTTTGGTCCAGGAACTGAGACAGCTGGCTGGTTCCGAAGAAGGAATTGATGACCGAAGACAGCGTACGGGCATTGATCAGTTCAATGGGCGTAAAGACCTCATTATCTCTCACGTTCATCCGTTCGCGTATAGTACGAGCCATTCGGGCCAGGCCCACCCCGAATTGGGCGTACAACTGCTCGCCCACGGTGCGCACGCGTCGGTTGCTCAAGTGGTCGATATCGTCGATTTCCGCTTTTTGATTGATCAAACGAACCAGATACTTAACGATGACGATGATGTCTTCTTTAGTCAGGATCAGGGTATCCATGGGGATATCCAGGCCGAGCTTTCTGTTGATTTTATAGCGACCTACTTCGCCCAGGTTATAGCGTTTTTCTGAAAAGAAGAGCTTATCGATGATGCCGCGGGCCGTTTCGTCATCCGGTGGTTCGGTACCTCGCAACTGGCGATAGATGTAGTTCACAGCCTCCATTTCGGAGCTGGATTGATCTTTTTGCAAGGTATTGTAGATGATGGAATAGTCTTCATCCACATCTTCGCGTTGGAGGATAATGTGCTCGGCCGAAGAGTTCAAGATCAATTGGATGTTGTCTTCCGTAAGCACTTCGTCGCGTTCGAGGATGACTTCATGGCGTTCGATGGAAGTGGTTTCGCCGGTATCTTCATCTACGAAATCCTCGAACCAACTTTTCAAAACCCGGGCAGCCAATTTGCGACCGATGGCTTTTTTCAGGCTGGTTTTGTTTACAGGAACGGTATCCGCCAGACCAAAGAGGCTGAGGATGTCCTTGTCCGAATCGTAGCCTATAGCCCGCAACAAGGTCGTCACCGGAAACTTCTTTTTCCGGTCGATGTAAGCGTACATCACGTTGTTAATGTCGGAGGCAAACTCCATCCAGGCACCTTTAAAAGGGACAATTTTAGCTGTATAGATTTTGGTGCCATTGGGGTGAAAGCTTTGGCTAAAGAACACGCCCGGCGAGCGGTGCAGCTGTGAGACGATAACGCGTTCGGCTCCATTGATGACGAAGGTGCCTTTGGGCGTCATATAGGGGATGTTGCCCAAGAACACATCCTGCACGATGGTTTCAAAATCCACGTGTTCTTTATCGTTGCAAGACAAGCGCAATTTGGCTTTCAAAGGCACGCTATAGGTCAGGCCACGCTGCATGCACTCTTCAATGGAGTAGCGGGGCGGGTCCACAAAATAGTCCAAGAATTCCAGAAGGAAGATGTTTCGGGTATCTGAAATGGGAAAGTTTTCCTGAAACACCTTGTAAAGGCCTTCATTGATCCTGTTGTCCAGCGTTGTTTCGAGTTGAAAGAACTCTTGGAAAGACTTCAATTGAATCTCCAGCAAATCCGGATATTGATTTGGGAGTTTGATTTTCCCGAAGCTGATGCGGGAAGAAGTTCCGTTTGCTGTTGTCATATGGTCATAGACTTTTTAAGACACTGGTAAATCACAGATTCTTTAGAATTCGGCTCTGTGTAGCCGTCAAGCCCCGGAGGCTTTACGAGTATTCCTTTGGTACTTACCGCTGCAAGGGTAAGGCTTAGCCGGAGCCTCTCGAAACGCTTTTTTACATATAGACGACGAGAGGCTTAGCAAGGTGAGACACCCTGCTAAGCCATTCAGGTCGTTTGTATGTGCTATGGCTGTTTTTGCCAAGGCCAGCTTTTAGCTAAGAGATGCCACAAAGGTTTTGACGTTCCCAAGCAGGAACAAGCCCTTGGACATCAAAATGAAAAAAGGACTACTTCAATTCGACGGAAGCACCCACTGCTTCGAGAGCAGCTTTGATGCTTTCGGCCTCATCTTTAGGCACACCTTCTTTGATGTTGGTCGGGGCGCCATCGACGAGTTCCTTCGCTTCTTTCAAGCCAAGGCCGAGCAAAGTTTTCACTTCTTTCACTACTTTCAGCTTAGCTGCACCCGCAGAGGTGAGAACGACATCGAAGTCGGTCTTCTCTGCGGCAGCACCGCCTTCACCTCCTCCGGCAGGGCCGGCGGCTACGGCTACAGCTGCTGCTGCGGGCTCAATGCCATACTCTTCTTTGAGAAAATCCGCCAATTCGGAAACCTCTTTAACAGTCAGATTTACCAACTGTTCTGCAAGTGCTTTAATATCAGCCATTTTACAATGGGTTTAAAAAGTTACCAAAAATGGTGCGTAACTTGGAAGCCAAATTTGAGGCGTAAAAATACCGAGGTGTTTTTACGCGTTTTCGCGCTCTTCCAGCGCTTTGAGCAAGTTCATGATGGTCTGCTCACCGGATTGCAAGCTGCCCAGCAGGTTGCGCATGGGCGATTGCAGCAAGCCGATCAAGTCACCCAACAATTCTTCTTTTGATTTCAGAGATGCCAGCATTTCGAGCTGCTCATCGCCCAAATAAATCGCCGAATCGATATAGGCGGCTTTAATGACCGGTTTTTCGTTGTTTTCGCGAAAGGCTTTAATCACCCGGGCAGGAGCATTGGCCACTTCCGTAAACATCACGGCTGTAGGGCCTTTTAAGACATCATACAAAGGCTCTACACCTTTAGACTCATCCAGGGCTTCAAGGGCCTTTTGCGCCAAGGTATTCTTGACGACTTTCATTTCGACGCCCACCTCATGCAGCTTTCGCCGCAACTCGTTTACCTGCTCCACCGTCAGCGTAGAAGAATCCGTGAAGTAAAAGAAAGATGCCGTGGCAAATTTCTCCTTTAGCTGTTCTATCATCGCAGCTTTTTCTGCTCTTGTCATTTGCTCAATATTTTATCGGGATGCCATACTGCTTGGGTTTGGCCGGGCATCCTTGTATTTTCAGAAGGATTTCGGATCAACTTTAATACCGGGGCTCATGGTGCTTGCCACGGCAACCGATTTCATGTAAGTGCCTTTAGCTGAAGCCGGCTTCATTTTTTGCAAAGTATGCAGCACCTCCTCAGCATTTTCTTTCAATTTTTCGGCATCAAAGGATACCCTACCCACAGAAGTGTGAATGATACCGTATTTATCCACGCGAAACGAAATTTTTCCGCCCTTTACGGCTTTGACGGCAGCTCCCACATCCGGCGTTACGGTACCCGTTTTGGGGTTGGGCATCAAACCTCTCGGCCCCAGCACACGCCCCAGTTTACCAATCTTAGCCATGACCTGGGGCATAGCTACGACCACGTCAAAATCCGTCCAACCGCCCTGTACTTTCTGAATCAATTCATCCAGGCCCACGTAGTCCGCTCCTGCATCCAGAGCCTCCTGCTCCTTATCAGGTGTTACAAAAGCCAAAACGCGCTTGGTCTTACCGGTGCCATGCGGAAGGGTTACCGTTCCGCGCAGGGCTTGGTCTGCTTTTCGGGGATCGACCCCCAGGCGCACGTGCAAATCCACCGAAGCATCGAACTTGGCGGTGTTTACATCTTTGACTAAGGCCATGGCCTTTTCGAGTGGATACAGCTTTTGCGGATCCACTTTGGCATTGGCCGCCGCCCTCTTTTTTGAAATTTTTGCCATGATTTTGTTTTGGTTCGTGAGGTAATAGCATTTTGCTTTTTGTGCTTTCGCAAAATGCATAACGTTGCATACGCCAAGGCTGCAACTCCCTTCGCTAAACCTTGTGCCTGCTCTGCAAAGCATCAAGGTTGTATTTTGACCCTGCAGCTCCTACAGCCGCAAGTTGTTTAAGCTTCAGCTTCTTCTGCCTCGCCCCAGGGCGGCGTACCGGAAATCGTAATTCCCATAGACCGGGCTGTTCCGGCTACCATGCGCATACCCGCCTCCACGGTAAAGCAATTTAAGTCTGCCATTTTATTCTCGGCAATAGCCCGAACCTGCTCCCAGGTAACACTGGCAATCTTGTTTCGATTGGGCTCCGGAGATCCCTTCTGTTTTTTAGCCGCTTCCAGAAGCTGTACAGCTGCCGGTGGAGTTTTGATGATGAAGTCAAAGGATTTGTCCTTGTAAACGGTAATGACTACCGGCAAGACCTTTCCCTTTTGATCTTCTGTTTTGGCATTGAAGCGCTTGCAAAACTCCATGATGTTCACGCCCTTGGCACCCAAAGCCGGGCCAACGGGCGGTGCAGGATTGGCTGCTCCGCCGCGCACCTGAAGTTTGATAAATCCATCTATTTCCTTTGCCATCGCATCGTTTGTTTAAAAGGTCTTTTCTCCTTAGGAGAAGGCAAAGACCTTGCAAATTTTTTAATCTTGTTTCTCCACCTGCATAAAATTCAACTCCACTTCTGTTCCCCGGCCAAAAATCTTCACCACCACTTTTAGTTTCTTGCGCTCCTCATTGACTTCTTTGATCTCGCCGATGAAATCGTTAAACGGCCCATCTACGATTTTGACCATTTCGCCCACGATGAAGGGCTCCAGCATGCTTTCACCGCTTTCCTCGGATTCATCCACGCGGCCCAACAAGCGATTGGCCTCTGCTGCCCGCATAGGTTGGGGATTGTTGCCGCCCAAAAAGTGAATTACATTCGGAATATTAGCCAGGGTTTGGATCATCTCTCCCGTAAATTTGTCGGGATCAGCTTGTACCAGAATGTAGCCCGGCAACAAGTTTCTCTCCATAATGACCTTCTTGCCCGAACGTATTTTATAGACCTTTTCCGTCGGCACCAAAACCTGTAAGACAGAATCTCCCCAATTGGAGCGTTGCACTTCCAGTTCTATACGCTCCTTAATCTTTCGTTCTTTACCGCTAATCACCCGTAAAGGATACCACAAACCCTTTGTTTCCTCTACAGAGGAAGCTTCTCCTTGAGTCTCGGCAGTCCCTTCTGCAGGCTGTTGTTCTTCCGGTATGATGTTCTTTTCGTCTGACATGAGAAGCAGCCTGGATTACAATTGGTAAAGAAATTCCATCACTTGATTAAACACGGCATCCATCAACATGATGATGAGAGCCAAAATAGCCGAAGCTACAATAACTGCCAAGGTGTTGCTTTGGAGTTGTGTCCAACTCGGCCAGGTAACCTTGTGCATCAACTCATCATAACTCTCTCGGATGTACAGTTTGATTTTTTCCATCGCTTGCGGGCTTATATCCCTTAGGTGATTCAATGCACGGGTAGGAGGACTTGAACCCCCAGCCTACGGTTTTGGAGACCGTCGCTCTACCAATTGAGCTATACCCGTAGATGCAACAAAAATTAAGCAGTTTCAACCACTTAATTTTTGCCGCTTTGGAGTGTATTCAATCAACTGCTTAGCGGAAAAGGGCTAAGCCCTTTTCCGCAGCAGAATCATCGCTGTATTACTCAATGATCTCCGTCACCTGGCCGGCACCCACGGTGCGACCACCCTCGCGAATAGCGAAACGAAGACCTTTTTCCATGGCAATCGGGTTGATCAACTTCACTTCCAGCGAAACGTTGTCACCGGGCATCACCATTTCCACGCCATCAGGCAGCTTGATATCTCCCGTCACATCGGTGGTGCGGAAGTAAAACTGCGGGCGATAACCGTTGAAGAAAGGCTTGTGGCGACCACCTTCATCTTTGCTCAACACATACACCTCGGCTTTGAAGTGCGTGTGCGGCTTCACTGAGCCCGGAGCACAGATTACCATGCCGCGGCGAATGGCGTCTTTTTCTATACCGCGCAGCAACAAACCTGCATTGTCGCCGGCTTCCCCGCGATCCAAAATCTTGCGGAACATCTCCACACCCGTTACGACCGAGTTCAAAGGCTTCTCTCCCGGCTTCATCATACCTACGATTTCTACGGGGTCACCCACGTTAATCACACCGCGCTCAATACGACCGGTTGCAACCGTTCCACGACCAGTGATAGAGAACACATCTTCAATCGGCATCAAGAAGGGCTGATCAACCAGACGAGCCGGCTCGGGAATTTCCGAATCCACTGCATCCATCAAATCCCGAATGGCTTGCATGGCATCGGCATCACCTTCCAGAGCTTTCAAAGCAGAACCCTTGATGATTTTGGCATTATCGCCATCAAAATCATATTGATCCAACAGCTCGCGGATTTCCATCTCAACCAGCTCCAACATCTCCTCATCGTCCACAAGGTCAACTTTATTCATAAAGACCACAATCTTAGGCACACCTACCTGGCGAGCCAACAAAATGTGCTCACGCGTCTGAGGCATAGGACCATCCGTAGCCGCAACGACCAAAATAGCTCCATCCATCTGAGCAGCACCCGTTACCATGTTCTTCACATAGTCGGCGTGACCCGGGCAGTCCACGTGTGCATAGTGGCGATTGGCCGTCTCGTATTCTACGTGAGCCGTATTGATCGTGATACCGCGTTCTTTCTCCTCGGGAGCAGCATCAATAGAATCGTAATCCATCTTCTGGGCAAGACCATCCTGAGACAAAACGTACGTGATGGCCGCTGTCAGCGTGGTCTTACCGTGGTCAACGTGACCAATAGTACCCACATTAAGGTGCGGTTTAGTCCTTTCAAATGTTTCCTTAGCCATCTGTAAAAAGGTTTAAAAATTTAAGTAAGCAAAAAAACGAAGCCACCAAAGACCTCATCGTCGCAGAGCCAATGAAGGGATTTGAACCCCCGACCCCTTCCTTACCATGGAAGTGCTCTACCACTGAGCTACATTGGCTTTTGACTTTCCTTACGACACAGCAAAACCCAAGCTGCTTCCAGCTCGGGGCCTACCGTATCTCCTGAGCGGGCGACGAGACTCGAACTCGCAACCCTCAGCTTGGAAGGCTGATGCTCTACCAATTGAGCTACACCCGCGTGCTGTGGGGGCGATAGGATTCGAACCTATTCAGACGTAGTCACCAGATTTACAGTCTGGCCCGGCTCTCCCACTCCGGCGCGCCCCCAATATGTGAAATTTTGCGCAGCAACAAACTCCCCGCTTTCGAAGAGCCCCTCCTAAACAGCCTCCCCGCCAGAGCCAGTGGAGGGATTCGAACCCCCGACCCGCTGATTACAAATCAGCTGCTCTGGCCAACTGAGCTACACTGGCACATGCCTTTTCGGATAAAGAAGCTCAACTCCTTCCGCAAAAAGCGGGGCAAAGATACAACCTTCCTCGCAAATAGAAAAACTTTTTTGAGTTTTTTTTTGCCCGTTTTACCAACCCCTCTCTCAAGCCAGGCAAACCACTTATCCGCGCAATTTCTCCTTATATCTTTTTAACTGTCTAACCATTTGCTTAACAGCCTGGTCCGTAGCTACTTCAAAGGTCTTGTGCGTCTCCGCAGCAAATAAGGTCTCTTTCGGAACCTTCAACTTCAACTCTACCACCTTGTCTCGCACCGTGCCGGTATTCTCCAGCTTTAGTTTCACTTCCGCATCCACAATCCGGTCAAAATATTGTTCAAGCTTACCTACTTTCTCTTCGATAAAACTCAACAACTTTTTGTCCGCTTTGAAGTGAATGGAATCCGTCATAATCTTCATGCTGTTCAAGTTTTTTAGGTAAAAAACTACGACTTGCCATCCTTTCCCTTGGGGTGGGCCTGTCGATAAATTTCTTTCAAACGCTCCATAGCGTGATGCGTATAAACCTGCGTTGCAGCCAAACTGCTGTGCCCCAAAAGCTCTTTCACTGCGTTTAAATCCGCTCCCCGCTGCAACAAATGCGTTGCAAAAGTATGACGCAACACATGCGGGCTTCGCCGCTCCAAAGTGCTTACCGTGCCCAGCCTGCGCCTCACCAACCGATAAACAAACTTGGGGTAAAGCGGCTTGCCCGAATTCAACAAAAAAACGGGCCTACCCCTGCTTGCCTCACCAAAATCCCGCTCGTAAAACGCCTTGTAATCTTTAAAAAGCTCTTCCCAGGCAGGTAACAAAGGCAACAAGCGCTCTTTCCCGCCTTTACCCCTCACCCGCAATTGCCGCCCGCTCATGTCCACATCCTCCCAACGCAAAGTCAAAATTTCCGATCGACGCAAACCCAAATTGGCCAGTAAGGTTAAAATCAAATGATCCCGTGCCGAAGCGTAATCCTCCACAGCCCGGCTACTGTCCTCCAGCATGCGCTTTGTTTCCGACTCACGCACGTATTCCGGCAGTCTCTTTTTGCCTTTCGGCAAAGGGACGCGCTGTAAGGGATCATTGGCAAAATGCCCCATTCGCTTCATCAAGCGATAATACGAGCGCAAAGACGAAAACTTACGGCGTATGCTGCGCACAGACAACCCTTCTTCCATCATCGACACCAACCAGGAACGAACGTGCTGCGATTCTGCTTCCGCCAAATTCATCGACTCATCATACGTCTTTAAAAACTCCCAAAAATTCTCCACATCGCGCAAATAGGCCCGAACAGTATGCTCGGAATATCGCTTCTCATCCCGCAAATAACGCATAAAAGTCGCCTTCTTCATTCCCGGATTGTTGCTCCTCCCCTCAAAGGGGCTTTTGACAAGACAAACCACCCGAAGCAGTTCATCCGTATCAAAAATAAAACAATATAGAAACACCGGAGGTTGACTCATAGCGAAGCAAGTATGCTCTTATCATCAAAAAAAGCTCCTTGGCAGAAGGCCAAACTGATGGCGAAGCCCTTTTTTCATTTGGCGAAAGCCGGATAAGTTCCTATTTTTACACTTCCGGCTCACCCTCGCTACACAACACGACTATGCCCAAAGAGAAAAAAGACAAGCACTTCCTCAAAAAAGCTTATTACCCGGGCGGTTTACAAGCTATGAAAGCCTTCATCAAAGCGCAACTGCGCTATCCTGAAGAGGCTTTGACCAAAGGCGTCGAAGGCGATGTCCAACTCATGCTTTTCATTAATCGACAAGGACAAGTCGTACAAGTGCGCATACTCAAACATCTCGGCCATGGCTGCGATGAAGAAGCCGTACGCGTAGCCAAATTGCTGAAATTCAACGTGCCACCTCAGCCGGGGCACCTCAAAACTCGTCTGCGCTTTCAAAAAAGACTAGCCATACACTTTCGCTTGCCCAAGCGACAAGCCAAATCTTCTTCCTCTCTTACTTACACCTATACGACTTCCGAATTAAAGCAAACTCAAATAGCCAAAGCAGCCAAATCCACACGATCAAAAGAAACGGAGCCTCCCCAAACACTTCCTACTTTCCACTATCAATACACCACCAACCCAAAAAGTCAGACAAACTCCTATTTCTACAAACTCCCGCTATCTACAGAAGAAGAATAAACCAAACGTTAGCAAGATGAAAAAACTTCTCCTCTTTTTAGCCTCCTTTGGTTGCCTGGAACTCGCACAAGCACAAGTATTCTACGAGGATGTAGCCGAATCCATGGGTATCCTCCACTCCTATGGCAGTGGAGTCTCCGGTGGAGGCGTCAGTTTTTGCGACTTCAATGGCGACGGTCTGGACGATATTTCCCTGGCCAGTCAGGAAAACGGCCCACGCTTTTTTCAAAACACGGGTAACGGCTTCACCGAGCTTCAGCTGGTAACGGGCATTCCCGAGCCTTGCAAACAAATTTTATGGGCAGATTACGACAACGATGGCGACAAAGATCTCTTCATTGCTGTCTTTGAAGGTCAAAATTACCTGTTCAAAAATGCCGGGCAAAACACCCTTAACATGATAGATGTCAGCGATGAGGCCGGTATGCCCGATGACGATGCCAATACCTATGGAGCCTGCTGGGGCGATTTCAACCGAGACGGATGGATTGATCTGTATTTTGGCTCGCGTTACTTCAACGACACCACCAACAGTCGCCACTATCTTTTGATGAACAAAGCCGACGGCACCTTTGAAGACGTGGCCATTGATGCTGGAGCCGACGATGCCCATAAATTGCAGTTTTGCTCGGTCTTTCTGGATTTTAACAACGACAAATGGCCGGATATCTACACAGCACATGACAAGACCAAAGGCAACACCCTCTTGCAAAATCAGGGTGACGGCACCTTTGTCGATCTCAGCCAAAGCTCGGGTGCAGGGATAGCTCTCAACGCCATGTGTACAGCCGTAGGAGATTACGACAACGACGGCTTCCAGGACATCTACGTTACCAATACCCCTCAGGGCAATGCTCTCTTGCACAACCTCGGAAACGAAACCTTTGAAG
>JALSKB010000160.1 GCA_026989035.1 Saprospiraceae bacterium | reverse complement strand
CAGGCGGCGTGGATTGTTCAGATCTACTTGTCGGTAGTAGGCGGGGTCGTTTTGGCGCAGTTCTTCTTGCAGATATTCCAGGCCTTTTTCGCGCAAATCCCGTTCTACGGTTTGTGCAATGCTTCGGGGTATTTGGGGGAAATCGTCCAAGCCTTCACAAAGGGCACGGATGTAGAGACCCGAGCCACCGGTGAGCAGGGCACTATGTTGTTTTTCGTACAGTTGCTGCAGGCATTGAAGTGCATCTCTTTCGAATTGTCCTACGTCGTATTCGTCGAAAATGCTGAGGGAATTGATGAAGTGGTGGGGTACGCGGTTCAGTTCGTTTTCCGAGGGTTTAGCTGTGCCGATGTTCATTTCCCGATAAAACTGGCGGCTGTCGGCAGAGAGGATTTCCCAGCCGAATTTTTCTGCCAGTTGGAGAGAACAAGCCGTTTTGCCCACAGCAGTAGGCCCGGCCAGTACGATGAGTTTCTTCGTGGTGGTTTGCATGGGAGACAAAGATAGGGATTCTGTGGGCTTAAGTTTTTTGAGGATTGAAGCTTTGGTTTTGCTATGGACACTTATCTTTGTCGTCCGAGCTTTTTTATCGGCAGCACCGCACTTTCCGGTTTGACGGATGTTGCAGCAGGAGCTCGAGTTTTCTTTAAGCCGGTACCATGACGTAAAAAGGCTTCATTTATGGAGAAGATCATTGAATACTACAGGCGAGTAGTCGTGCAGATTGCCACGCCTTATGGTACGGGCACCGGTTTTTGTTTGAAGGACAGAGACCTCATCGTTACGAATGAGCATGTCGTGCGCGGCAATCGGGAGGTTTTGATTGATGGGGAGCCTTTTCCGAAGCAATTGGTTCGGGTGGTTTATACCGACCCCTCTTACGACATTGCCCTTTTGGATCTGCCGGAGACAGAGGTGCCGCATGTGGAGTTGGGTCGTGCCGAGGAGGTGCGCCAGGGACAACCGGTTTTGGCTGTGGGGCACCCTTTGGGTTTGGAGTATAGCGCTACGCAGGGCATTGTCTCTAACACCATGTATAGAAGAAAGGAAGCCGATAATATCCACTATTTCCAGCACGATGCAGCGCTCAATCCGGGGAACAGTGGGGGCCCCTTAATCAACCCCTCCGGCCAGGTTATCGGTCTGAATACCTTCATCATGAGAGATGGCGACAACATGGGTTTTTCACTGCCGGTCAACTATTTGTCGGAGGTGTTAGACGAGTTGAAAGACATCACTACTTCGGGCGATGAGGAAGCCTTGCGCTGTGCTTCTTGTTTGAACATCATCTTTTCGGCTGATTCTCCGGGTAAGTATTGTCCTCACTGCGGCGCGGAAGTGACTTGGCCTTCTTTATTTCCGGAATATCAGCCCACAGGCGTTGCCCTGACCATAGAGCAGGTGCTGGAGGCCTTGGGTTACGAGTTGAAGCTCTGTCGAAAAGGGCCTCATGGCTGGCTGATTGAACGGGGCAGCTCTAAAATTAAGATACAGTACGATGCCAAGGGAAAAATGATTTACTGCGATGCCCTTTTGGCCTATTTGCCCAAAAAAGGCATAGGCCCCTTGTATGAATTTATGTTGCGCGAGAACCACAAGTTGCAAAGTTTGTCTTTCAGCGTGTTTCAGCGCGAAATTTATTTGTCTTTGCAGATTCACGACCAATTTTTAAAACCGGAGACAGCGCGTTACCTCTTGGCCGATCTCTTTCAAAAGGCCGATGATTACGACGATGTGCTGATTCGGGAATATGGCGCTATTCCGCGTCAGGACTTTAAATCTAATGCCTCATGAAAGCTTTTCTTTGTCGGGTAGCGGTTTTACGGGCAGCCCTGTTGACAGGCTGTTTGTTTTTGCTCTTTTCTCCTGTTCAAGCTCAAAGAGCTACGGTTGAGAGGGCGGTAGATGCCGACTATCCTTATTTAGAAGATTTTTACAAAACCTGTCATAGCCATCCGGAACTTTCCTTTTACGAATTTGAGACCTCGAAACGGGTAGCGGATGAGTTGCGCAAGGCCGGTTTTGAGGTTACGGAGAAGGTGGGAGGAACCGGTGTGGTCGGGGTTTTGCGCAATGGTGAAGGCCCTGTGGTTTTGGTGCGAGCCGATATGGATGCTTTGCCCGTAAAGGAGGAGACGGGCCTGCCCTATGCCAGTACGGTTCAGGCTAAGGATCCCCAGGGCAAAGAAGTTTACGTCATGCACGCCTGTGGGCACGACATCCACATGACGGTTTGGTTGGGTACGGCTCGTTTTTTGGCGACACATCGCGACCTTTGGGCGGGCACTTTGGTTTTCATCGGCCAGCCGGCCGAAGAGCGCGGAGGAGGTTCCAAGGCCATGTTAGCCGATGGTTTGTACGAGCGTTTTCCCGTGCCGGATTACGCCTTGGCTTTACACGTTAAAGCCGATATGGCCGCCGGGAAATTGGGCTATCACGCCGGTTATTCGCTGGCCAATGTGGATATGATGAACATCACGGTTTACGGGCGTGGCGGGCACGGAGCCTATCCGCACACCACGGTGGATCCGGTGGTGCTGGCTGCTGAGTTGGTGTTGCAACTTCAGACGGTGGTCAGCCGCAACGTTTCTCCTTTGGAGCCTGCAGTGGTAACGGTGGGATCCATACATGGCGGCACCAAGGGCAACATCATCGGCAATGAAGTGAAGCTGGAACTGACTTTGCGATCTTACACGGATGAGACGCGTCAGCTCGTCATCAGCCGCATTGAGCAAATTTGCAAAGGCATAGGGCTGTCGGCCGGTTTGCCTGAGGAGATGTGGCCCAAAATTGAAATGGCCGATGATTTCACCCCGGCTCTGTACAACGACCCTGCTTTGGTAGAGCGCATTGTGGCAGCTCAGAAGGAGATGTTGGGCGCGGAGCAACTCGTTCAGTCGGCGCCCGTCATGGGTGGGGAGGACTTTGCGCGCTATGGCCGTACGGAAGAGAAGGTTCCCATTTTCATGTTTTGGTTGGGTGCTGCCGATCCGGTTAAGGTAGAAGAGGCCGAGCGCGAGGGCACGACTTTGCCCTCTTTGCACTCGTCTCGGTTTGCCCCTCTTCCCGAGCCGACCATCAAAACGGGGGTCAAAGCCATGTCGGCCGGTGTATTGGAGTTGTTGGGCAAGAAGTAGGCAGGTTATTTTATCAGCAGGAAAGTTTGCCTTTGATCACCTTGTTGTAGGCGCAGGTAGTAGGCGCCTTTCGGCAAATAATCGGGTAGCCGGATGCTCAAGCCGGTTTCCATTTGCCGAAAGGCATCAAAGAGCTTGCGCCCTTGCAGGTCGTAGAGTGTCGCTTTCAGGGGTTGGTTTTCTTGAGGTCCCGAGATGTAGAGGAAGTGGTCCTGCAGGGGGTTGGGTGCGATTTGCCAGCCGGTGGCATCTACCTGTTCGATTTCTCGGGTGTTTGTGTTGAGGCAGTCGTCTTGCTCTATGGCTTCGAGCAGGGCGCGGTATTTGGGGGCGGGTATGGCCGAAGTGTCTTGATAGAGGCTTTCGAGCAGGCCCCAACTGCCGTAGCGTGCACTTCGGCGGGCGATGAAGCTGAAGTGATTCATGAGCCAGGGCTGTGAGCTGTCGTTGAGCTGGCGGAGCATGTCGAACCATTCTGTATAGAGGTTGTACATGGCCGTATCCCGCTGTAAGTCGAGCAAGGCCTGGGCGTAAGTGGGTTCTTCACCAAAAGGATGGGGCGTGATGTGCTGCCCTCCTTCGTAGAAGAGCATGGGCAGGCCGAGGGAATCCGCTATGGTTTCTTTTTGTTCCTGGATATAGGCCAGTCCCTGAGGGAAGTTTTGGCGCACCCAAAAGGCGATGTCGGCTGCGGTGGCCTGGCTGCCCAGTTCGTCCAGGGTGCTGTCTGCTTCTTCATTAAGCCAGAAGTAAAAGGTCGGGGCGATGGCGTCGAAGCTACCCGGTGTGAGGTTGAAGACGATGCGGTTGCTGACGTCTTGCCAGGCGGTAAAGAGGCCCGCTACGCGCACCAGGCGATCCTCCTGGCCGGCGAAAGCTTCGGTCCAGATGTCGAGGCAGTTTTGGATGTAGGGCACGATACCTTCGGGCCAATCGAGGTTTTGCTGTACACAGCCGTATTCGTAGAGCCATTGGGTTTGGCCGAAGATCCAGTTCCAGATTTCGTTGCTGTATTCGACATAGATTTTTCGTTCGGGCTCCAGGTTGTCGCGGAAGAAAGCGGCCATTTGCTGGATGTATTCGTCGGAGGCGCGGTGGGGTACGCAAACCCAGCCGTCGAGGTCCATTTGGTTCATGAGCTGAACCATAATTTCATAGGGTACCCCTTTGTTGTAGGCCCAGGTGTAGTGGTCTGGCAGGGATCGCTCTTCCCAGGTGAAGAGGGTGGTATCGTTCCAGCTCCAGGGGTCGTCTTGCCCCCAGTTGTTGGTTTGGCCCCAGTCCATGAAGCGGACGGTGGAGAAAGCTGAGAGTTTTTCCAGCCAGTCGGGGTTGAAGGGTTGGGTTTGATACGTATTGAGGGCGCCCGGAATGATGAGTCGGATATTGCGTATGGGGTCGTTGGCGTCGGATTGGGCGATGATGAGCTGGAGGTAAGCGTCGGGAGGCAGGTTTTGTTCAAGCTCAAAGGTGTAGGTGTGGCTGTCCGTTTGCTGGATATTGGTGATGAAGCCGTAGAGCAGGAGTTCTCCGCTGCCTTCCCACAGCAGGGTGTAGGTGCCTTGCGGCCAGGTTTCGAGGACCCAGAAGGTAGCTACTTGTTGTTGGTAGGCAGAGGAGGCTACGGTTTGTGGTATTTCGGTGGGGTAGCCATCCGGGCGGTAGGAAAGCTCATCGGCATGTTGGCTGTCCCAGGGGTCGTCGGGATTGTCCAATTCTTTGGTGAACCAAGTTCTGGCGCTGTGCATCATGTCCACGAAGGGCAGTTCGGTGCCGTAGTCGGAGGTGCCGCTGAGGTTGATGCCCCACCGGAGTTTGCAGGAGTTGTCCTGGGCTGTGCTCGTTTTGACATGAACAATCAGAAGTAGAAGAAATAAAACTGTTGATGAGCTTTTCATGCTTTTGTTTTTAGAGGGTGAAACATGGGGTGTAAAAAGGCAGAGTTTGCCATGCGTTATGATGTTGGCCGGCAAACTCGGGCACTTTACCTTTTCAGATTTATAGGCTTACGGGTTTGGTTCTATGTCAAGTATTGGAGGCTGAGCTTATTTGAGCAGGAGTTTTTTGGCTTTTTGCAGGTCTTTGCGCGAGCTGATTTGGCGGCGGTATTGTTTGTTGACGTACATTTCTGCCTGATCGCTGTAGTGCGGGCTCATGAAGTGCCCGGATTGTCCTGTAGGGTTAATGCTTATGGATTGGTCGGGTGCAGCGAAGTCGAGCAGAATGCGCAGTGCCGGACCGGTTTTAACAGGGTAGAGCCCTTGGGGATTGAGGGTATATTCCATTTTGAGTGGTACGGCATTTCCACCTTCTACGGGGAAAGGGCCTACGTTGAAGAATTTGTCAAGGGGTTTTTGTCGGCCGAGGAGGTGTTGATGGGTGAGGGTATGGACGCGTTCCCACTTCCAGGAGTCGGGTTCGTTGCCCAGTTGGGCGTTGAGCTCTTCGATGCTTTGGTCGAGTGCCTGGCAGATCAGCATGTCTCGGGTTTCGGTGATGTCGGGGGTGTTTTGATCGTCCCACCAAGGGGCTTGGGGGTCTTGTACGAGTCGGGGGATGCCCTTTTTAAAGGCGTACCAATCGAGGATTTTGAGGAAATCTTCTTCGCCGATTTCATCGGTGAGGGCCAGGCGGAGCAGGTGGTAGAGCAGTTTGTTGTAGAGGGTGGGAGCCGTAGCTTGTCGGGTGTACCGGCCGTCCCAGTTTTGAAGGATTTGAATGTAGGCGGATTGTTCCGGGCAGTTGTTTTGGAGAGCTTTGGCCATGAGGCTTGCCAGTTGTTGGTGGTTGCGGGAATAGATATCGGCTTGGATAGCTTTGAGCTCATCGAGTTGCCACTTTTCTTTTTGCTTGAGCAATTCGGTGATGCGCAGGAAGCGATCTCGGGGCAGGTAGTATCCCGGGTAGTGTTGTGCGGGGCCTTCTACGGGGCGGTTGTTGGCCGATACGATGACGCCTTCGGGCGGGTCTATGCTGTGGGGGTTGAGTTCAAAGGGTAGGTATTCGCCTGTCGGCAAATGTTGAACTTTGCCGGCATCGAGCAGGAAAAAGGGGTTGACGCCGGGGTTTCGCTTGGGGATTTTGCCACATCCCCACCAGGCGATGTGGTTTTCGGCATCGGCATAGAGGACGTTGAGGCCGATGATGTCGATGCCCGGCAGATAGCTTTGAAAGCTTTCCAGATTTTGGGCGCGTTGCATGTGGTAGAGGGCTTCCAGGACGCGGGAGTCGAGTTGTAGCAAAGACCACCAGAGGGAGACGGGTTGTTTTTGGTCTTGGAGTTCGGGTACGACTTCGTTGATGATGGGGCCTCGCGGAGAGCTGTAAAGGATCAGGGTGGTGTCTTTTTGTCCCTTGATGCTTAGGGTTTCTTCGCGTTTTTGGAGAGGTATCCAGGAGCTGTCTCGGGCTTGGAGGATGAGTTGGGGGTTGTTTTGTTGGGGGTGTTCCAGGAAGAGGTCCAGGTTGTCGATGGGGTAGATGGTCAGGCCCCAGGCGAGTTGTTGGTTGTGTCCGATGATGGGGAAGGGTACGCCGGCCAGGTAATAGCCGTAGAAAGAGAAGTCCGGGTATTCCATGTAGGCTTCGTACCAGACGGAGGGTTGGGAGAATTTGATGTGGGTATCGTTGGCGAGGATAGCTCGCCCCGAGGCAGTGCGGGAGGGCCCCAAGACCCAGCCGTTGGAGCCGGTCCATAGGGGTATGCCGGCTGTTTCGGTTTGTTGAATGAGGCTGCCGAAGAGCGCGTTCTCAGCACCGGAGGCTTTGGTTGGAATCCGGCTGCTGTCGCTCATTGTTTGGGGTGTCCAGTAAGCGGCGTAAGCCGGGCCCAGTTTTTCTCTGATTTGAGCGAAGAAGGGGTCGCTGTTGGTGCCTTGGGCAAAGCCCAGAGACATGTAGTAAATGGTGGCGTAGATGTCGGCCGGTTCGAAATGGGTTTTGGGTATGCCGATGATGGAAAATTCCGGCGGAGTGGGGCCGTGGTCGATGAAGGCGTTGATGCCGTCGAGGTAGCTTTGAGCCAGCTGTTGCCAGGAGCTGTCTGTCTGTTCGAAGAAGAGGGCTACTTGTTCTTCGGCTTTTTGGCGAAAGCCTAAGGTGCGAAAGAACTGATCTACTTTTAACAAATCCGGGCCCAAAATTTCCGCCAGTCGCCCTGCCGCCAGTCGTCGGATCATTTCCATTTGAAAGAGGCGATCCTGGGCGTGTACGTACCCCAGGGCCTTGTAAGCGTCGGCGGCGTTGTGGGCGTAGATGTGGGGTATGCCGTAGTCGTCAAAGAGCACTTCGACTTCTTCTTGCAAGCCCACTGTATCCAGCCGGCCCTGATAGGTGGGAGCTGTTTGCCGGAGGTAAATCCAAAGCAGGAGGAAGGACAAAAGGAGTAAAGCTGCTAAAAGGAAGAGGATTCGGCGAAAAATTTTCATGGAGCAAGGATTTGAGTGGGGTATAAGGACTTTGCCTTAAAATAAATTTCAGAACTTTGCAATTTCGTGCAATGATAAGAAAATTGAGATGAACCGGAGCTATATAGATACCCATACGCATTTGTATTTGGATCGTTTTGACGAAGATCGGCAGCAAGTTATAGAGCGCGCTTTGGCTGCAGGAGTAAAAAAGATGTATTTGCCGAACATCGATTTGGAGAGTTTACCTGCGGTTTTGGATTTGGCGAAAGCCTGGCCCGAAAACTGTTTTCCCATGCTGGGCTTGCACCCTACGGATGTAAAAACCGATTATCGGGAGATTTTACAGCAGATGAAGGGCATGCTGGATGAAGAGGAGTTCGTGGCCATAGGTGAAATCGGCATAGATTTGTATTGGGACACTACGTATAAGTACCAACAAGAGCGGGCTTTTTTTGAGCAGATTAGCTGGGCCAAGGAGCGCGCCTTGCCGATTGCCGTACACATTCGGGAAGCGATGGATTATACCTTGGATTTGTTGGAAGAGGTGCAAGGCGATGATTTGCGCGGGGTGTTACACTGTTTTACGGGCAATTACGAGCAGGCTGTCAGGGCTTTGGATATGGGCTTTTACTTGGGTATAGGCGGGGTGCTCACCTACAAAAAGAGTGGTTTGAAGGCTGTTTGTGCGCGTTTGCCTTTGGAGGCTCTGGTGTTGGAGACGGATGCGCCTTTTTTGCCTCCTGTCCCTCATAGAGGTAAGCGCAATGAAAGTGCTTACATTCCGATTATTGCAGCGGCTTTGGCCGAAGCCATGGGGCGTTCTTTGGAAGAAGTGGCGCGTCAAACGACCCAAAATGCGGAGCGACTTTTTAGCCGTGCATCCCTTTCTGCCTTTTGATGCATCTTAAGAAATGGCAGGAATTGCTTCGCCAAAGGCCCAAAAAGTGCTCAAAAGGGGTGAAAACACATTTTTTTTCGCATATTTGCCCCGCGTGTGTTGAAAGTTTGAATTGTATTTCTATTTTTGCTTTCGCAAAATGTGTCAACGGGCACATTTTTTCATACACGGGATGTGAGGAGAGGTGCTCGAGTGGCTTAAGAGGCACGCCTGGAAAGCGTGTATACCCCAAAAGGGTATCGCGGGTTCGAATCCCGCCCTCTCCGCTTTCTACGTTAACTAAAACATTCGTAAAACCTATTTGATCATGCGAAACCTATTTGCACTTTTGCTCATGTTGGGCGTTTTGGCACTTGTTCATTCACCTGTTATAGCCCAGGAAAACGGCAGTGAGGCAACTGCCCAACAGGAGGATGCTGCAGCTACCGATGAAACTACGCAGGAAGAAACGACTATGGAAGAAGAAGCTGCTGTAGAAGAACAAACTCCTGTAGCCTTGGAGGAAAGCAGTGAAGAGAAAGCTCCTAAGAAAACCGGCTTTCAGATTTTGAAAGAAAAATTCATCGAAGGTGGATGGCAGTTCATGAGTACGGTACTGGTGTGCTTGATTCTCGGTCTGGCCTTCGCCATTGAGCGTATCATCACCTTGAACATCGCCAGCGTCAATACCGAAGACCTGCTCGCCAAAATCGATGATCATTTAAAAAACAATGATCTGGAGGGCGCTATGGAAGTGGCTAAAGCAACACCCGGCCCTGCAGCCAGCATCATCTATCAGGGCTTGAAAAACGTGCCCCGTGGCGCAGAAGCCGTAGAAAAAGCCATCGTGGCTTATGGAAACGTCCAAATGGGCTTGTTGGAGAAAGGCTTGGTGTGGATCTCGCTCTTTATCGCCATTGCCCCCATGCTCGGATTTATGGGAACGGTAATCGGTATGATCCAGGCCTTTGATAAAATTGAAGTGGTCGGAGACCTGTCGCCTTCCGTCGTGGCCGGAGGTATCAAAGTGGCCTTGCTGACCACGGTATTCGGTCTTATTACGGCTATTATCCTCCAAATCTTTTACAACTATATCGTCTCTAAAGTGGACAGCATAGTGAATAAGATGGAGGAGGCCTCTATCGAGTTTCTGGATATCCTCATTGATAACAATGTGCTCAAGCACTAAAACATAGCACAGATGTACAACTTTCTCACCAAATACGGACAGCTCGTCTCTTTGCTCATTGCCGTAGTCCTCATTGTGGCTTTTTACCTGACGGCAAGTGGAGGTATGGAGGAGTTCAACATGTTGCCCAAATCGGACTGGTACAGCACGAAAATTTTTAACATAGGTCTTGTCGGAGCCATCTTTTTGTTGGTAGTGGCTTTGGCAGCCTGGGTGATTTTCTCGCTGGTAAACATCATCCGCAATCCGAAGGGCTCTTTGCTGAGCCTGGTTTCTTTCGTAGGGCTGGCAGTCTTGTTTTTTATCTTCTACTCCACGGCAAATGGAGATGTGTCCGCACCACTGTATGAGAAATTTGGAGTTACTTCCAGCCAAAGCAAATTGATTAGTGCCGGCTTGAATACCACCTTGGTTACGTTGGCCGGGGCTGTTTTGGCCTTTTTTGGCTCGGAGGTGCGCAATTTCTTCAGGTGATAGCCCTCGTCAAAACTGCAAGGAGGTTTTTCTCCAAATGAAAAGGAGAAAAACCTCCTCTAAAACTTTATAGGATTATGCCGAGAATACGCTCAAAAGATCGCTTGAAAAACGAAGTCAATGCCGGCTCTATGGCAGACATTGCCTTTTTGCTGCTGATTTTCTTTCTCGTAGCAACAACCATTGCCCAGGACAAAGGCTTGTTGGTCAAATTGCCGCCCTGGTCCAATGAACCGGTGGAAGACGTCAAGCTCAACAAGCGCAACGTCTTTTCCGTCTTGGTCAACGCCAAAAACCAGCTCTTGGTGCGAGATGAACCCACCGATATTCGGGATTTGCGTCGCCGCGCTATTGAATTCATTACCAACCCGCAACATCGGGAAGACCTGTCGGTCAATCCCCAAAAGGCGGTGATTTCCCTGAAAAACGACCGCGGTACCAATTACGAAACTTATCTGACGGTTTATAACGAACTGCTGGGAGCCTACAACGAAATTTGGGAAGTGGAAGCTCAAAAGCGTTTTGGAAAATCTTATCAGAAACTGCCCAAACATTTGCGCAAGCAAATACGCAAGGATTTTCCCATGGTGATCTCCGAGGCAGAACCTACAGAGTACGGAGAAGAAAAGTAAACCTCTTCAAGAAGATTCTACAGGGCTTTTAGCCCGAAAATCTCTTGATGTGTAAACAACTTATGCAACATGTCCAGATTTAAGAAAAAGAGAAGTTCTTCCCAGCCGGCTATATCGACAGCTTCTTTGCCGGATATCATCTTCATGCTGCTGTTCTTCTTTATGGTGGTTACCAAAATGCGGGATGCAGAGCTGAAGCTGAAAATCGTTACGCCTGAAGCCACCGAATTGACCAAACTGGAGCGCAAATCGCTGGTGAACCACATCCTCATCGGGCGCCCTATAGAAAAATTTCAAAAAGTCTATGGTACCAGCCCCCGCATTCAATTGGATGATAAATTTGCTACCGTGGATGACATTCCTTTGTTCTTGACAAATTTCCGCGAAAGCATACCGGAAAATCAGCGCAAACTCATCACGACTTCTTTGGAAGTGGATAAGACGGTAACCATGGGTATTGTGCAAGATGTAAAAACAGAACTGCGCAAGCAGGCACAGCTGAAAATCAGCTATTCCGCCAAGCAGCGTACAGATTGGTGATTCCTTTGGAAGATCTGTAAAAAAGGGGAGCGCTTTGCGCTCCCCTTTTTTTATCTCAGGCGATCCATGGACTTGACCAGGTTTTCGTCTTTTTGGATGTAGCGCATGGCCAGCCAGAGCATGACCAAACTGAGAAAAGGCAGGAACGCGCCCGGCTCGTCATCTATGACCACTTCAGAAGCTTTGGCCAAAGCCGAATCGTTGAGCACGAGAACGACGGCAATGAGCATACCCAGCAAGGTGGTGATGAAAGCAAAGCGCGTTAGTTGAATTTGGACGGCACGCTTCTTAAAAAGAAAAATAGCCGCCAGGGCGAGCAAAGTGCCCAAACCGAAGAGTATGACCAAAGCCGTTTGATCGAAAACATCGTATTGTTTATCAGCAAAAAGAGCGGAATCTTGCACCGCTTGGCTGCTTTCGGCAAAGGGTAGAGGTAAGGCCAGCAAAAAGGCGTTCAGCACAGTGGCGAACAAAAGAAAAAGCGTTTGGATGCGTTGAATCATAGATCTGGTGTTGAGTGTTTGATAGCTTATGTCAGCTTTGCAGAAGCACGGAAAGAGGGATCGGCTCTTCTAAAACGCTTCTGCAACAGGCTTTGCCGTTTGCCGACTTTGGGCTTGGCATGTAGCGGAAACAAAGTTACAAAATGTAGTGCAGTTGAACGATTCCATTTATCTTCGTCGCCGGGCCGGCCTTGTGTCCGTTTCTTAAAATCGCATCATGCTCAGCTATTGGGAACAGACGACTTTTACGCCCTTCTTTGACTTCATCATCGTCGGTGGAGGCCTGACCGGTTTGTCTGCTGCTCGGGAGTTGAAACATCGGGAGCCTGCTGCCCGAGTTTTGGTTTTGGAACGAGGCCTTTGGCCTGCAGGAGCCAGTGTTAAAAATGCGGGATTCGCTTGTTTTGGTAGCCCTACGGAATTGCTGGATGATTTGGCCCGTCGTTCTGAAGCGGAAGTTTTTGATTTGGTGGAGCAGCGCCTTCGCGGTCTTCGTGCCTTGCGGCAAATGCTGGGCGATGAGGCCATAGGGTATCGCGAAACAGGAGCTTATGAGTTGTTTTGCCGGACTGATTGCTCTTTTTATGAGGATGATGAAAAGGCCTGGCAAAACAGTTTAGCTCAATTGAACTTTTTAAATGCGGCCTTGCGGCAAATTCACGCTTATGCGACGACTTTTGAGCCGGTGGAGAATCCTCCGGCAAATTGGACCTTGCCCAAAGCGGCGCATCTCAT
>JALSKB010000159.1 GCA_026989035.1 Saprospiraceae bacterium | reverse complement strand
TCATGAAACACTTTATTGAAAGGATACTCAAGGACGACTCGCTGGGCAGGGCCTTTCGGCAAAAATATCAGCTGCTCGTCTTCCCCCTCATCAATCCGGATGGCGTGGATCTCGGACATTGGCGCCACAATGCCGGAGGCATTGACCTCAATCGTGATTGGGCCCTGTATCGCCAGCCCGAAACCCGCCAGGTGGCCGATTATTGCACCAAGCTGAGTCGGAAATACAAAGCCCCTGTCATCATTGGCGTAGATTTCCACTCCACACAAGAGGACATTTACTACAACAGAGACGAAAGCGCACCGCCATCTGCCCTACCGGGTTTTAACCACCGCTGGATTGAAGCCATACACCGGCGTTTCCCCCAAGATGTCGGGCAAGAAGATCGCTCCCCGCTCGGCAAACCCATCTCGGCCGGTTGGTTTTTGCTGCACTTTGGGGCCGAAGGACTCACCTTTGAACTCGGAGATGAAGACCCTCCTCTCTATCTGGAGGAAAAAGGCCGCATAGCTGCAGAAGAATTTATGAAACTGCTACTCCAATGAAATCTCGTCTAAAGCACCATACACCGCAGTACATTGAAAAAACAGAAGGGAGTTTTAACAGGGCTTACCACTTGGAAATGATCAAAGACGAAGAACGGGTATCTCGCATCTGTGCCGCCCTCGACGAAAACCTCAAGCCCGATGACACCTTCTGTGAACTGGGCGCAGGAACAGGGCTTTTTAGTATCTACGCTGCCAAACGCTGCCAAAAGGTATATGCCGTCGAAAAAGACTCGCAGATGATTCAAATAGCATGGAGCAACATCAAACGAGCAGGACTCCAACACAAGATAGAGCTGATTGAAGGAGATGCTCTGGAATTTGAGCTTTCTCCCCGAGCAGATTGCCTCCTGCTCGAAATGATGTCCGTTTGGTGCATCAATGAACCGCAAATCCCGGTCATGAACCACGCCCTGCAACAGGTCTTAAAAAAAGGGGGCAAAAGCATACCGGCCCGAATCGTCAACCTCATCGAACTGGGGCACTACACCTTCGGCTACAGGGAAGTGGAATGCAGGGCCTCCTTTGCACAGTTCACCGGTATCAGAGCTCCTCGCATCATGAGTGCTTCACAAGTGTTTAACGAATATCGATTTGACAAAGAAACCGAGCTCTTTTTCGAAAAAGAAGTAGAGGTGGAGATGCTACTCAGCGGGCCGGTCAATTGCGCACGTCTCAGCAGTTTGGTACAGCTCAGCCCTTCTTGCACTTTTTTCTCCACCGACAGCCTGATGCCCTTGAGTGTCGTTCCCCTGGACAAAGAAATCCGGGTCGAAGCAGGAGAAAAAATCCGGCTAAACATTGCCTTTCAGCTCAGAAGCAGTTTGGACAAGGCAAAATTTAAAGTGCTATCACAAAAGCACTAAATTTAAAGGCGATACAATTTTCCTTCTGCCAAGACGTGCAGATAGGCCCCTGCATAAGCTCTTTGAGGCAACAAAACGGGCAGATGTTTTTCCAGCAAATCAGCCCAACGGCTCCAACTTTCTTTTTTCCCTGCCGACCACTTAGGCGAATCATCCATCTGCAAGACGGACAAAGCCCCTTTTTCGTCCACCCACAAACTATCTATCGACAAATGCACATGAGCGCCTTTGTGCACCAAATGCAAAGGATAAGCGCGTTGTAGCAAAGTCAGAGAAGCATTCTCTCGGAAGTTTGTCCAAGCAGCACAAAAAGTCTTGACAGGCCGAATCAAGTCTGAGGCAGGAATTTCCTCTGCCAAAGCAAATTTAGTCAACAATCTTTTAGCAAATTGCTCAAGCTCCTGTTCTTCGAAAAGCCCAAAGCAGAAGGCCTTCGACAAAACTTTTAAGGCTGTAAGAAAAGTCGCCTGCTCTTCCGCATTTTCCCTGCTAAGTGGCGGCGTATAGTTAAAGACTTCCCTAAATGCTCTACCGGCATGTAAAGTCTTGCTGTTTTGCCAATCCAATTCATAAGGCGGGAAGTCTATAACCTCAGCTTGGGCAGGACGCAAATAGAACAATTCCTCTTTCGGAGGATCCAGCGCTTCAAATTTTTCCGGGAAAGCAGCATGGCGATTCTGCTTCAACAGAGGTTCTTCGCCTATCATCCAAGGTGTTTCCGAAAGCTCGGGATCCAGAACCGGAGGTCCTTCTTCGCCCAGGTTGAAGGTGATATCCAACCAAGCCATGGGTCTTTTAAAACGGGAAGGGAAAATCAGGTAGTCCCTGGCCCGAGTCATACCTACGTAAAGTAAGCGAGAAAGTTCGTTGAGTTTTTTTTGCCGCTCTTCTTTCCAGTAATTGCTTTCTTGTAGTCGTTCATCGAGAACGGTTCCGGACAGTTGTTTTCCGTAAGGATTAACCCAAAAGCGCAGCCAGCGGCCTTCCAAAATGCGTTCCGGCTGCAGCTCACCCTCCGGTGGTACGACCTGTAATTGCCAAATGCCATCGGTTCTCAAACCGCTTTCCAACTCATAGCAAATCACAGCCGGAAACTCAAGACCTTTGCTCTTATGATAGGTCAAGACTTTAACGGCTTGTTCATCTTCCGAAAAACCCTGCCAATCTTTTTTGGCGGAAGCCAGAGCGTTTAACCAGATCAACAGTCCTCCTACCGATGCTGCCGTATGCAAGCGATCACAGCGAGATTCGTACTCCTGAGCGAATCGCATCAGCATTTCCAGATTGGCCAAGCGTTGCTCGTGCTGCCCCCAACGAACCACAATTCTCCGGAGGTCCAGGCGATCTTGCAGCAACTGCAACAATTCGGAAGCAGACAGTTCCAAGGTTTCGGAACGCAAAGCGTTTAGAGCCATCAAGAAGTCATCTTGATCCTCCCAATTATTTTTTTCCTGTTTTCCACCTTCATACAACCAACGCAAGCGGCTGTCTGCGATTTCCGCCAGTTTTTTCCCAGAAGCCAACAGTAAAATCTCTGCAGAAGACAGTGCGTCCTTTTCGTTTAAAATGTACTTCACACAGGCAAGCATCAGACGCACTTCTCTGGTTTTCAGCAAGCCCTCTCGATAAATAGCCGCACGCAACCCCATTTGATTCAAGGCTTTGGCCATTTTTTTGCAGCGTTCATTTCTTCTACACAGTACAGCCACATCAGAGGGCTGCAAAGGGCGATAGTTTTTTCGTTCGCCTTTCGGCAAAATCAAGGGTTTGTCGTCCAGCCAAGTACGTATTTGGCGGGCCAAAGCCAGATCGAACCAATCGGCATTACCCGGCTTCGGCTTTTCTCCTTCCACTTCTACATACCAATGCTGCAAAGCTGCTTGCATGCCTATGGGTTCATCGGCTTGATTCAGCGTTTGCTCATCGGCTTTAGCTCTGCGTTTGGGCTTCAGGCAAATTTGCTCTTCCGGCAGATAGGGAAAGGCCTTTTTAAAATGGGCATTTACGGCATAAACAATTTCTTCACGAGACCTCCAGGAATGTGAGAGAATGTTCTCCGCTTCCAAGCCTCCACGCTGCTTCAAAAGTGCCTGCATCAATTCCGGTTCTGCTCCTCGAAAGCCATAAATGGATTGCTTGGGATCTCCTACCCAAATAACCTTCTTGGCTAACTTGGACAACTTGAGAAAAATGGCCAGTTGAATGGGACTGGTATCCTGAAATTCATCAACCATCAACAGGTCGATTTCCCTTTGCAAGGCATCTCGCACTTCGGGATGATCCAACAGCTCATACACCAAAGCCTCCATATCGTTGTAATCGATTAACCCGCGCTGTTTTTTAAAAGTTTCGTACTCCTGCAAGGCTTCCACAGCCAGGTCAAACATCATGGAGATGAAGGAGCTCAAGTCTTCATGCAACTGCTTGCTTTGGTAGTGTTTTTCTGCAAAGGCTTTCAAGGTCGCCACATCGGCTTCACTCTTTTTGCCCACTTTGATTTTAGAAGCTTTGGCCCAAGACGACCAAGAGAGCTTTCCCTCAAAATTCAGCTCTCGCAAGAAAGTACTCAATTGTTGTACGGCCTTGGCCGTCAACTTGGTTTCATCTTCATTAGCTTCCAGAAGTTCTATGGTGGAGAGCAGCAGCTCGTGCAACTTCTCTTTCCAATGTTGAGCCGTTTTATCCGAAGGAGTACCCAACAAGTCAAGCAGTGTTTTTACGGAACGCTGCTTGCTCAGTTCCAAAGCCTGTACATCGAGCTTGTTAACGCTGGCCAAGTCGCAGATGTCTTTCACTTGTGCGCGCCAAAAAGTTTTACCCGAAGAGTTGACTTGAGCCAGGGATTCGGCCAAGGCATCCATGGTATCCGCTCGATCGGGATGCAGTATCTTAGACAGTGCCTGATTGAAAAAGTATTGTCTGTCTTCTTCCGCCATGATGTTTACCTTAGGCGGGATACCGGCTTCATAGGCAAAGCGGTTCAACAGTTTCACCCCCAGGCCGTGCACCGTTCCGATGAGGGCATTGGGTAAGCGATGCGCTGCCTTATGCAAACCTTTTTGCAAGAGGCGTTCAGCCACCCGCTCCCGCAATTCTGCGGCGGCCAGAGCGGTGAAAGTCGTAGCGACAATGCCTTCGGGACGGACTTCACCGGACTCCAACAAAGCGACCATCTCTTCGGTAAGGCGATAGGTTTTGCCACTACCTGCCCCTGCCGAAATGATTTTCATGTTGAAGGTATTTGGAAGCATTAAAATTTATTCTTCCACATCATGCTTTCCACTGGGCGCGTGCTGCGCTTGTTGTACTTAGCACTGCTCTTGCTGTGGTAATAATTTTCTATTTCGCCTTCTACTTTGAAGTAAATCAGCTGACCTATGGGCATGCCGGCATAGATGCGTACGGGCTGGGTAACGGAAATTTCGAGCGTCCAGGTATTGCAAAAACCCACATCGCCCTTGCCCGCTGTGGCGTGGATATCAATGCCCAGCCGCCCCACGCTGGATTTTCCCTCCAGAAAGGGTACGCAGTTGTGGGTTTCGGTGTATTCTTCGGTAACCCCCAAATAGAGCTTTCCCGGCAGGAGCACAAAACCCGCTTCCGGAATCTCAAAATGCTCCACCTCATTGTGTTTGCGGGCATCCAGGATTTCGTCTTTATAGACAGCCAGGTGCTTGCTCAGGTGGACGTCATAAGAGTTGGTGCCCAGGCATTCGGGCCGAAAAGGTTCAATGACAATTTCGCCCGAATTCAGGTATTTACGGATTTCCGTATCTGACAAAATCATAGCTCAAAGCCGTTCGATGATTAAAGCGGAAGCACCTCCTCCGCCATTGCAAATGGCTGCCAGGCCATAGCGCCCCTCCTTTTGGTGCAAGACGTTGTTCAGGGTGGTCACAATGCGTGCACCGGAAGCCCCCAGGGGATGGCCCAGAGAAACCGCTCCGCCGAAGACGTTCATTTTTTCATAAGGGATGCCCAATTCTTTGGCAAAGACCATAGACACCACGGCAAAAGCCTCGTTGACTTCAAAGAAGTCAATCTGTTCGAGCTTCAAGCCTGCCCGTTGAAGTGCTTTTTCTGCAGCTGAAGGCGGAGCGGTGGTAAACCAACGAGGCTCATGGGCTGCATCCGCATAGGAGACCAGGCGGGCAACGGGCATGAGGCCCAGCTCTTCCGCTTTTTCTTTGCTGGCCAGAACCAAAGCTGCAGCACCGTCGTTGATGGTCGAAGCATTGGCAGCCGTAACCGTACCCTCTTTGGTGAAAACGGGTTTCAAGGCGGGAATTTTCTCGAATTTCACCCGTCTGAATTCTTCATCCTCAACAACGACCAGAGGTTCTCCCCTGCGTTGCGGAACGGAAACCGGCACAATTTCGGCTTTGAAAAAGCCCTTTTCCGTAGCTTCTGCCGAACGCTTGTACGACATGATGGCGTACTCATCTTGCTCTTCTCGCGACACCTTGTATTTTTCCGCCGTCTGGTCTGCGCATACACCCATGGCACACTGGTCATAGGCATCCACCAGGCCGTCGCGCTCCAGACCGTCCAGCAATTTACCTCCACCGTATTTGTAGCCCCAGCGGGCTTTGGGTACGTAATACGGAACATTGCTCATGCTTTCCATGCCTCCGGCAACGACCACATCCGCTTGCCCCAGCTGGATAGCCTGTGCTCCCAACATGATGGATTTCATGCCGGAAGAGCACACCTTGTTCACTGTAGTACAGGGCACGGTATGAGGTATGCCTGCGCCCAAGGCCGCCTGTCGTGCAGGGGCCTGTCCCAAATTGGCGCTGATCACATTGCCCATGAACACTTCGGCCACTTCTTCGCCGGAAAGGCCGGCTCTTTCGAGGGCGCCTCTAATGGCCAGGCTGCCCAAATGGGTAGCGGAAAAGGACGAAAAAACACCCCCAAAACTGCCTATGGGGGTTCGCACTGCAGAGAGAATATAGACTTCTTTCATGTTCGTGATTTGTCTTAATCGAAAAAAATGAGCAGGCCGGCTGATGTCTAAAACGCAAAGAGTCTCCTAACCCTCCACGTTTTTTTCAAAGAGCGCATCTACAAAAGCCACCTTGTCGAAGAGCTGCAATTGGTCTATGCCCTCTCCTACACCGATGTAGCGAATGGGGATTTTGAATTGGTCGGAAATTCCTATAGCCACACCGCCTTTGGCCGTGCCATCGAGTTTGGTCAGAGCCAGGATGCTAACTTCCGTAGCTTCGGTAAACTGCTTGGCTTGTTCGATGGCATTCTGCCCCGTAGTGGCATCCAACACCAGCATCACATCATGAGGAGCACCTTCCAGGCTCTTCCCTGCCGAGCGTTTGATTTTGCTCAGCTCCCGCATGAGGTTAATCTTGGTGTGCAGGCGCCCGGCCGTATCCACAATGACCACATCGTAGCCCTCGTTGCGCCCTTTTTGTACGGCTTCATAAGCCACTGCTGCGGGGTCAGCGCCCATGCCTTTGGAATAAAAATCACAGCCCGTGCGCTCAGCCCAGATGTTGAGTTGGTCCACGGCCGCAGCGCGGAAGGTATCCCCGGCTGCCAGCAAGACCTTTTTGCCCTGCTCTTTGAGTTTGTGAGCCAGCTTGCCAATGGTGGTGGTTTTGCCCACTCCATTCACCCCTACGACCAAAAGTACATAGGGCCGGGGGGCGCCTTGCGGCAAATAATCCTCCACTTCCTCCGTGTTGTTTTCTGCCAACAGCTGAACAATTTCATCTCGGAGGATTTGATTCAGCTCGGAGGTGTTGAGGTATTTGTCTTTGGCCACGCGGGCCTCAATGCGCTCGATGATCTTAATGGTAGTATCCAAACCCACATCCGAGCTGATCAAAATCTGCTCCAACTCATCCAGCACCTCCTCATCAACAGTGGATTTACCCGCTATGGCCCGAGAGAGCTTTCCAAAGAAAGAACTCTTGGTCTTTTCCAAGCTGTGGTCCAGTTCTTCCTTTTCCTTTTTACCGAAAATCTTCTTAAAAAAACTCATGCGGCAAAAGTACAAAAGAAAAGCGTCATGCTGTGTGGCAGCACGACGCTTTTCTTGCAAAGAAGTCTAGTAAAGTGCTCTAAGCACAAAGCTTCGACGACGCCTTACTTCTTGGCAAAAAACTCTTTGACTTCGTCTTTGTGAATCATGAATTCCTTGTAGGAATACTTGCCCGTTTTGGGGTCTTTGACGCTTTTAACGACTTTGACGTAGTCGCGGCCCGTATTGGCATTGGCGGCACGCTGAGCCACCCGCGCGTTTTTACTGATCTTACCCATAGCTCGACATTTATGAGGTTAGCGAAGCCCCGGGGGGCCTTTTACTTGATTTCCCGATGCAAAGTCTTGCGACGGAGGATGGGGTTGTACTTCATCAGCTCCAGGCGATCGGGAGTATTCTTGCGGTTCTTTTGGGTAACGTAGCGGGAAGTTCCCGGCATGCCGGACTTCTTGTGCTCCGTACACTCCAAGATGATTTGTATGCGATTGCCTTTGCTCTTCTTAGCCATGACTGCGTAGTTTTATGCGAGGGTTTAGAGCTTCACGCCCGTATCCACCCCTTTGCGTTCCAATTTCTTCAAATAGGCATAAATGCCCAATTTGTTGATCGTGCGAATGGCCTTAGCCGATACCTTTAGCGTAACCCACTTGCCCGTTTCGGGAATGAAAAAGCGCTTTTTGTGCACATTGGGCAAAAAGCGGCGCTTCGTCCTGCGATTCGAGTGCGAAACGTTGTTTCCCGTAATGGGGCGCTTCCCGGTAAGTTGACACACTTTAGACATTGCTGTACAGTTTTTGTACGGCACGCAGCATCTACGCGCCGTTGCTCCACGTTGAGTGACTCCGGCAGGATTCGAACCTGCAACCTCCTGATCCGTAGTCAGGTGCTCTATCCAGTTGAGCCACGGAGCCAGCCTGATGTTCACCCACTCCAAAAGGCCTTTGCCGGTGAGCTACATCAAAATGCGGGTGCAAAGATACACAACTTTTCTCTTTTCTGCCCAATTTTTTTCTTTTTGAGTAAATTTTTCTTTTGCCTCCTTCACCGCCCTCGCTCGACAAGCTCCGATTAATCCCGTGTAGACGAAAAGAACGCCGGAAAATATACAGGAAAACAAAACTGCTATCTATACCCAGACCGAAATGGTTTGGGATATTTACGACTCGTAAACGAGTAAAAATAGGGAGTTTGGGAGGCGTTAGCCTCCCAAACCACTTCGCCATGAGTTATATTTAGGTAAGTTTCTCCTCAAAATCCGTATATTTGGTAAAGAACAAACCCTTTATAGCCATGCGTACTTTAACTACTTTAACTTTCGTTTTTTTGGCAAACTTTTCAGCCCTTTTGCTTGCGCAAAACGGAAGCTGGTCTTCACTGGGTCTCGGACTGGACGGCCCTTGCTACAGCATTGCCATGGATTCCGATGGAAATGTGTATGTCGGAGGAGATTTCAACTTAGCCACGACAAGCCTTGGTTTCTACGCGGAAGCCCATTACATCGCCCGATGGGACGGCGAAGCCTGGTATGCACTGGGTATGGGCCTGGACGGGCCTGTCTCTGATATGGTCGTAGACGAGGAAGCCGGCTACCTCTACGTAACGGGAGTATTCACCACAGCTTACAACGGCAACGGCACCTTCTGGACCGTCAATGGCATTGCCCGATGGAACCTCAACCTCTTGAAATGGGAGCCTTTGGGTAATGGACTCGGTGGCACCCCTAACATAGGCCATGCTTTAAGCATAGGCCCAGACAACAAGATATATGTAGGAGGAGAGTTTACTCAAGCCGGCGGGCTAACAGCCAACTACATAGCTGCTTGGGACGGCAACAGCTGGTCCAATCTTGGAATAGGACTAAATGATCCGGTTTATGATTTGAACCTTAGCCCTGATGGGAAGCTCTATGTGGGGGGGCATTTCAACCTGGCAGGCGGAGTTCAAGCCCGGTCCATAGCCATCTGGGATGGTACCAACTGGTCCCCACTAAGTGAACCCCAACCACTAACTGATAACAGCGAGGTATTTACCTTAGCTGTAGATGGGCAAAACAATCTCTTTGTTTCCGGTCACCTTTATCTGATAGGACAAATCTATTCCAAAAATATCGCCATGTGGGATGGCAGCCAATGGAATGATCTGGGAACTGGCCTTAACAGTATCTGCTACAAAATAGCTATAGACCAACAAAACAACAGAGTCTATGTAGGTGGAAAATTTACCGATGTGAACGGCTCTAACCTCAATTCTTTGCTCCGCATCGCCTATTGGGATGGCAACAATTGGAACGGCCTGCAAAACGGTTTGGGATCACCAGACGACATCTCCTACTGCAGTGCTATTTTCATAGCCCCTTCCGGTGAAGTCTATGCAGGAGGGTATTTCTTTACGGCAGGCGGTCACCCAGCTTATTACATCGCCAAATGGACACCCCAAACCGTCTCCACTTCGGAAACCCAAACTTCCACTTGGAAACTAGAGCTCTCTCCCCAGCCGGCAAGCGACCGGCTGCACGTACAAATCGACAAGTCCAATGAAAGCGTACAGCTTTTGGTCTTCGACCTGCAAGGGCAAAAATTACAGGAATACAGCATGCCCCAAAACAGCACCAACTTCGACCTTCCTCTCAACGGCTTAAATCCGGGCATGTATGTGCTGCAAGTCGTCACTTCCACAGAGACACTTTCTCAATGTTTCGTCAAACAGTGAAAAGACGACCTTTGCTCTCAAAACAAAAATGGCTTGGGGTGTGCCCCAAGCCATTTTTACCGACAGCACTTCAAGCCTTTAAAGATCTTTTCCCCGTAAAATGACTGTGGAAATACAGGGAGAACCATTCGTTCGACAAAGCCAAAACCACATGCACGAAAAAAGCTACGAAAAAAGAACCCGTCTGTAGGGAAACCAGGCACAACGCTACACCCAGGGGGATAGCTCCTATGGCCTCCCGAGGGCCCTTCGGCACATGAGCCAGAGCATAAATGGCCGTATTGACCGCTATAGCCGGCCAAAGCCCCATTTGCCGAAAGGCAGCGAACAACAACCATCCCCTGAACATCCACTCATAGGCCAGCAAATACAAAACCCAGCCCAAAGCCGAACGAAACAAAAGTGCTCCATCCCAGTCCTCACGCCGAATCTCCGGATACTGAGCCAGGCTGTCTTCCTTTCGGGTAGATATCCAGGTCATCAAAACCATCAAAGGAGAAAGCAAAAGGAGCCACTTCATCGTCAGAGCATCCAATCGCCAGGCCCAACCGTAATCTGCCAAACCTTTGTTTTGCGTAAGCGACAAAACAAAAGCCGGGAGCAAACCGAAAAACAAAACGCCCCAAAACTTCTGCAGATAAATGGCGTATTCCTGACCTTCCACCTCTCCGTAACGACTCCTCAAAGCAGATAAAATGCCGGGATGCTTGTACAAAGCAAAATAAGCAACCAAGGCAAAAGCAGCCATAAAAATCGTCAAAGTTCCTTCCTGAAAAATGTCCGAACTCAACTGCTCCAAATTCATAATCACATCATTTTAAAGCCTATGTGCTTTACAATAAAATCACAAAATTCCGTTTTCCTTCATCCAATTGATGGCCTCTTCTATAGCTTCCTCTATGGGTGTTTGGGGCATGTCCAACTCTCTCACCGCTTTGGCCGAAGAAAAATACTGACCATCGCAGGCGACGCGAGCCATGGGCAAGGTGATTTTGGGTTGAAAACCAAACAGTTTGCCAAAAAAAGAACCCAAAGCCCCCACCCCCAACAGCACAAAAGAAGGCAAGGGCAAGGTCGGGGGCTTCACGCCTGCAATGCGTCCGATTTTTTCAAAAACCTCCTTGTAGCTCAGGTTTTCATGACCGGCAATATACATCTCTCCTACCCGTCCTTTAGTCAAAGCATGAACGGCAGCTACCGCCACATCTCGGGCGTGAACAAAATTCTTACCACCGGAAATCGGATAGCCCGGAGCCTGGCGTTTCACCACACCCACAATCATCGCACCACCACTGGGCTTGGAGTCGTAAGGCCCAAACATAAAAGTAGGACAGACAATTAAGGCGGGGAACCCTTTTTCCTTGGCTTCCGCCAAAAGGTATTCCTGTGCCTTCCTCTTGGAGTCGATGTAGT
Source organism: Saprospiraceae bacterium (assembly GCA_026989035.1). GTDB lineage: Bacteria > Bacteroidota > Bacteroidia > Chitinophagales > Saprospiraceae > WGBN01. The sequence goes on along the minus strand of JALSKB010000159.1, from coordinate 1,042 downwards.
CCAGACCATAACCCGTATCGGCCATAGGCACCGACTCATCCGCAGGTTGTTGCTTGGTACCCGAAGGGAAGGATGCCGCCGAACCGATATATACCATCCTCTTCACCCCTTCTCGACGACAGGCTTCTGCTACATAGCGCGTACCTTCCTCATTCACCTTTCGGTAAATGGCTCCGCGCGAAGGCCAGACATTGGTGTTGGCTGCGGCGTGAATGACGTAATCACAGCCCGAAACAGCCCGCTCCACAGCTGCCTTGTCGAGCAAGTTTCCTTCTATCCGCTCAACAGGCAAATCTCTTAAAGTCTGCGAGGGGGAGTCGGGCAAAACAAAAACGCGAACGGTATAGCCCTCTTCCAAAGCTACCCGAACGATGTTGCTCCCCAAAAGGCCATCAGCCCCCGTAACCAACAATTTCATTTTCCTGAGTTTGCCGCAAAAATATAAATTTTTGTCGTTCTATTGAATTTTCATCATAACAAAACACAATCAATTACTGCCGCTGAAAAACTTTTTGCAGCAGAGAGAAATCGCAATAAGCGCGATGGACGCGACGCGTCACGCGTTACAAACGTAATGCATAACCGGAGGCACAAGCACGGCCGTACAGACACACAATCGTGAATCTCTAGCTGTAGCACCTGTGAAATCGGAAAACCCATTTCCCCGATTAGCCCTATCTTTGCTTACATGAAGAAACTGCTGATAGGCATACAGGATTTTTCAGAGCTGCGCAGAGGAGGCTACCTCTACGTCGATAAGACAAAGCACATCCACACTTTGGCTACAGGGGGGAAATATTACTTCCTCTCCCGCCCGCGCCGCTTTGGCAAGTCGCTGCTGGTGAGCACCATGAAGGAGCTGTTCAGTGGCAATAGGGAACTGTTCAAGGGACTGTGGATTGAGGATAAGTGGGACTGGGGCAAAAGGCATCCGATCATTCACATCCCTTTTGCCAAACTGGACTACAAGACCAAAGGCCTGAGTGGAGAATTGCAGGCTTATCTTGGAGAAATAGCTACCTCCTACGGCATTGAACTCAGC
>JALSKB010000158.1 GCA_026989035.1 Saprospiraceae bacterium | reverse complement strand
AATCGCGGGAAAAGCCTTTGTTCAAGAAGTGGCCACGACCATCAAGGTCATCAACACCCGGTATTTTGTCGAAAAAGGCGTTGTTGACCTGACCGACAGCATCTTCAGCGTAAACCACGCTCAAGTGTTGGACGAGCTGGGCAATGTAGCCTATGCTTACGGAGGGATTACCCACGACCACTTTCGACATTTTGGGCTGGACGTCCGCCTCGAAACCGATGAATTCCTCGCCCTCAACACCCCCAAAACCGATGATGCCCTGTTTTACGGAACAGCCATCGGCAGCGGGAAAGTCTTTTTTACCGGCACCTTTAAGGAAACCGACATGTACATCAACGCCACAGCGCTGGCCGGCACCCGCATCTTCATTCCCGTATCGTATGACCGCGACGCCACGCCTGTGGATTACATCCATTTCACTCGACCTAATACCTTGCTCATACCCCCCGAAGACAACAAACAAAAACGCCCCTCAGGCATAGCCATGGAAATGGATTTCCGCCTTACGCCGGAGGCTTCCATGGAAATCATTTTTGACGAACAAGCCGGAGACATCCTTCGCGGCAGAGGCAGTGGAGATATTCGCATCATCGTAGGGCGCGATGGAAACTTCGAAATGTTCGGCAACTATCTCATCGAATCGGGTGAATATCTCTTCACCATGCTCAACGTAGTCAACAAACCCTTTGTCGTAGATAAGGGAGGCATCATCCACTGGACCGGAGACCCCTTCAATGCCGAAATCAACCTCAAAGCCCGGTATTTGGGCCTTACAGCTTCCATCTCCAATTTCATTCCCGAATACCTCATCCAGGTCGATGCCGATACCCGACAAGCTGCTCGCCTGCCCACAGAAGTGGATCTATTCATGATTCTCACCGGCAAATTGCTCAAGCCCGATATTTCCTTTGATCTGGCTTTCCCCAATCTCCACGGAGAACTAAAAACCTATGCCGAAAACAAATTGCGCATCATTCGACAAGACCCCAACGAGATGAACCGCCAAGTCTTCGGCCTCATCGTCATGGGAGAATTTATCCCCGCCAATTTTTCGCTTCAAGGCCAGGAGCTCAATACCATCTACAACACTGTTACTGAAATGCTCTCCCAACAGTTGTCCAATTATTTGACCAATCTGGTTACCGAGTGGCTGCGCGAAGATGGACTCATCTCCGGCATCGACTTCAACATCATCTACAATACCTACCAAGACCAAAACTTCCTCAGAGGAAATGAGATTCAAGTCCAACTCAAAAACTACCTCTTTAACGATCGCCTAACGGTCAACATAGGTGGCAACCTCGACCTTAACAGCCAAAACAATCTCGGGCCAACCCCTTCCAGCGTCTATTTCGCAGGCAATTACGTCGTGGAATACTTCCTCACCCCCGAAGGCAACCTCAAAATTCGGGCCTACCACCGCACCGAACCCGACATCTCCGGTAGCAGAGTCAATAAAACAGGCTTGGGCCTCAGCTACCGACGAGAATTCGACAGCTTTGACGAATTCCTCAAAAGCCTTAAAAAAACAGTGAAGCAATAAAAATAAGCCAACAAAAGCAAAAAACCGAGAAAGGCATCAACAGGAAGCAGCCCTCAAACAATGATCAGCCAAAACAAGCGCTGCCATAGCCTCTACTATGGGAACTGCCCGGGGCACCACGCAGGGATCGTGCCGCCCCTTGCCCTGTAAAACGACTTTTCTTCCGAGTTCATCAACGCTTTCCTGAGGACGTAAAATCGTCGCTACCGGCTTAAAAGCCACGCGAAAATCAATATCCATACCATTGGTGATCCCCCCCTGAATTCCACCTGAAAAATTTGTACGGGTTTTTATCAGAGGTGCTTCCGTGCCTTCTCCCGATTCCGTATAGAACAAATCGTTGTGCTGAGAACCACGCATACCGGCAGCGCCAAAGCCCGAACCATATTCAAATCCCTTACAAGCGTTGATACTCAACATGGCTTTCGCCAAATCTGCCTGTAGGCGATCAAAAACGGGCTCACCCCAGCCCGGCGGGCAACCCGACACCTTACAGCTCACAACCCCTCCCACGGTATCTCCTTCTTTTTTCACCTTCAAAATCAATTCCTGCATGCGTTCTGCCGTAGGCAAATCCGGACAACGCACCGGCGTTTCCTCTACTTTCGTCAAATCCAAGGCCTCCGAAGGAATATCCAACAACACTTCTCCAACCCGGCTCACCCAGGCCTGAATCACCACTCCTTTTGCCCGAAGGAACTGCCTGGCTATAGCACCCGCCGCCACGCGAGCAGCCGTTTCCCGAGCCGAAGAACGCCCCCCTCCTCTCCAGTCTCTGTGGCCGTATTTCACTTGGTAAGTAAAATCCGCATGAGAAGGCCTATAGGCTTTCGCCAAATGGTCGTAATCTCGGCTTCGGGCATCCCTATTTCTAATGAGCATGGCAAGGGGCGTGCCTGTAGTACGGCCTTCAAACACGCCTGACAACAATTCCACTTCATCGCCTTCTTTTCGCGCACTGCTCAACTTCGACTGTCCGGGTTTTCTTCGATCCAGCTCCCGTTGAATCTCTTCCAAATCAATCTCAATACCCGAGGGACAACCATCGACAACTACGCCTATGGCAGGCCCATGTGATTCTCCAAAAGTAGTTATGCGAAAAATATGACCAAATGTATTTCCCATAAAGCAAAGATAAGGCTTTATACCCGGAGCAAAGTGAGTTGGAAAAATGAGCACATCGCCTGCCCGGTTTTCGGCAAGGCCCAAAACCTCTAAGCGCAACCTATACCCAAACCGAAGTGGTTTGGAATATCTGCGACTCGCAAACGGGCAAAAGGTAGAGAGTTTGGGAGGCTGAGGCCTCCCAAACCACTTCGCCATAAGTATACTATCTTTGCCACAGAAACATACCCAAACCGAAGTGGTTTGGAATATTCCCCACTCGTTAACGAATGGAGAATAAGGAGTTTGGGAGGCTAACGCCTCTCAAACCATTTCGTCATGAATACACTAAAGCGACCAAGCGAAACAAAAATTCCTCTTAAAAAGAAAAGACATGCGCATTCTGATCATCGGCGGTGGCAACATGGGGCAAACCTACGCCCGCAGCTTTCTGCGCTCCCACATCGCCACGGAAGAGAAAATGATGATTCTCGAAAAATCCGTCGAAAAAGCCACTGAGCTGAGAAAAATGAACATCGGCACCGTACATCACGATCCGGCGGAATGTCTTCCCCTAGCCGATCTGGTCATCCTGGCCGTAAAACCACAAGACGTCCCCGCTCTATTCAACAGTATAAAACCTTTTTGCCATGAGCAACAGGTTTTTTTGAGCATCATGGCCGGAGTCAAAATCTCCAGCATACGCAAAGGCCTGGGCGTCCGCAAAATCATACGAGCCATGCCCAACCTACCCGCACAAATCGGTATGGGCATGACGGTGTTCACCTCCACCGATGAGGTTACCCGAATCGAATTGGTGCTGGTACAAAACCTCATCAACACCACCGGCAAATCCATTTATACAGAGAGAGAAGATGCACTGGATGCCGCTACAGCCATCTCCGGCAGTGGCCCGGCTTATGTGCTTTATTTCATGGAAGCACTGATGCAGGCAGCACGCGACATGGGCTTCTCGGAATCGGAAGCAGAACTGCTCGTCAGCCAAACTTTCCGCGGCACCATAGAACTCTTCGGAAAAAACACTTACTCCTGCAGCGAATGGATACGCCGCGTAGCTTCCAAAGGCGGGACAACAGAAGCGGCTCTCCAATCTTTTGCCGAAAGGCAAACCAAACAAAGCATCCAACACGCCGCTCAAGCTGCCCTAAAACGGGCCGTAGAACTGGGGAAGACAGAACCCTAATCCAAGCTGAGACAGGGAGAAATCGCAATGGGCGTGATGGCCTTGATGGTCCTACCGGTTGTAACGAATGCAACGCCTAACCAAAACACGGCTGGCATAGGTTACGGCATGCGCTTTGCGATCAGCAAAGCGGAAAACAGCGTAATCAAACCTATCGAAACAACGGAAACGGAAATGCCCCAAAAATCCGCCAACAAACCCGTCAGGACAGCACCCAAAGCATAGCCCAAATCCCGCCACAATCTGAAAACCCCTATACTCTCGGCTCGTATTGACGGATGGGTATGATCCGCTATGGTTGCCAGAAAAGTCGGATAAACCATAGCCGTCCCCCAGCCCAGCAAAGCTGATAGAATCACATATTGGTAAAGATGCACGGCAAAAACCAAGAGGAATAAAACAACAGCCTGCAACAACATACCCAGAAACAACAAGTCCTTTTTGGGATATCGATCTGCCATTCTTCCGGTAAACAACTGACCAAAACCCCACACAGCCGGATAAACTGCTGTAATTAAGCCTGTTTCTTCCAAGGAAAACTGCTTGTTCAACAACAGTAAGGGCAAAAGGCCCCAGACCATGCTGTCGTTGAGGTTGTTCACCAAACCCGCCTGGGTTACCGTGCTCAGCACCTTATCCTTCCAAGTGGTAGCCCGGAAAACATGCTCCAAAACAGGTAAAGCACTTTGGTCACTCTCTAAAATGACGTGAGAACGGGTGTCGCGAACAAAAAAAACGCTAAACAACAATCCCAAAAGCACCAACAACACCCCCGGATAAAAGACGTAAGGTCTCAAGCCGTATTCGTCGGCTATCCAAGCCGTGAGGAAGGCTATAGCCGCTACAGCCAGATAGCCTGAAAATTCATTCAAACCCATAGCAAACCCCCGCTGCCTGGTCCCCACCAAATCGATTTTCATGATGACCGTACTGCTCCAACAAAGCCCCTGATTGATGCCCAAAAACAAATTGGCCAAAACAATTTGATTCCAATGAGTAGCAAACATCAACATAAAAGGGATGGGCAAAGCCACCAGCCAACCGAGAACCAGCAGTCTTTTTCGACCATAGCGATCGGCCAATGTGCCGGCGAAATAATTGGATATGGCCTTGCTCAAGCCGAAAACAATCAAAAAGGATAGAATGGCTGTCTTGGCCACCAAGCCAAACTCGCGCTCTGCCACTTCCGGCAAGACAGAGCGCTCCAAACCGACCATACCTCCGACAAAGGCATTGATGAGCAAAAGCAAAAGAAACTGCTTCCGGTTTTCTTTTAATCCCAGTTGGATATTCTCCGACATGCTGGCAAATTGCGGGGTGCCCCTAAACAAAAAGCCGCCCACAGGCGGCTCTTTTATGGTGGAGACGGCGGGAGTCGAACCCGCGTCCAGAGAAAGCGTTGCACAGCTTTCTACATGCTTAGTTCCGATTTGATTTGTCGGGCGACGGGTGGGTATCGGAACAGACCGCAACCGCCGCCTTAGCTCCTTAAAGTCTCGTTTTCCGGTCGGAGCAGGCCGGAAAACACAGCCTGAGGGGTTCTGATGCGCGATACGCTGTGTATCAGGCGTCAAGCGCACCGCACAATGGCTTCTAAGACCTCGTCTTAGGCAGCCATGGCAAAGCTAGTGTTGCCATGTAAAATTGGTGCGATATCCATTTGTTGACGGAGTGAGATATCGTGCTCCGGCATGCTTACTATACAACTCACTTTCCTGTCGATTCCAAAAACGTCCCCATGAGTTGTTTCATACGGTTTCCTTTGAAACCCTATAAGTAACGCCAAAAAAGGCAAAAAGGTTGCGCGAAAAAGCTCTTTGATTTCTGCCTTTCGGCAAATTTTTCAACGCTCAGCAGCAGGCTTTTTAGCTTGTTTCTTTACCGATGATTGGCCTTGGCGGCCCAACAACTTATCGATGAGATCAGCCCGCTTGAGCTGTCTGAGACGTTTGAGAATTTTGGAGCGGTATTCCCTTTTATACCAGAAAAAGTACTGATGTTGCCTTTTTTTGTCTTCCTTACTCTTGGGCGTAAAGACCGGTTTAAGCGTGTAAGGATGATAGCCGCTGTAATAGATAACCGTAGCCACGGTCATAGGTGTGGGGGTGAAATCCTGCACCTGCTCCAGGCGAAAGCCCATTTCTTTGGTCTCTGCTGCCAACTCGGCCATATCGGCTTCCCTACAGCCCGGATGGCTGGAAATAAAATAAGGAATGAGCGGTTGCTTCAAGCCGCATTTTTGATTGATGCGGTCGTATTTTTTCTTGAAAGCGTGAAAATGCCGAAAAGGCGGTTTGCGCATGATTTTAAGCGTCTCGTCGGCCGTGTGTTCCGGAGCCACTTTCAGGCGTCCGGAAACGTGGTGCTCGACCAAGTTTTCCAGGTATTCATCGATGGAATCGTCGGCCTGCTTGTTGTAAGAGCGGGTGAGTAAATCGTAGCGAATGCCGCTACCCACAAAAGCTTTCTTGACCTTAGGGTGTGCCCTGACCTTTTTGTACACACGGGTCATAGCTGCATGGGAGGTGTCCAGGTTGCTACACACCACCGGATGGATGCAGGAAGGTGCTACACAGCGCTCACAAATGGAGAGGTCCTTGCCCTTCATCTGATACATGTTGGCCGAGGGGCCACCCAAATCGCTGATGACGCCTTTAAAATCGGGCATGCGGGTTACAGCCTCCACTTCTTTGAGGATGGATTTTTCCGAGCGACTGGCAATGAATTTACCCTGATGAGCACTGATGGTGCAAAAACTACAACCCCCAAAGCAACCCCTGTGCAAATTGATGGAAAACTTGATCATCTCCCAAGCAGGGATGGCTCCTCTTTTGTTGTATTTGGGATGGGGTGCCCGAGCATACGGCAAGTCAAAAGAAGCATCGATTTCGGCTTCCTCCATGGGTGGAAAAGGCGGGTTGATGACCAAGGTGCGATCTCCTATCTGCTGGATGATTCTGCGGGCATGTACTTTATTGGACTCCTGCTCTATGATTTTAAAATTGGACGCAAAAGCCAATTTGTCTTCCAGGCAACGCTCGTGGCTGTGGATTTCCACCTGCTCCCAACGCTTGTTTTTCGGTATTTTGCCGAAAGGCTCAGTCAAAAAAGCCGTTTGCGGGATAGCGTGCAAAGAGGAAAAAGGCACGCCTCTGTCCAGCAGGCGCAACAGCTCGCGCAAGGCCTGTTCTGCCATACCGTAGAGCAAAAGATCCGCACCTGAACTACTCAAAATATTGGGGAAAAGTTTGTCTGCCCAATAGTCGTAATGGGTTACCCTCCTCAAAGAGGCTTCTATGCCGCCCAATACCACAGGAGTATCCGGATAGAGCTTTTTCAAAATGCGAGTATAGACATTCACTGCGTAATCCGGACGAAAACCCGCCTGCCCTCCCGGCGTATAACCATCGGTAGAACGCCGACGGCGATTGGCCGTGTAGTGGTTCACCATGGAGTCCATATTCCCCGAGGTAACGCCAAAAAACAAGCGAGGACGCCCCATTTTCTTGAAATCCCGCCAATCGTCTTTCCAATTGGGCTGGGGCACAATGGCTACGCGAAAACCTTCGGATTCAATGATGCGCCCGATGACAGCAGCGCCAAAGGAGGGGTGATCTACATAAGCATCTCCGCTAAAGAGCACTACGTCCAATTCCTCCCAGCCTCGCAAGGCTACCTCCTTACGGGTAATGGGCAACCAATCGGTCAAGGGCCTGCGCTCCGCTGCTCTATCAAATGGGTTCATAGCGTAAAGATACGGAATATACCCATCACGGAATCAAAGATCAGAACCTGCTCCTAAGTACTCTTAGCCAAAGAGGTATAAGGGCTGCTCTTTATGCTTACCTTTGCTACATGAAAGAAGCCCAAATCGAAAACCTGCTGCCGGCGGTAATAAAAACGGCCGAGAAAGCCGGTCGCAGGATACTTGAAATCTACGAGAAACCCACCCTGTGGGAAGTGCAGCAAAAAGCCGATGCCTCTCCACTCACCCTGGCCGACCGACAGGCTCATGAGTGCATCCTACACGAATTGCAGGCTCTACAGGATTCATACCCCGTTCTTTCCGAAGAATCTTCTTCCGAGGGAGAAAATGCACTTTTTGCCTATGAAAAGCGCAAAGGACTTCCCCTCTTTTGGCTGGTGGATCCCCTGGACGGCACCAAAGAGTTTATCAAGCGCAATGGAGAATTTACCGTCAACATCGCTTTGATTCGAAATCGACAAGCCATCTTGGGCGTTGTACATCTACCCGTCAATGGCCAAACCTATTGGGCAGCAAAGGGCCATGGCGCTTGGCGACAAAGCCCGACGGGTAAAAAGCAACGCCTGGAAGCCGCTTCTTTTCGGCCCGATCAAAAACCGGTAAGGGTCGTCTGCTCCCGCTCACACCTGAATGAAGAAACACAAACTTTTATCGCCCAATTCCCCAAAGTGAAAAGACTGGCTGCAGGTAGTTCCCTCAAATTCCTGCTCATCGCCGAAGGCAAAGCCGAAATTTACCCCCGACTGGCTCCCACCATGGAATGGGATACAGCTGCCGCGCAAATCATTCTCGAAGAAGCCGGCGGCTCTGTTTTGGAATGGAAAACACAGCGACCTTTGCAATACAACAAAACATCGCTGCGCAATCCCTTTTTTATCGCCTATGGAAAGAGGTAAAAAAACAAGCAATATCAAACAAGAAGAAATCAAAAAAACAAACACCATGCCCTTTTCTGCCGTCGTGGTAGCAAAAAACGAAGCCCAAAACATCGAAGCTTGCCTCAAGCCCCTGCTGCGCATAGCCGATGAAGTGCTGGTAGCCGATAGCGGAAGCCATGACGAGACCCCTGCCATTGCTCAAAAGCTGGGAGCCAGAGTTATTCACCTGAAATGGGAGGGGTATGCACAAACCAAAAACAGAGCTAACCAACAGGCCAAGCACGACTGGATTTTATCCATTGATGCCGATGAAGTGTTATCTGAAGAGCTGGAAAAGAATCTTCAATCGCTAAAACCTCGTGAGCATACGGTTTACGCCTTAGACCGCATCACAAACTACTGCGGGCAGTGGGTTAAACACAGCGGCTGGTATCCCGATTGGAAATTACGACTTTTCAACAGAGCACACAGCCACTGGGAAGGTGCCTTTGTACACGAGCGCCTGCATTTGCCGAAAGGCACAAAAACAGAACGCCTCAAGGGCAAACTCTTTCACTACTCCTACCGAACCGAAGAAGAACATCTTCAACGCATAGAGAAGTACGCACACCTCAGCGCTTTACAAATGCTGGAGGAGGGCCGCAAAACAAGCCTTTTCAAGTTGTACTGTGGTCCAGCGGCCCGTTTCCTACGCACTTTTGTATTGAAAAGAGGATTTCTCGACGGCAAACTGGGTTTAAAACTCAGCCGACGAGATGCCTTCCTGGTCAAACGCAAAGAACAATGGCTTCGGCAGCTGCAAGAAGACAGAAAAAAAACAAGTTCATGAAAATCCTGCAAGTGTCTTCCGCAGAATCCTGGCGAGGAGGAGAACAACAGCTCAGCTACCTACAGGAAGAGTTGATGAACTCAGGTATAAACTCCACGGTTTTTTGCAAAAAAAACTCTGCCTTACACGCTTATTGCAAAACAAATCGAATACCCCATGAAACTTTTTCCGGCGGAAGATTCGCCGCTGTTGTCCAACTGACCAAAGTTTGCCGAAAGGCCAAACCCCAATTGCTACATACACACGACAGCCACAGCCACACCATAGCCTGGCTGGCACAACAGCTAAAACTCATCAACACGCCTCTTGTCGTAAGCCGAAGAGTTGATTTCCCCATCGGGAAAAACCCCCTCTCTCTAAAAAAATACAACCACCCTTCGGTAAAAAAAATCATCTGCGTCTCTAAAGCCATCCAAAAAATCATTGAGCCTAAAATTAAAAAAAAGGAAAAATTGTGCGTCGTTCATGACGGAATAGATTTTCAACGATTTGCCGAAAGGCAGCCCTACCCTCTTTCGGAAAGGGAAAAAAAAGGAGGCCTGTTGCGCAAAGAGCTACACATAGACAAAAGCTCATTCCTCTTTGGTAAAGTAGCTGCTTTAGCCCCCCACAAAGACTACCCCACTTTTATCAAGGCAGCGGAGTTTCTGCTCCAAAAAGGAATACCGGCCCACTTTCTTCTCTTTGGCCATGACGGAGGCTGTAAGGAAGAAATAGAACAACTCATCGCTGGTTCGCCTTATCGCAAACGCTTTCACCTCATGGGTTTTAGACAAGATATCAACTTGTTGCTGCCGGAGCTCGACATCTTTCTCTTCACCAGCAAAACCGAAGGCCTGGGTAGCTCCTTGTTGGACGCCATGTACTGTGGCATCCCCATTGTCAGCACTGCTGCCGGAGGAATACCGGAAATCATTCAACACGAGAAAAACGGACTGTTGGCAACCATCGGAAACGCAACAGAGCTCGCCCTACAAGTAGAACGGCTCATCCAAGACAAGGAGCTCACAAAAAAGTTGATCAAAAACGGAAAGCAACGGGTTTTGCACTTCACCAAAACCGCCATGGCACAAAAAACGACGAGAATTTACGAAGAAATGCTCAGTTAAATGCCTATCTTTGCCAGCAGTTTAATACCCTCAAATCCAATGGGGATACAACAGTAAGAAGTTCTCAAAAGATGAAAGCTGCCACCTCAACAACGCTGTTCGTGCTACTCTTTGTGGTTCTCGCCTGCCACACGGGAAAAAGAAGCGCACAAAAAAAAGAGAGCGAAATCGAAAGTTCTCCTTATGCTTTTGATTTTATGGAATCGCAACTGCTCAGCCCGGTACTGGATCAGGCAGCTTTGGAGGGCAAATTGGTTTTTATCGACATGTACGCCAGCTGGTGCGCTCCTTGTCGGCTAATGGAAGAGCAAGTCTTCACCGACGAGGAACTGGCAGCTTATTTTAACGAACACTTCATCAGCTATCGGGTGGACGTCGAAAAGGGAAACGGCACCAACCTGGCCACGATTTTTGAAGTGAAAGTGTTGCCAACTCTCCTTTTTTTAGATGAAAAAGGACGCGTTTTGGTGCGCAAGGAAGGTGCTGCCATGCAAACGGAGATGCGAGAGCTAGCCCATGAAGCCTTGAATAAGCAATAAAGACAGGCGCTTGCCAAAGCAAGCCGTTTTACCACTCCAGGCCCGGATAAGCCCTTTGCAAAAACTGCATTTCAGTCAGGATGTGTCCCAGGTATTCCGTGTGAATGCCTTGACGGCTGCCGGTATGCACGTGATCGTTTTCGGGAATTTGCAAGGTAGCCTCATTCAGCAAATCCCGCATCTCGGCTCTCCAGTTTGCTTCCAACTCCTTGAGATCGGGCACGATACCTTCTGCGAGTAAAACTTCATCCACTTCCGTCATTTCACACAGCTCACCGGTATAGGGCCAAAGGTCATCAAGTGCCGTTTGCGCTCTGCGATGGCTGAGCTCTGTACCATCTCCCAGGCGCAAGACCCATTCGGAGCTGAAGCGCTTGTGATAGACGATCTCTTTCAGAGACTTGGCAGCGATGGCAGCAAAGGCTTCATAGCTACTTTCCGCCAAACGGCGATACAGCAACTCATTAAAACTATCAAACAAATAAGACTTCACCAGCGTATAGGCCCAATCTTCGTTGGGGTACTCCACCAATTGCACATTGCGAAAAGCTTCGACATCGCGCAGAAAAGCCAGTTGATCTTCATCTCGGCCCTTGCCTTCGAGCTTTCCCGCCAAAGCCAACCAATTGCGGGCCTGGCCGATCTGGTCTAAGGAAATGTTGGTCAGGGCAATGTCCTGCTCCAATTCAGGCCCGTGCCCACACCACTCCGCCAGGCGTTGTCCGTGGATAAGAGCCGAATCTCCCAGACGAAGGGCGTATTCGAAAAGAGCTTGGTTTTTGTCCATTTTAGATGTTCTTTACGTCCTTGGGAATGTCGTAAAAAGTAGGGTGCCGGTAAATTTTGTCTTCAGCCGGTCCGAAAAAGGCATCGGCCTGCTCCGGATCGGAAGCCGTGATGTACTTCGACTCCACGACCCAAATGCTGGCACCTTCATTGCGACGGGTATAGACATCGCGGGCATTTTCCAAAGCCATCGCCGCATCGGTGGCGTGCAAGCTACCGACGTGCTTGTGGCTCAGGCCGTTTTTGCTTCTGATAAACACTTCCCAAAGTGGCCAATCTTTCATGAGTCTAAGCTTTTAAAGTTTCCATCTTAGTTTTTGAAAAGCATCAAGCCGAAGGAACCATTTCGGCTGAGGCCTTTTTCCGCGCATAAGCCATAGCAGCTTCTCTCACCCAGGCACCCTCTTCGTGGGCCTTGCGCCGGGCTTTCATGCGCTCCCTATTGCAGGGGCCATTTCCCCGGACGACGCGCCAGAACTCATCCCAGTCAATCTCGCCAAAGTCGTAATGCCCGTGCTCCTCATTCCACCTCAGATCGGGATCAGGAACCTTCAAGCCCAAGTATTCTGCCTGGGGCACCGTTACATCCACAAATTGCTGTCGCAATTCGTCATTGGTTTTGCGCTTGATCTTCCAGGCCATAGACTGCTGAGTGTGCACGGAATCCTTGTCACTGGGGCCAAACATCATCAAGGCCGGCCACCACCAGCGATTCATGGCGTCCTGAGCCATGGCTTTTTGCTCTTCAGATCCCCGGCACATAGCCAACAACAGCTCGTAGCCCTGGCGTTGATGAAAGCTCTCCTCTTTGCAAATCCGCACCATGGCCCGGGCATAAGGCCCGTAAGAAGTGCGCGTCAGCATGACTTGATTCATAATGGCAGCTCCGTCAACCAACCAGCCTATGGCTCCGATGTCAGCCCAATTCAAAGTCGGATAGTTGAAAATTTGGCTATACTTGGCCTTG
>JALSKB010000157.1 GCA_026989035.1 Saprospiraceae bacterium | reverse complement strand
CTGCTCAACAACATAAAAGAAAAAATATGCAAATACTGCCGTGAGCCAGGCAGGCGCTCTATCAAAGGCCCGGAAAACATCCACAGGGTAAGTACAAGAGCACAATTGATCCAAAAACCCTTTCGGAGAACTTCTCCAAACAAGGCCTCTTGCTCCATACGCCTTTCTTTCAAAGCACCATATCTCAACAAGCCACTTCCTACACCCAGCCCCATAAACGGCAAAACAAAAACGATAATCTGATAGGCAAAAATAGCCCGCCCCAACTCGGCATTGTCCAACAAACGCAAAGCCAGCCAAGAGGTAAAAAAGGAAAGCAACTTGGTCAACACAGAAGAAGCAAAAAAGTAAAGTCCGGCCTCCTGTTTAAAATGGCGAAAACCGGCAACCAATTCGCGAATGAGAGATAAAGTTTTCAAGACAAATACTACTCCTTTTCTGTGTACTTATACCCAAACTCCAAATTGAAGCTTTGAGATGAGATGATAGTGAACCCTAACAGTTACAGCACTTCCTCTCTCCCCTTCCTAAGCATGCAGCAAACGCTTGTAAATTTCTGCAAACCTCTTCCCTATCTGCAAAGGGGCAAAGTGCTTTTCAGCATAAGCATGCATCACCGCAGCATCAGCCCGAGGACGTTCGAGCCGAAGGTAAGCTAAAATTTCCTCCAACAAAGCCGATTCGTCTTCTACGGGAATCAAACGCCCAAAATTCTCGGGGAAATACTCAGCTATACCTCCCACATCTGTACTCACCACAGGCAAACCACAGGAAAAAGCCTCCAAAATAACGCAAGGCAGGTTCTCAAAGCGACTGAACAGCACTAGCAAATCCGACTGCTGAAAATAACGCACCAAAGTCGATTGCGGCATGTTGTCTAAATAGTGAATGCGCCCATCTTCCAAACCCATTTCCCGAGCATAGTCCCGATAGCGTTGCGGTCGATCGCCAATGAGAAACAATTCCCAGTTTTTTTCCAGCTTTTGCAAACGGGCCATCACCCGTAACAAGCCACTCACGTTCTTATGCTCCTCTTTCATGCTCGAAACGTGCAAAAAGCGAAAAGCTCTACTCTTCCGCTCCCCGGACATCGGACGAAACAAGTCCGTATCCACCACATTGGGCACCGGTTCGTACCTGCCTCGAAAACCCACAGCCTGCATCTGACGCCCCAAATGCTCGCTTACCGGACAAAAGCAATCCACACCTCGAGAAGCAAAACGCATCAAAACCCGCATCAACGGATGCCATTTGGCGAAAGCCCCCCGAAGAAAACCCGTCCAGTGCTCAGAGACCACACAAGGCAAACGCTTCAACATGGCATACCCGACGGCAAACAAAAGAGCCGGATAAACGTGATGCACATGCACCAAATCGCAAACACCTGCTCGCTTAGCTAAGCTGCGATAAGCCGAAAAAAAGCGAAGCAATTTGCGCAAGCCACCCACCGGCCCTACATAAGCTCGCAACACCCGTATCCCCCGTTCATACTCATCTTCTACCAGCAAATCGGCAGCCGCCGGAGAAGGGTCGGTTACTACGTGCACAACCGTAACGCGATAAAAAAGAGACACCGCCTCAGCATGACGCTGAATAAAATCCCCGTTGGTTGGAAAAACCCTGGAGGGATACCAACTGCAAAAAAAAATGACGTGTTTTTTATTCAAGGTTTTCTAAGCTACCCAAATAGTTTAATTGCTCAACCCTCAATCTACAACCACCGAATCGTGTTCTTCAAAATGAACGCCGTACTCCTTCAATTCCTCCAGTAAGGGATTGTAAATTTCCGGAATAACCGGGATATTGACTCCCGCAGCATGGATCTTACCCTGCATAACCAATTTGGCAAAAATGCCCAAAGGCAAGCCTACCAGCCGCGA
>JALSKB010000156.1 GCA_026989035.1 Saprospiraceae bacterium | reverse complement strand
CAGAAACACTTTGATAGCTGAAGTAGCCGAGGCCATGGTAAGGCTGTGCAGGGTACGGAATTCGCTACGTCAGCTATTGCCTGCCATGGAAGAAGCTGTGCGTAAAGCGTCGGAATACCTCTCTTCGCGTTTTTGGCGAAAGCTGTGGCTAGAGGCGATGGATGCAGGGTTCAACTGTACGTGCTGTGCTTACAGAGACGGGCGTTCTATAAGCGGATGTAGTGTAACCGTGCCTCCTTTTGGTTTTGATCCCGAAGAAGAACAATAATCGCTTGGATCGCAGTTTGCCCGGGGTGCTCGATTCTTCAATGTTGGGAGTAAATGCAGCAGCCATGAAAAATTTCTTCTTTCGTTTGATAAACCTGTATTTTTTACTGCTCTCGTTGCCGTTGCCCGGGTTTACGGCATCCCCAGAGCCTTGTATGGGCTTGCAGCGGGATACCCTGCCCATTCCTTGGGAGCAGATGGATTTTACCGGCCCGGAAAGCAAGCCGGCCGCAGTAGCAGCTTCACAAGGAAAGACTTCCATTTGGATTTATCCCGCTGCTGCCGTGCTTGGCGGCGGTCTTGCCTGGTGGCTGAAGGAGCGGAGTAAAGCACCAGCTGATGAGCCGTCACCAAACTGTTCTTTCAAACCTGCTTTTGAGATTTTGAAGGCGCGTTGTGGTTTATCCGACGGACAAATTACAGTGGAAATTTCTCCTCCCGGCAGTTATGTGTATGCTTGGTCTAACGGAGATACCGGTCAGGTATTAACCAGAGTGCCCGCAGCTCATTATGTTCTTACGGTTACGGATGTGAATTTGGCTTGTTCGAAGGCTTTTGATGTCGAGCTTGAGGAAAGGCCTCCTCAATACATTGAGGATTTGTCGGTGCAGCCGGCAGATTGCCCTCAAGGAGGAGACATCAGTTTTGTGGTTTCCGGAGGAGAGGGGCCCTTTCAAGTTGTCGTAACGGGGCCTTTAGGGACAAACACTTTTTCCGATGTTTCTGCAAATAGCTTGTTCGATTTGGCTTCTTTCGTCTCTGTGTTATCGGGTAACTATACGATAGAGGTTGCGGATCAGGCTGCCGGTCTTTCCTGTGTGGATTCGCTAAAAGTGGAAGTAGGACAGGTTCCACCTTATACCTTGCAAATTTTGCAGCTGTTGCCTCCTTCATCTCCTACGGCAAGTGATGGTAGCATACATCTCAAAGTGGAGGATGTCTTGGCTCATCCCCCGCCTTATCAAATTTTGGTTAATGAAGTGTGGGTGAGTAGTAGCAATAGTCCGGATTTCTTTTTGTATGATTTGTCTGTAGGGACTTACCATATTCAGGTATTGGATGGCTTGGAATGTCCGTCAGAAACGCTTAGCGTAGAATTGGCGAGTCCGTTTGGTTTGTCTGTGGGGGCGGGAGAAGGCCTGATGGTTTTTCCTTGGATTGGCAGGTACGAGCAAGGGAATCGCGAGTATCCGTATTCGGATAGTTTGGCAGTTCAAACAGTACAAAGCAGTTCTTTTGTTACCGGTGTTTTTACCCATTCGTTGGGTTCAACAAGGAGAGGGCGTTTAGGGTTAGAGCTTACTGGTGCTAGAGGAAGGGCGTTGTATGGTAGTTCGCTTGGAGGGAGCCGTGTTGTGCATGCTGATTTTTATGGGTTGCAATCGAACTTGACAGTGGGGCATGTCTTCCATTTGCCGAAAGGCAGAGTACTTGTATGGCCAGACTATCGGCGTGTGAATGCCTCCAAGTTTTTTCGCTTAGCTGTTGAGCTTAGCGGAGGCCTTTATGGAGATTTGTTGTATGGTGTACCGGTTTACGAATCTTTTGGCATAGGCTCAGGGGTTTACGTAAGAGGAGGTTTGTTGTTGCGTTGTGTTTCGGATTTATCCATAGGTTCCCGGTCTGTGCTTCGTTTGCCTTTGTCGGTTTATCTGTTTCGCTCGACACCTCCGGCTTTGCGTTTCAGGCCTTCTTTGATTTGGCATTTTTAAGCATGTGGCCTGTGGTTTGTTGATTTGTCGGAAGGTGCATGGGTTTAGTTATACCTGTGACGAAGTGGTTTGGGAGGTGTCAGCCTCCCAAACTCCCTAGCTTTCGTTCATTAGTGAGTTGTACATGTCCCAAATCATTTCGGTTTGGGTATAATCGCCGAGAAAAATGGTGAAAAATTGGGAGGAAAGAACCCTTGGTACAAATTTGCATGTGGCGAGTATAAACTCATATAAAGTGCATTTGTTTCTAAGTTGGCGGGCACAGGCTAAAAACGACATCATATATCAAGATGAAACCAGAAATAAAAATATCATCCATTTCCAGAAAAACGACGTCTCAGCAAAGCGATAATTGTTATGCCGTTTTGTGGATTCAAAATAAAGTGGAGGGAATAGAGATCAATAAAACCTTATACAAAAATGTATCCAATGCCGTCTTTTTCTTAAATCCGGCTTTTCATTGGAAGGTCTTAAAAAAAGATACTTCTACATCGTCGGGTTACGTGTTGTTAATCCCTAGACATGTCTTGAATCATCCCAGCTTCAAAAACCTTCACATTACCGAAGTTCGCCTTTTTAGTGCTAATGAAATACCCAAAATAAATCTTTCTCCGGGTATAGAGGTTCGCATTCAATCTATTCTTGAAATGCTTGATGAACTGCTTAGCACCAAACTGAAGCATTGGGAAGACGCCATACTTGCTCTACTGAAAACCTTTTTTGTTTACTGTGACGGCCAGTGTAATATCAGGTCTGTTATTACAGACAATAATAACGCAAAATCAAATTTGGTGTATAGGTTTAAAAAAAGCATAGACCAGTACATAACTCAATGTCATGAAGTGGCATATTATGCTAACATGCTTAATGTGTCAGACAAGTATTTAAATGAGTGTGTGAAAGATGTTTTGGGGGTAAAAGCCAAACACCTTATCAAGGAGCAACTGGTTCTGCGTTCTCGTCACAACTTGAAATTTACAAATAAAACTATTAAAGAGGTGGGTTACGAACTGGGCTTTTCTTCTCCTAATTACTTCAGCTATTTTGTCAAAAAGCATACTGGTTATACCCCTACACAACTGCGAAAAAGTTGATTTCCCGAACTCCCTAGCTTTCGCTCATTGGTGAGTTGTACATATCCCAAACCATTTCGGCTTAGGTACATGCTTGTTGCGAAATAGTTTGGGAAGCTTCGGTGGCCCAAACTCTCTTTTGGCACTTCTCTGATGTTGCGGGAAAGCTACTTTTTTTGTCTGTTGTTGATGGAATATACCAGCAGCAAGATGGCAAATGAAAGGCAAAACAAAATCAAGGAGTAGGTGTTGGCTGCCGGATAATTGAGCGATTCGACTTCGTCATAGACGGCAATGGAGGCCACTTTGGTTTTTCCTGGGATGTTTCCGCCAATCATCAGTACCAGGCCAAATTCACCGATGGTATGGGCGAAAGATAGCACCAATCCGGTGAGTAAAGCGGGTTTGATGTTGGGCAGGAGCACTCGCCAGAGGGTGGTGAGGTGGGATTTGCCCAAGAGATAGGCGGCTTCTTTGAGGGAAGGAGAGAGGTTGCTGAAGCCGGCCTGTATGGGTTGCACCATGAAAGGCAAGCTGTAGAGAACAGATGCAAGTACCAAGCCTTCAAAGGAGAAAACCAGGCGTAGGCCCAGCCAATTTTCAAGCCAATGACCAAAGGCGTTGTTGGGGCTGAAGGCAATTAGCAGGTAGAATCCCAGTACGGTGGGGGGTAATACCAGTGGCATACTCACCAAAGCTTCTACTATGGGTTTCCACTTGGCGTTAGTATAAGCCAGCCAGTAGGCCAGCGGTAAGGCCAGCACAAAGAGAAGCAGTGTGGTTGTAGCAGCCAGGCGGAAAGTGAGAAGCAGAGGTTCGAGGTCTATAGGCATGTGTATCAAATCTGTGTTGTTCGGTCTTGGTTCATTTTATTGAGGACGATAGCCGAAATTATGCAAAATTTTTTGAGCTTCGGTGGAGAACAAGAAGTCGCGAAAGAGCAGCGCTTCCTTTGAGGGTTTGGAGGAGCCCTTTAGTACGACAACTCCTTGGGCAATGGGGGTGTACAGAGAATCGTCTAGGGCCGTCCACTTGGTTTGTTGTTTAATTTCCGGAGCGTAAATAATCGATTTTGCAGTAAAGCCCAGTTGGGCGTTTCCCGAAAGGATGAAGTGATTGACTTGGGAGATGCTTTCTCCATAGATGAGCTTAGGTGCAAGTCTGTTTGCCGTGTCTATCTTTTCTAACACTTCTCGTGCTGCTTTGCCGTAAGGCGCTGTTTTGGGATTGGCCAAAGCGATGTGTCGGACCTTTTCGCGGAAGAGTTCATCGAGTTTGGGCCGGATATGGGGCTGTTTCGTCCACAAGATGAGTTCTCCATATGCATAGATTTTGGGAGGCCCGTTGGTGAGTCCGGCTTTATAGAGTGCTTGTGGATACTTCAAATCAGCGGAGAGGAAAAGGTCAAAGGGAGCGCCCTCGGTAATTTGAGCTGTGAGTTTACCCGAGGAAGCCAGGGCGTATGAGCAGGGTATTCCGGTTTTTTTTTCAAAAGCCAGGCTCAAGGCCTTTATGGCGTATTGCATGTTGGCAGCAGCAGCTATACGCAGAGAGGGAGTGGAATGGCTGCGGCAGGAGAAAAGTACCAAAAGGACGAGCAAGTGATGTGGCTTCAATTTTTTCTGCAAAGAAAAGCATTTGGGTCGGAAAGCTCTTTGATTGTGTTTTTCACAATTATTTGAAAGGCTCATCCGTTGAACTATACCGACGGTTGTCAATCTCTTTTTAATGATTTACTTTTGCGGAAAGCTCTTTCCCGAATGCCGGTCCGGAGAATCAATTGATTGATATGAAGATGCACAAGGCTTGGTTTCCTGTTGGTTTGTTGGTGGTTTTTTTAGGGCTTCCGGCAAGCATTTCAGCTCTTACAGACAAATACCGCATTATGTGGCGAGAGGATCCTGCCACCAGCATGGTTATTGCCTGGAACCAGGTCTCCGGCCATTCGCCTCGCCTTTATTACGATACCGAAGATCACGGGCAGAATTACGAAGCTTACGCTACGGTAACCCTGCCGAGCAGGGTGGTGCAAGCCAAGGGAATGAACAACCACTTTGTTCGGCTCAACGGCTTAAAACCTCATACGACTTATTACTTTCTCATTGTGGATAGCGAGGGAATGAGCAGGCGCTTTTTCTTTACTACGGCACCTGACAGTCCTGTGCGCGTGGCTATTGTAGCAGGAGGTGATTCGCGCAACAATCGAGAAGCCAGGCGTGATGCCAATCTGCTGGTTGCCAAACTGCGCCCTCTTTGCGTCATGTTTGGTGGCGACATGACCGCTTCAGATGTGGCTTCGGAATGGAAAAATTGGTTTGACGATTGGCAGCTTACCATAGCAGAAGATGGTCGTATGACACCTGTGCTCGTTACACGTGGAAATCACGAAGCTTCCAACAAAAGCTTGGTTGACCTTTTTGATATTCCCTCCGAAGAGGCGTATTACGCCCTGTCTATCGGCGGCAATCTCTTGCGGATTTACACCTTAAATTCTCTCATTGCCGTGGGAGGAAAGCAGAAACAATGGTTGGAAAACGATTTGAAATTGCATCGGGATGTGATCTGGAAAATTGCGCAGTATCACTTTGCCACGCGTCCTCACACTGCCCGAAAAAAAGAGCGAAATGAGCAGTTTGTTCACTGGTCTTCCCTTTTTTATCAGTACGGTGTGCAGTTGGTCGTTGAATCGGATGCTCACGACGTGAAAACCACTTGGCCGATTAGACCGGCTTTGGGGCCTGATAGTCATCAGGGATTTGTTCGAGATGATTTGAATGGAACGGTTTATGTCGGAGAAGGTTGTTGGGGAGCGCCTTTGCGCCCTGCTGATGACCTCAAACCCTGGACGCGGGCAGCAGGTAGCTTCAACCAGTTTAAATGGCTGTGGATTGGGCCGGACGAGATAGAAATACGCACGGTGCGCGTAAATGGAGCCTCAGGGGTAGCCTCTGTTCCTCGTGATAACCCTTTTCAAATTCCCAGAGGTTTGACTCTTTGGAATCCGCCTACGGGAGATGTGGTCGTCATCAACAGGCAGATAGAAGACCCCTTTCAGCCCTATCCTTCCACAGAAGAGGAGTTGGTCAGTAGGGAAGGTCAAACCGGAAAGGCCTCTTCAGAGGCCTCTGCCGGTATGGAAATCTGGAGCTTTGAAGTGCGTCGTTTTGGCACGGGACTTAAACTTTTTTGGGTGGTTTACAACGAACCTGCAGGTTTGGAATACGAGCTGCAGCGCTCTGAAGATGGGGGGCAGACCTTCAAAACCATAGGCGAGCTTAAAGGCAGAGGGTTGCGGCGCAATGAATACGAGTATGCCGATTCCGATTTGTCGAGTGTGCCGGGCAAAAAGCTGCGCTACAGGTTGCGCTATCATCGGGCTAATGGCACAACAAGTATTTTTAACCCTAAGCAAGAAGCGGAATTGAGTGCTTCGAGCTGGGAACGCTTTCCCAAGCTGGTACCCGATACGCATACCGGCAGGGTAAAATTTGCTTATGAGTTAAAGCATACTGCTGATGTTCAGGCTATTTTATTGGATTTACGCTTGAAAGAAATAACGTCTATGAGTCTAACCGATCAACCGCCCGGCAAATACCTGAAAGCCATGGATTTGACGGTTTTGCCTCCGGGGCGCTATTTGCTGGTTGTGCGGGCCGATGGCCGGGTTATCAGGCGTTATCGCGTGCAAAAATGAGGGTACTTCACCTCTTTGACCGCTACCTGAACCATACCATGAATTGGGCATGGCGCTTGTTGAAATACGGCCCGCCAAAACCCCTGGTTGCAGCACCATTGTTGGTGGAAAACCGTTTTTTGGATTCCGATTTTACCTTTCTACCGCCTTTTTGGCCTCGTCGTTTTAGCACGGAGTGGGAAATTACCCGCTTTCATCAGGCTTTGAGCTCTTTGGCTTGGAAGTATAGCCGTTTGTATCAGCACTTTTTGTATCGCAAACTTCGGTCCAATCCGCCACAGCTGCTTCACGCTCATTTTGCCCAAACAGGCTGGTATTTTCTCGATTTGGCGAAAGCCCTGAAACGCCCTTTGTTGGTCTCTTTTTACGGCTATGATTACGAGCGTTTGCCTCAGCGCAACCCTGTATGGCGACAGCGCTATGCCGTTTTGTTCCGGCAGGCAAGAGCTTTTTTTGTCGAAGGGGAACACGGAGCTTTTTTGTTGCGCAGCATGGGGTGTCCCGAAGAAAAAATCCGAATCTTGCCTCTTGGTGTGGAGCTTCCACCCGAATCTTTGAGCTCTCCGGAAAAAGAAGCAGGCGTTTTACAGCTGATTCAAGCAGCTACCTTTACGGAGAAAAAAGGGCAGATGGATACTTTGCAAGCTTTTCACCAGGCCCTGCATCAAGCCCCGAATATGCAGTTAACTTTTGTAGGTGAGAAGGCGCAGCCCGAAGTGTTTTCCCGTTTGCAAACCTACGTCAAAAACCATCAATTGGAAGGGAAGGTTCAATTTGTAGATTTTGTGCCTTTCGGCAAATTTTATTCGTTTCTTGCTCAACACCATCTCTTTTTACATCCTAGCCGCTATGCCGCTGACGGAGATTGTGAAGGAGGAGCGCCTGTAGTCTTGCTCGATGCACAGGCTTTGGGTTTGCCGGTAGTGAGTACAAGGCATTGTGATATTCCCTCTCGCGTTCTTCATGAAAAAACGGGTTTGCTGTGTGAAGAAGGAGATGTAGATGGCCTAGCCCGGGCTTTGTTGTATTTTTATCAAATGCCTCTTGAAGAGTACAGGGCTTTTCAAAAGGCGGCTCGACAATTTGTTAGAGAATCGTTTGAGGCAAGACTTATCGGCCGCAAATTGGAAGCCTTGTATCGGACTTTTTGCTAAGGAGCGTATAGCGTTTCTTCTTTGCCACAACATTTGGAGTGTTGAGAAATGCTAGACATGAGCGGACTGAACTTTTCGCTACCTGCCGGTTTACAGATTTCGGCTATTGTATCGATGCGGGGTTTGGGTAGAATTGCTACCTTTGGAGGTCATCAAAGGAAACTGCACATGAAAAGTTTATCCGCTTTGTTGTTGGCTTTTTTGGCTTTTTCGCTGCGAGCACAGATAAGCTCTCCGGAAGAATTTTTGGGTGATTATCCGCACAATTTACGCCTCACCATCGGGTAGTGGACTACTTTGAATACGTGGCCGGGCAAAGCCCTCGCGTGATGTTGCAAAGCTATGGTTTTACGCTGGAAGGGAGACCTTTGCTCATTGCCATCATCAGTACCCCTCAAAATTTAGAAAAGTTGGAAGAAATTCGCCTCAACCATTTGAGACGGGCAGGCTTGGCGATAGGAGAACCGACCGATGATTTCAGCCCGGCCATCAGTTGGCTGAGTTTTGGCGTGCATGGCAATGAGGCGGGTGCCACGGAAAGTTCCATGCGGGTTTTGTGGCGATTGGCGAAAGGAGATTACGACGAATTTTTGCAGAAAAGCATAGTCATTATCGACCCTTCTATCAATCCGGATGGCTTTTCGCGTTATGTGAATTGGTATCGCTCTGTTTCGGGTATTTTCTCTATCCCGCAGCGTTCTTCCCGCGAGCATCAAGAGCCCTGGCCGGGAGGTAGAGTCAATCACTATTACTTTGACCTCAACCGCGATTGGGCTTGGGCTACGCAGTTTGAGACTAAACAACGTTTGATGGTCTATGGTCGTTGGATGCCTCACGTTCACGTGGATTTTCACGAGCAGTATCCCGACAATCCCTATTATTTTGCTCCGGCAGCCCAGCCGTTTCACGAATACATCACACCTTGGCAGGCCGACTTTCAAACGCGTATAGGGCAAAACAATGCAGGGGCTTTTGATAGGCAGGGTTGGTTGTACTTTACCAGGGAAATATTCGACTTGCTCTATCCGTCTTATGGCGATACTTATCCGACTTTTAACGGAGCCATTGGTATGACTTACGAACAGGCGGGGCACGGCATTTCAGGCAGGGCGATTCTCATGGAAAACGAAGACACACTCACTTTGGCCGATCGCATAGCACACCACACCACTACGGCCTTGCGAACCATAAGAACGGCTGCAGAGCAGGGAGCTGATTTGGAAGAACAATTTGCCCGTTATTTTCGCCAGGCGGTAGAGCATCCGCCAGGCAAGTACAAGGCTTATGTGGTCAGCTATAGCAATGGACGCGACAAATTGCAGTCGCTAACCCGTTTGTTGGATTTGCATGGCATTCGCTACGGTGCTTTGGGCAAAAGCCAAAGTTTGCGAGGTTTTGATTTTGCCAGTGGCGAAGATAAAATACGGCAGATGCAGGCAGAAGACTTGCTCATTCCGGTGAATCAACCCAAAGGGGTATTGGTACAGGTACTTTTTGAGCCGCACACCACCATACCGGATTCTCTGACTTATGACATTACGGCTTGGGCTTTACCTTTTGCCCGAGGTCTGGACGCTTTGGCAGTGGAGCGAGAATTGCCTCTATCCCAGCCTTTTGTCCTGGAATCACCCGTTTGGCAACAACCCGGAGATGAGCAGCCCTATGCTTATGTGTTCCCTTGGCGCAGTGCGGCTGATGCGCGTTTTCTGAGCGATTTGCTGCAAGCGGGCATAGGAGTGAGATTTGCCGAAAGGCCTTTTACCCTCCATGGGCAGAAATTTGAACGGGGAAGCCTGGTGGTTTCCAGGGCTGATAACCGCAAGCTTGAGGGCTTTCACCGTAAGGTGCAAACTTTGGTCAAGAAGAACGAGCGCGACATGTATGCCTTTACCGGTGGTTATAGCGATGTCGGTCCTGACCTTGGCTCGGAGTCTATGCGTTTTATCAGAGCCCCTCGCGTTGTAATACCCGGAGGATATGGTGTTGATGGAAATGCCTTTGGCCATACGCTTTATTTCTTTGAACAGGTATTACATTACCCCGTTGTATCTGTAGAGACCACCAAATTGAATCGACTTCCTTTGGAAGAATGCGATGTTTTGGTGTTGCCTTCCGGCAAATATGCTTGGAATGAGGGGGATTTGAAAAAGTTGCAGAGCTGGTTGATGCGAGGAGGTCGTCTCATTCTTTTAGGGCAAAGTGTGCGCAATTTCGCCGGTAAGCAATTTTTTAAGCTCAAGGCCAAAAATTTGCCGAAAGGCCCCGGCTCTCCCGAGATAAGCTTTGCCGAGCGAGAACGTGCGGGAATAGCTTCTGCCATGCCCGGCGCCATTTTAACGATAAATGTAGATGAAACGCATCCTTTGGGTTTTGGTCTGGGCAAGCACTATCACCTGTTGAAGTACACCAATGTTCTTTACGAATATTTGGAGAGTGGGTGGAATGTAGGTTTTACGCGGGAAGATGTTTCTACGTATGGATTTATAGGGCAGCGCATTGAGCAGGAACTTCCCAACAGCTTTTTCTTTGGCGTACAACCCATGGGAAAGGGCGAGATTGTTTATCTGCCTGACAGCCCCTTGTTTAGGGCTTTTTGGGAGCAGGGGTTTGTATTGATGGCTAATGCTGTTTTTTTCTGATCATTTGTTTTTGGTCTGGGCTTAAACAGCTGTTGGCCTTGGTGTCTATTTGATTAAGAGCAAGGGGTTTAATAGTCCATGTAGTGTCGCGTTGCATTAAGGCGAATGCCTAAGCCTAGATAGTTGACTAAGTCGTTGTGTTCGGGCAAAGCGCTGGTTTTTTTTCGAAAGAACCAATTGGCTTCGAGGGTGAGGTTGTGTTTCAATTGGTAGGCGATTTCCAGGCCGGCCAACAGCGTTTGTCCTCTGATACCCTGCCCGATGACACTACCTTCGGTTACTTGTCGATTGTTGTAATAAGAAGTCAGAATGTCGCTGCCCCAGTTTTCGGTTTCCGTGTCTTCGCCGTAATGGGCACGTATAATGCGGGCTTTAAAAAACCAGTGAGCCGAGGGTTGATAACGCAAAATCCCCAAATACTCGATAAAGTTGGCTCCCAGAGGGTGAGCCAGGGGCTGGCTGTAGTGAGAATAAGTGGCTGTACTGTCAAAGTGGGTGTAAGTATAAGGTCTTACCCAGTTGGTTTCTAGTTGTAAATCCAGGTGATCTATACCGAAGGCATCAATGTACTTGAGGCCCAGTTGAATGCCGTATTTATTAGCCCACCACTTTCTTTTTTTGATGAACAATTCATCGAAGACGAACTCGTCCAGCATGAGTTGGCTGTAAAATTGGAAGTGATGCCAAAAATTGTAACGAGCTGTGAGGCCAATGAGCACGTTATCCGGGCTGCCGAGCAGATGTTCTACAGTGCGATAGAGAATAACCGGATTGAGATATTGCAGCTCAAATCCATGAGGGCGTGAAAAGACGACAGCTTCAAAGAAGCCCAGACTGAGCTGGGGGATGGGCTGATAGCTAAGGTAATGGGCAGCCATGTATTTTTTGGGGATGACCCGTTCAGGAGATTCACGCACGCTTTCCAAACTCATTTCTGCGAAGATGTTCTGATAGTGCAACTTCCAAACCCGCCAATTGAATTTCAAGTAAAAGTAGTCGGTGGCGAAGTCTGAGAGCAATAAAGAACGGTAACCCTCTCCAATAAAGTTGCGTCCGTGCCCGAGTTGCATGCCAATATGAGGAGATAGGTAAAACCCTATGTAAGCGTCGGAAAGCAGATAGTCGTAAAGACTATCTGTTTTAAACAACCGGCTGTAAGCTTCGTATTTGTGGAAACCCGCTCCGGGCAAAGATTGGTGTTGGGCTTCCCGCTGATGAACGTAAGTGGGGTAGCGCATTTGGTTTTCCAGAATGCGTGAGTGAAAGAAAAGCCGATTGTCAATATCACCTCGTAACACAATACCTCTTTGGTTGATGAGGTAGCGCTGATGGCCTCGGCTGTCAAAATCCATTCTAAAATTGAGAATGGGATTAAAACGCAGGTGAAAAGCTCTTTGATTGATTTCGTATAAATTGGCCGGAGAGCGGTACAGACAAAAGGGCTTTGCACTTTTTTTGAAAAGACAAAAAGGGCGGTGGGAAAAACGCTCTTTGTGGCTGGCGAGTTGTTTAATTTTTGTTGTTTCTACTTGCTTTAAAGAATCTTGCAAGAAAAAGTGCTCTTTGGCTTCCTGCGTTCTGTGCTTTTTGGCAAGTCCGTCCAAAACGGGGATACCATTACCATATCGTCCCAACCATTCATTATTGTCGTCATAGAGATATTGCAAATCTTCCCTATCCAGCCTGGTAAACCGGATACTGCTGTCTAATTCCAAATGAAGGGCATAGCTGATGGCATCTCCGCGCAAATAAGGCCTTATTCCACTATGAAAAGGAATCGAACTGTTCCCTTTTATGGCTAATCGTTGAGTGATGTACTCAGCTCGGCTTTGTAAAAGAATACCACTTCCCTGGGCTGGAAGCAAAAAGGGTGCTAAAAGGAGTGAAAAGATGGCAAACAGGTGCTTCATAGAACTTTCCTTCTGGATATACTCATGGTGAAGTGGTTTGGGAGGCGTCAGCCTCCCAAACTCCCTATCTTTTGCTCGTTTGCGAGTCGTAAATGTCCCAAACCATTTCGGTTTGGGTATAATTAGAAGCAAAGGTAGGAGGAAAAGTGAGCAAGTTCCAAACTTTTTACATACCTGCTATGCGCGTAGGCTTTGGATGAATGGAGTCTTTGAGCTTGGGCAAAATCGCGATGAACGTGAAATCGGAAATAGCTAACCCATTAACCTATTGACTCAATTGGCCCGATTAGCCGGATTTCCTCTATCTTTGCTTACATGAAGAAACTGCCGATAGGCATACAGGATTTTGGCAAACTTCGTGAAGGGGGGTATCTCTATGTCGATAAGACTAAAGCCATCTATGAGCTTTGCAAAGGAGCCGGTTATTACTTCCTCTCCCGCCCGCGCCGCTTTGGCAAGTCGCTGCTAGTGAGCACCATGAAAGAGCTGTTCAGTGGCAATAGGGAGCTGTTTGAGGGGCTGTGGATTGAGGA
>JALSKB010000155.1 GCA_026989035.1 Saprospiraceae bacterium | reverse complement strand
GCATTCCCCTTTAGCAAAAAAGTGTTTTTTGAAGATAGATCCCGTTACGCCGATCACGTCGATCACGATCGTCACGCTGATCACGTTCATTACGGTTAATCGGGTTAATCGGTCAATCGGTGGAACCGGTTCCACCGATTCCACCTACTTATTCCCTCTTTTGATCGGGATGCCATCTCATTTGCAAATGGGGAATGCCATCCTCGAGATATTCTTTTCCGGTGGCTTGAAAGCCCAAGTTTGTGTAAAAGCGCTGTAGATATTTTTGCGCTGAAATTTCAATGGTCTGTGGGCCAAAGAGGTTTTGAGCTTCACCCATAGCTTGTTGCATGAGTTTTTTACCTAAGCCTTGGCCACGATGGTTGATTGAAACCAGGACGCGGCCAATGGAAGGGTAGTTTTGGTCTCCACCTCCACGAGGGCAGGTTTGACCCGGAGGAAGTAATCGGGCATAAGCGATGAGTTTTCCAGTATGGTCTCGTCCTTGAAGATGCCAGGCATAGAGATCTTTGCCATCGGCATCGAGATACGGGCAGTTTTGTTCGACGACGAAGACTTCTTGGCGCAGGCTCATGATTTCATACAAATCGAGCAGCGATAATTTCGAAAATGGAGTAGAGGTAAAGCGCATGGTTTGAGGTATTGAATCAGGGAGTGGGCCAGCTGCTGCGCTCTCTGTGCATGAGGCTTGTTTTTACGCCTCGTTTTTGGAGGTAGTGGGCGAGCTGTTCGGCCATAAATACTGAGCGATGCTGGCCTCCGGTGCATCCAAAATCTACTTGTAGAGAGTTGAATTTCCTGCTGATGTATTTTTCCACAGCTTCATCTACGAGGGAGAATACGCGTTGAATAAAGCGATGGGTTTCCTCTCGTTGAAGCAAAAAGTTTTGCACTTCGGCGTCTAAACCGCTTAGTTTTTTGTATTTTTCCAGGCGGCCGGGATTATCCAGGAATCGGCAGTCAAAGACGAAACCTCCACCGTGTTTTTGGCTGGCGTCTTCGGGCAGGCCTTTTTTGTAAGAGAAACTACTGATATGAACAAGCAGAGAATTTTCGGCTCTTTTTTTTTCGCCCATACTCGAATATTCCCTGCCGATTTGGCCGGGGTATAATTTGTGAGGTATCTCGCTTTGTGCTTGCTGTAAGCAGTGGTAAAGCTGGGGCGTTTTTTGCCAATGAGGCCAAATATCCAACAATAATTTAAGGTTATCCAATGCCGGCAAAATGCTCTGGTAAAAATGCGGCTTCCCTTCGATTTTTCCCCTGAGGCCATAGGCTCCCAGAACTTGCAAGCTCCTTAACAGCACCATGCCGATATAGCGATCACGTATTTCTTCGAGGGTGATTTTCAGGTAGGTTTTTAGACCTTCTGCGTAGTGCAGGAAAAGTTGCTCACGCTGCTTGAGAGGGATTTGAGCTCGTGCTTGCCAAAGGAGTGCTGCCAGGTCGTAGGTCATTTCACCCCGTCGTCCACCCTGAAAATCTATGACGTATATTTGTTTGTCTTTGAGCATGAGGTTGCGCGATTGATAATCGCGATGCTGGAAGCTGTCGGGTATTTTTTGCGAGAGCTTATCTGCCAGCTTGAAAAAATCCTTTTCCAAAGCAGACTCATCAAAGGGCAGCTCAAATATTTTGAGGAAGTAGTATTTGAAATAATGTAGATCGGCCAACATGGCCTGTTGGTCAAAGACTGGCGGTTTGCAATTTTTTTGATAGTCTAAATTCTCGCCACCCTCGAATTGAAGGCGTAACAGCAGCTCTATACTTTTTCGGTAGAGCTTTTCCGTTTTTGCGGGGAGATTTCGTTTTTCGCCGGTTGGTGGTAGCAAGTCAAAGAGGCGTAGATCTCCCAGGTCCGTTTGAAGGAAGAATTGTTTTTCAGGCGCCTCGACGAAGATCTCCGGCACGGGTAATTGTTTTCTTCGGAAATGTTTGGCCAGCGCAATAAAGCGTTGATTTTCTTCGACATCGGGATTCCAGACGCCTATAGCAGAAGTATTGTTGGCTATTAGGCGATAATATCTGCGCTGTGAGCCGGAGGCCGGCAGAGCCTTTATTTCATTTGCCGAAAGGCCGGCCCAGAGGCGAAACAATTGGTGGAGTTTTTCAATGCGGGCATCTTCCGTCGGCATCATGCGAGCAGATTTAACTTGGGGAAGGATTGGCATTCATGGTTTCCCAGAGCAGGTCTTTGAGTTGATTGAGGCCCTGGCCCGTTGCAGAGGAAAAAAAGACGTGGGGTATGCCTTTCGGCAAATGAGGCACGATGAGTTGGCGAAGCTCATCGTCGATGAGATCGCTTTTGCTGATACCGAGTATGCGGGGTTTGTGAAGCAGTTCTTCTTTGTAGGCCGCCAGTTCGTTGAGCAGGATGTCGTATTCTTTGGCGATGTCGTCGGCATCGGCAGGCACCAAGAAAAGCAAAGTCGCATTGCGCTCGATATGTCGGAGAAATCTCAGTCCCAAACCCTTGCCCTTGTGGGCATTTTCGATGATGCCCGGAATATCGGCCATGACGAAGGAGCGCAGGTCGCGGTAGGAAACGATACCGAGGTTGGGCACCAAGGTCGTAAAGGGATAATTGGCCACTTTAGGTTTAGCCGCCGTGAGAGTCGCCAAGAGCGTAGATTTGCCGGCATTGGGAAAACCCACCAGGCCTACATCGGCCAATACCTTAAGCTCGAGAATTTTCCAAACCTCCAGGCCCGGTTCTCCGGGCTGAGCGTAACGGGGAGCCTGATTGGTAGCTGATTTAAAATGCGTGTTGCCCAACCCTCCACGACCACCAGGCAACAAAATGCGCTCTTCACCGGCTTCAGTGATTTCAAACTCAACCTCTTCGGTCTCTGCATCTTTGACTACGGTGCCAAGAGGAACTTCGAGAACGACATCTTGCCCGTTTTTGCCAAAACGATTGTTCGCCCCCCCCGGCTCGCCGTTGCCGGCAATGACGTGTTTCCTGTACTTTAAGTGGAGCAGAGTCCACATTTGGGGGTTGCCACGCAGGATGATATGCCCTCCCCTGCCCCCGTCACCTCCATCAGGACCACCTTTCGGGTTGCGTCGATCGCGGTGAAAATGAGCAGACCCCGCTCCACCGGAGCCGGAGCGACAACAAATTTTGACGTAATCCACGAAGTTTTGTTCAGCCATTAGAGGAGGGTCTGATGTTGCAAGTAAACCGGGAGCGCTTGACCCAACAGGCCTATGGCAATCCCGCGGCCAAAAATTTCTATGGCCCTAGCTTGTTGACAGAAACACAGGCGCGAGCTGTATGCTCATTTATGCAAACTCCTTCAACACGGGGATAGTTCGTCAATAACTTGGAAGAGACCTTGGGAAATTTCCTCAACAAGGCCCAGCCCGTTTATGGTGTAAGCTTTGTTTTGATTCTCGTAGTAATTGTACACGGGCAGGGTCTGCTCCCGATAGGTAGCTATGCGTTGTCGGATGATTTTTTCATCTTGGTCATCGCTGCGCCCCGACTCTTTACCGCGCAGCAGAATGCGCTGAATAATTTCCTCATCGGGAACATCTATGGCAATCAGAGCAGTTATGCTTTGCCCTCGTTCGGCAAGCAGTTTGTCCAAGGCTTCAGCCTGAGGTATAGTGCGAGGAAAACCGTCGAAGATGTACCCCTTGACTTGGGGATGAGCCTCGATTTTATTGCGCAACATGCCGATGGTGATTTCATCGGGCACGAGTTTTCCCTGATCCATGTATCTGCGGGCCTCTTGGCCCAGAGGTGTGTTGTTCCCCAGTTCATGGCGAAACAAATCGCCCGTGGATATGTGCAGCAATTCGTATTTTTCTGCCAATTTTTGGGCCTGGGTTCCTTTACCCGAACCTGGCGGACCAAAAAGAATAAGGTTGAGCATGGTGTTGTACATTGGTTAGGAAAACCACAAAGATACAAACACTTAGGCAGAAAAACCCGGCTTAACGGACGCGTCGGAAAGTCATGTACTTGTTTTTCCAGTAGCTGTTTTGATCGATGTTGTCTATAACCACGCCACGCGAAGAAGTAGCGTGGATGACAACCAGGCCATTTCGGTCGTTTGAAACGATGAGGGCGACGTGAAAGACTTTACCTCCTTTGGATTTCCGAAAGAAAACCAGATCGCCTGCGCGGGCTTCTTGTCGGGAGATTTTCCTGCCGGCTTTTTCCTGCATACCGGATTGATGAGGCAGTTCCACATCGAAATGCCTATAGACGTAAGAAGTAAAACCCGAGCAGTCAAATTTTTTAGGCCCACTGGCGCCGTATTTGTATCCGGCTCCCTTGTAACGTTTGGCGAAAGCCACAATTTCTTTTTCTTCTTTGGTCGGTGCTTTGACAGTGGCCTGGCGGTCTGCCGGTTGCAAGGCGGCACAAGAGCTAAGTAGGAAAAGGCTGAGCAAGAAGACGCTAATGCGGTTCATGGGTTCGAATTTGGGTTCGATTTATGCGTAGAAGAACAGCTTGAGAGAATATTAACGCAGCGATTTCTTATCTGCGTCTTCAAGAAAGGGAAATTTTGCCCGAAAGCCCAGCAATTCATCTCGAGATAAGGTGGTGGTAAAGACATCTTCCCTATCGGTGCAGCGATAGATTTGTTTGCCCGCATAATTGTAGAGAGAGCTGTCGCCTTGATAGGGTATGCCATTCCCGTCTGTTCCGATGCGATTGACACCTACAACATAACAGACGTTTTCTATTGCACGGGCCTGCAGCAGGCTGTTCCAGGCATGGCTTCGAGCCGAGGGAAAATTGGCTACGTACAGCAAAAGGTCGTAATTGTTGGTATTGCGGCTCCATGAGGGAAACCTCAGGTCATAGCAAATGAGCGGCAGGACGGTCCATTCTCCTATGCGGGCAAAGAGGTGGTTCTTGCCCGGGCTATAGTGCTGATCTTCACCTGCCAAGGTAAACAGGTGTTTTTTGTCGTACCAGCTGTAAGAGCCATCAGGCCGCACCCAAAGGAGTCGGTTATAGCAATACCCTTTCTCCCGAATAATCAAGCTACCTGTAAGAACGGCTTGTAGTTTTTCTGCTTGTTTTTGCATCCATCGAAGAGTCGGCCCTTCCAAGGGTTCTGCCAGCTGCTTGGCTCGCATACTGAAGCCCGTAGTAAACATTTCGGGCAAGACAATCAAGTCCGTTTCCCCTACCAGGTCTTTGAGCCTTTCGGCAAATGCTGCTCTGTTTTGTTCGGGGTTTTCCCAGGATAAATCGGCTTGTACGAGACTGATGCGAAGCATGTGGAAGACGGATTTTACTTCATAGAGCTGCTCCCCGGAGAGAAAGCGTTTTTGCTGCAAAACGCTTTGCCCATGCTGTGGTTTTACACCCCTCAGAAGTGGTTTGGGAGTTGTTCACTTGCCATTGCGGCCTCCACCTGCCTTGCAAGCCCCGCCACAGCTCAGGCTGCACCTATGTTTTGCTCCTTGGCGGCAACCATACCGGCGGGGTGTCCATTCTCTCCAACCACCTCGCTTCGGGTATAAACCGTGACCGGCGGGTAAATATACTCATGGCGAAGTGGTTTGGGAGGCTGACGCCTCCCAAACTTCTTATCTTTCGCTGGTTTGTGAGTTATAAATCTCCCAAACCATTTCGGTTTGGGTATAGTACCTGGCATTTTACGGTGTTTCCCTTTGTGTCTCAGGCGCTCAGCCCACAAGGTTGGGATGGCTACGACCTATCCCCTCCTTTGTTTTGAGAAGGCCCGATAAGTGCTCACGACAAAGATAGTGATTTTGTCGGCAAAAAAAAAAAGACAGCCCAACCGCCATGCTGAGCTGTCTTTTGCCCTGAGAATTTGGGGCCTGACTGCCTGAAAAATTCTTATTCTTCGGTGGCGGCAGCTTCGGCAGGGGCCTCTTCGGCTTCTTTCTTCGATGTAGCCGAGCGCAGGGCACGTGGGATTTCTATAGTGGCAATGGGAATGCTGGCCGCGCTAAGCATTTCAACCCCATCGGGCACTTCCAAATCGCGTACCCGCACCGATTGACCCAAACCAAGATGCGAGATATCGGCCCAGAGAGCATCTACCAGATTTTCCGGCTTGACCTTGATTTTTACACGCCGCAGGTTTTGCTGCAGTTTACCTCCGAGTTTCACACCTTCAGCTACACCTTTGAAGCGTACGGGTACCTCCAATTTAACGGCCTTACCATCGACCAATTCCAAAAAGTCGATGTGAACGATGTCTTCGCGCACCGGATGGAATTGCACGTCTTTGACGATACAACGGTATTCCTGGCCATCTACTTTGACAGAGGCTAAAAGGAAATCTCCGGTATAGATCAAGTCCTTCAGCTCCTTGAAAGTCGTAGCGAAGTGAATATTTTGCTGGCCTCCATAAATAACGCCCGGAATTTTGCCTTCCTTTCTGATGGCTTTAACGGCTTTTTTGCCCGTTCCCGGACGCAATTCAGCTTGTACGGCTATTGTCTTCATGCTCGTTTGGCTTTCTATGTTTCAAAAGGCACGCAAAGATACGATAAGTTTTTGATTTTAAACCTTTTCTTTGGATTTTTTCTTTCATAGCCGGGGGCTCTTTAGTCGGCTAGTTCGGATTGATAGCGTTCAACTCTCGGCTCAAAGGCGACATAGAGCAGGCCCCTGGAGGAAAAGACATGAAGTATAAAGTCATTAGCCGTGCCTCTCTTCCTTCTATACAGATGTCTGCAATTTGCTTACTTTTGTCTGCAAAAGACTGTTTATGGCTAAAATTGCACTGGAGGGCATGCGTTTTTACGCTCATCACGGCCACTACAAAGAAGAGGAACTGTGTGGAGGAGAATATGAAGTGGACGTTTATTTGGATGTACGGATAGACAAGGCAGCTGTTCAGGACAAGCTCGAATTCACGCTAAACTACGAGACCATTTATCTGATTTGTCGAACAGCGATGAAGCAACGAGCCAAATTGATAGAAACCGTAGCTGAACGCATTGCTTTGGGCCTGAAAAATCAATTCGGATTTATTCGGGAGATGAGCATTCGGGTGCGCAAGCTCAATCCGCCTTTGGGTGGTCCGGTCCGGGCTGCCGTGGTGGAGGTAGATGGCCAGTTCAGCAAGAAGTGTGCTCGTTGCGGCAAGCCCATGTTATGTTATGGCGACAAGAGCTGCTGGTGTATGGATGTACCTGCTTTTGACGGCACCCTGGAGTTTCTCAAATCGGAGTTTGGCAACGACTGCTTGTGCAAGGAGTGCATTGTTTTTTATACCGGAGCAGAAATCAAATAGCCACTTGATCCCTCAAGCAGAGGAGGGATGAAAGCTGGTCGAAAACTCGCTCTTGTTTTTTGATTACTTTTGCGGCGCAATTGAATTTGCCGAAAGGCAGAAAAAAGACATCTCATGGCTCATACAACATCCATACAGAAAGGCTCCACAGCGAAACAAGATCGCTTTCAGTTTCACGATTACTACCTGGTTGAGGAATTGCTGAGCGAGGAGCATCGCATGGCGCGGGCTGCTGTGCGCGACTGGGTGAAACAAGAGGTCTCTCCCATCATTGAGGATTATGCCGAGCGGGCTGAATGCCCCGTTCACCTTTTTAAGGGCTTGGCAGAGATTGGAGCCTTTGGGCCGAGTTTACCTGTGGAATACGGTGGCGGCGGTATGGATGAAATAGCCTATGGCGTCATCATGCAGGAATTGGAACGGGGAGATTCGGGCATTCGCTCTATGGCTTCGGTGCAAGGTTCGTTGGTGATGTATCCCATTTTTCGCTATGGTTCGGAAGAACAGAAGCGAAAATATCTGCCCAAATTGGGCTCGGGAGAATTCATCGGTTGTTTTGGCCTGACCGAACCGGACCATGGTTCAAACCCTGCGGGCATGACCTCCACCCTACGCAAAGATGCAGATGCCTATATTTTAAACGGGGCGAAGATGTGGATCACCAATTCTCCTATAGCGGATATCGCCGTGGTTTGGGCACGGGACGATGAAGGGAAGATACGAGGGGTTATTGTTGAAAAAGGCATGAAGGGCTTTTCGGCTCCGGAAATACACGGCAAATGGTCTTTGCGGGCTTCCATCACCGGTGAGTTGGTTTTCGAGGACGTGCGCGTACCGAAGGAAAACTTGTTGCCCGAAGCGGAAGGTTTAAAGGCTCCACTTTCTTGCTTGTCAAAGGCTCGCTACGGCATTGCCTGGGGTGCTATAGGTGCTGCTCTGGATTGCTACGATTCGGCTTTGCGCTATGCTAAAGAGCGCATTCAATTCGGCAAACCCATCGGGCAGTTTCAGCTTACGCAGAAAAAGCTGGCCGAGATGATTACCGAAATTACGAAAGCCCAGCTGCTGGCTTGGCGTCTGGGGGTTTTGGCCAATGAAGGCCGGGCATCGGCAGCACAGATATCCATGGCCAAGCGCAACAACGTCTATATGGCTTTGCAGATCGCCAGAGAGGCACGTCAAATACACGGCGGGATGGGCATTACCAACGAATACCCCATCATGCGCCACATGATGAACCTGGAAACCGTGCTTACTTATGAGGGCACACACGATATCCACCTTTTGATTACAGGCCAAGACATTACGGGTTTATCCGCTTTCAAATGAGCATGCTTGCAAACCTTTTGAAGCGATAAGCCACTTAGGCCCGGGACATAAGATAAAAGAGAAAAGGTTTGGACTGGTTTTGTAACGCTGCATCGGGCTTTACCCTCTGCATGGAAGCAAAAAAGTTTTTGGGCCTATTCACATGTTTTTTTTTTGCTTTTCTGCGTTTATATTCGTGTTGAAAGGGCTTGGGCCTCTTGTTCTTGAACCCTTGGTTTCAGGCCAAAGCAAACCGGCTTTTACCTTCCCCAAACAGTTCGACGGGAACTCAAAAGCAAAAAGATGAAAATCCAAACTTTTGGTGAAAGTAGTCGGGATAAAAAAAACTCCAAATGAAAAAAACGTTTCCGGCATTTTTTGTCCTCTTGTCTGCAGTAAGCCTGTTGGCTCAAAATATTGAATTGGTCAACCCTTCCTTTGAAAGCACTCCTTTCCAAGGAGGAGAAGAATACTTCCCGCTGCGTGGATGGCTGGACTGCGGTTTTGAGGGGGAAACTGCGCCAGATGTACAGCCCCGAGCATTGGACCCCATCTTCTCCGTCACGCAAGAAGCCTTTGCGGGAAAGACCTATCTGGGCATGGTAACACGAGACAACGAAACCTGGGAACGCGTGTCTCAGCGTTTGAGCACGCCTTTAGAAGGTGGCAAATGCTATGAATTCAGCATCTATCTGTGCCGTTCTCCAATATACATAAGCCTCAGTGCCTCAGCCCGAAACCAGGGAGAGCAGCGCACAGCCAATTATACCACGCCCATTAAACTGCGCATTTGGGGTGGCGTAGGGCCTTGTGCTCGAACAGAATTGCTGGCTGAAAGCAACTTGGTCAAAAATACGCGCTGGCTGCGCTTTGACTTCACCTTCCACCCGCAACAACAACTCTCCTACATCACTTTAGAGGCCTTTTACAACACGCCGGTGCTTTTCCCCTACAACGGAAACATCTTGGTCGATTCGGCTTCGGCCATTGTTGAAGTGCCTTGTGAAGAGGAAATCCCCGTAATTGCAGATGTGCCACCACCCCCTCCGCCGGTTCAACGCAAAGGTGAGGAAGAAGTTGAGAAAGATACCCAAAGTTCTTCTTCCGAAGTAAAGGGTCATTTCAGCCAGTTGGAAGTAAAAGAGCTGTCCGTTGGCACGACCTTGCGGATTGACAAACTGTATTTCAAAGCGGATTCGGCCAATTTCACGCCGGAGTCCAAGCCCATTTTGGACGACATCTACCTGTTTTTAAAGCAAAACCCCAAGGTTGTCATTGAGGTAGGTGGTCATACGAACGGCATTCCGCCCCATGATTATTGCGACAAATTGTCCACGCAACGAGCCAAGGCCGTAGCCGACTATCTGATAGGCAGGGGGATTGAGCCTTCTCGGGTCAAGTACAAGGGCTATGGCAAGCGCAGGCCCATTGCGACAAACAAAACGCCCGAGGGCCGCAAAAAGAATCAACGGGTGGAAATCACCATTTTGAGCAAAGGCGGGAACTAAACGGCTTTCCCTTGTAAAGCTTCAGGGATATATTCATAACGAAGTGGTTGGGGAGGCGTCAGCCCCCAAATTTCCTATCTTTCGCCCGTTTGCAAGTTGCTAAATATCCCAAACCATTTCAGTTTGGGCATACAAAATGAATGAGCATTTATGAAAAGTTTTTTTTTCGCCCTTCTCCTGCTGGTAACCTTTCGGGTTAAAGCTCAGGAGTTTGAAACAGCCGTCATTGGTTTTTACAACCTGGAAAACCTCTTCGACACTTTGGATTCTCCCGACACCTGGGATACGGAATTTACGCCTTCCGGCAAATGCCGCTACGACACCTACATCTACCAAGACAAACTGCAACATCTGGCCCGCGTTATTTCGGAAATGGGAACGGAGGCTTCTCCTGACGGTCCTGCTTTACTCGGCGTAGCCGAAGTCGAAAATCGAGCTGTCTTGGAGGATTTGGTTGACCAGGAAGCCATAGCGGCCCGCCACTATCAAATCGTGCATTTTGAATCGCCCGATTTTCGAGGTATTGATGTAGCTCTGCTCTATCAACCCAAGTATTTTAAAGTGCAGCATGCTCGAGCCGTACCTTTAAAAATCTACAATGAAGACGGCAGCTTGCGAGTAACCCGCGATATTTTGTTTGTATCCGGTGATTTCATGGGTGAGCCGCTTCACGTTTTGGTGAATCACTGGCCTTCACGCCGAGGAGGACAACATGCCACCCAAAAATATCGCAATGCCGGCGCTGCTGTTTGCAAGACCATAGTAGATTCCTTGTTGCAGCAAGACCCACATGCCCAGATCATCATTATGGGCGATTTGAACGATGACCCGAACAGCCCCAGCGTAAAAAAAGTGCTCAAGGCCAAAAGAAAAATAGCTCAGGTAAAAGAAGGCGAGCTCTTTAATGCTCTGTATGCCCCCTTTTCCAAGGGGTTTGGCACTTTAGCTTGGAGAGACAGCTGGAACCTCTTCGACCAACTCATCATTTCGGAGGGTTTACTGCGCAAGGAGGGCTTCTTTTTTTACAAGGCCAAAGTATTTAGAAAAGATTATCTCTTGCAAAAAACCGGCACGTACAAAGGATATCCCAAACGCACTTTCTCGGGAGACGAATACATCGCAGGATACAGCGATCACTTACCGGTTTACCTGGTCTTGCTGAGGCAGAAGGAGTGAGCATTTACAACTTCCCCTGGTCTTTCAGGAAGCTTTTCCAATCCTTATATTTTTTTTGGTTTCCCAAAGGACTGCTGCGCCTGTGGTAATGGCAGACTGCCGCAGCCAGGGCATCGGTAGCGTCCAACATGTGAGCATCCACCTTTTGTGCAATCATCTGCTCCAGCATAGCAGCGACCTGCTCTTTGGTCGCATTGCCATTTCCGGTAACGGCTTTTTTGATTTCTTTGGGAGAGTATTCCGTAGTTTCCAGCCCCTCAGTTATGGCTGTAGCAATAGCTACGCCCTGAGCTCGGCCCAGTTTGAGCATGGATTGTACGTTTTTGCCGAAAAAAGGAGCTTCGATGGCCATCTCCTGTGGGCGATAAGTTTGGATCAATTGGCGTAAGCGCTCCAAAATTTTGCGCAATTTGTGTTGCTGCTCTCCCAGATGTTGCATGTTGAGCACGCCCATTTCGACAAGCCTGAGGTTCTTACGCTGCACTTCCAATACGGCATAGCCCAACACATTGGTACCGGGATCTACACCGAGGATGCGATAAACTTTAGGCATGAGGTCTCATTTGAGCAACAGCTTGGTGCTACGCGCTACAACAGATTAACTTATTCTCCAAAAGCAGATAAGCCCGGATAAAAAGCAGATTCGCCCAAATCTTCTTCAATGCGCAACAACTGGTTGTATTTGGCAATGCGCTCGGATCTGGAGAGTGATCCGGTTTTAATCTGGCCGCTACCCACAGCTACTGCCAAATCGGCGATAAAGGTATCGCAAGTTTCTCCGGAACGATGACTGATGACTGTGGTATAGGCATTGTGTTGAGCCATTTGGATACACTCCATGGTTTCCGTCAGGGTACCGATTTGATTGAGTTTGATGAGGATGGAGTTGGCGATATCTCGCTCTATGCCCTGCATCAGCCGATCCACATTAGTAACAAAGAGGTCGTCTCCTACGAGTTGGAGTCGATCTCCAAGTTGTTTGCTGAGCATTTCCCAACCTGCCCAATCGTCTTCGGCCATGCCGTCTTCGAGAGAAATGATAGGGTACTTGGAAACCCATTGAGCCCAAAAATCAACCATTTCGGAAGCCGTAAGTCGATCTCCGGACGATTTGAGCACATAGCGTTTTTCTTCGGGCAGATAGAATTCCGAAGCAGCTGCATCCAAGGCTATGGCGATATCTTCCCCCGCTTTGTAACCTGCCTTTTCGATAGCTACTAAGAGTACCTCCAGGGCTTCCTCATTGGATTTGAGGCTTGGGGCAAAGCCTCCTTCATCACCGGTATTGGTGGAATAGCCCTTATCTTTAAGCAGGGCTTTAAGGCTGTGAAAAGTTTCGGCTCCCATGCGCAGCGCTTCGGAGAAGCGGTCGGCAGCCAGAGGTACGATCATGAATTCCTGGATATCCATGTTGTTATCGGCATGGGCACCACCATTGAGCACATTCATCATGGGTACGGGCATGATGCTGGTGAGCACGCCCCCCAAATAGCGATACAGCGGCAAACCGGCTTCAGCTGCTGCTGCACGGGCACAGGCCATGGAAATACCCAGTAAGGCATTGGCTCCCATCTTGGATTTATTCTCGGTGCCATCCAGTTCACAGAGCAAGGCATCAATGGTTTCCTGTTCGTTCACGGCCAGGCCAATGAGCTCCTGGCTGAGTTCAAAGACGTTGTCCACTGCTTGGAGGACACCCTTGCCCTGATAGCGATGGGGATCGCCATCGCGCAATTCTACAGCCTCGTGTTTGCCGGTAGAGGCGCCGGATGGAACACTGGCACGCCCTATGGCCCCGGCTTGAGTGAGAACATCGACCTGCAGGGTGGGATTACCACGGGAGTCGAGAATTTCACGGGCGATGATGTCTGTGATGTAGCTCATGATGAATTTTAACTTAAAAGTTTTACAAACTCGTCGAAGAGGTAACGGGAGTCGTGCGGACCTGGCGAAGCTTCCGGATGAAATTGTACGGAAAAAGCCGACTTGCCTATGATGCTAAAACCCTCTATGGTTTGATCATTGAGATTGATG
>JALSKB010000154.1 GCA_026989035.1 Saprospiraceae bacterium | reverse complement strand
CGGCAACAGAAAGCTGTTCAAGGGGCTGTGGATTGAGGATAAGTGGGACTGGCAGAAAACCAACCCCATTTTGCACATTCCCTTCAGCAGCCTGGGGTATAAAGAGCTTGGATTAGAGCAGGCCTTGCATCGGCATTTGGACAAAGTCATTGAGAAGCAAAATCTCAACATAGAGGAAAAAGCCCTCTCTCAAAAGTTTGAAAGACTGCTTGAGGAGCTTTCCCATCAAGGCCAGGTAGTCTTGCTGATTGACGAATACGACAAGCCCATCATCGATTATCTGGGACCTCAAATCAAACAAGCCCAGGAAAATCAACAGGTTTTAAAAAAGTTCTACTCCGTCATCAAAGACAGCGATGCCCATTTGCGCATGGTCTTCATCACGGGGGTGTCCAAGTTCAGCAAGGTCAGCGTCTTTTCCGATTTGAATAATTTGGAAGACCTGAGTATGAGCGAGGATTTCAACACCATGCTGGGTTATACCCAGGAGGAGCTGGAGCACTACTTTGAGCCGCACATGCAATACGTTTGTGAGCGAAAAAACTGGGAACGTTCCTGGTTGTTGGAACAAATTAAAAACTGGTACAACGGCTACAGTTGGGATGGAGAGCAGTTTGTGTACAATCCTTTTAGTATCTTGCTCTTTTTCAAAAACAGAAGATTTTTAAACTTCTGGTTCAAGACGGCCACACCCACTTTCCTGATCGATTTGGTTCAGCAAAAGCAGGTCTATGATTTTGACGGGGAGGAAGTTGAAGAGAGTTTTTTCGATTCTTTTACCATTAGTGCAAAGATTCCTTTAGGCACCTTGCTGTTTCAAACGGGTTACCTGACCGTCAAGCGGTACGATATGGAGACGGGGCTTTACATGCTGGGCTATCCCAACCGAGAAGTCAAAAAATCCTTTCTGGAATACCTGCTCAGCAGCTTTGGTGGCCTGGAAA
Organism: Saprospiraceae bacterium; assembly: GCA_026989035.1. Lineage (GTDB taxonomy): Bacteria > Bacteroidota > Bacteroidia > Chitinophagales > Saprospiraceae > WGBN01. The sequence goes on along the minus strand of JALSKB010000154.1, from coordinate 1,021 downwards.
CGGGCTTTGCGGGAAAGAAAGTCTATCGCCTGGAAAAAGCCCTAAAGGAAGAAGACTTTGAAGAAGTCAAAGAAGTCTTAAACGAATTGCTGTACAATCTGCCTTACCAGTTGTACGAGAAATACGAGAGAAAAGAAAAGTTTTACCACCTGCTGGTGCACGTTTTGTTAGACTATCTGGGTCTCAATGTCCACAGCGAGGTGAATACCTCCCGAGGCCGACTGGATGCCGTGGTGGAGTTAGACGACAAGATTTACTGCATAGAGTTCAAGGTGGACGAATCGGCCGAAAAGGCCTTGCAGCAAATTCTGGAGCGCGGCTACTTAGACAAGTACCGCAGTTCGGGCAAGAAGCTCATCGCCCTGGGCATCAACTTCGACACGGAGAAGCGGGAGGTGGAAGAGGTCAGCAGCCTGTGCCGGTGATTATAAGAGCGTAGTTTCTTTCGGGATATTTTGCAAAAAACGGCAGAGAGTTCACCGCTGTTGTATTCGCTTCTATACACCCAAGTCTTCCGTATCTTTGTCCGTACAAAGGCTAACCATTAGCTCTACCCAACTGTTATCAAAGAGCAGGCTTATGTTTTGTGCGTACTGCTCAAATTTTACTTGACATCATGGTAAAAACCGAAGTTTATCGCCCCAAACACCACCTCCGCATTGTTACGGCAGCCTCTCTTTTTGATGGACATGATGCAGCTATCAATATTATGCGGCGTATCATGCAGCAGTCCGGAGCAGAAGTCATTCACTTGGGACACAATCGCTCAGCTGAGGAAATTGTAAATACGGCTATTCAGGAAGATGCTCAGGCCATAGCCATCACTTCTTATCAAGGCGGGCACAATGAGTTTTTTAAGTATATGTACGACCTTTTGCAGGAGAAAGGAGCCGGCCACATCAAAATATTTGGTGGTGGCGGGGGCACTATTTTGCCCGCAGAGATTGAGGAGCTCCAAAAATATGGTATTGAAAAGATTTATTCTCCGGATGACGGCCGGGCCATGGGTTTGCAGGGCATG
>JALSKB010000153.1 GCA_026989035.1 Saprospiraceae bacterium | reverse complement strand
AAAGAAGCAAAAAATCAAGGCTCTATTCCTTTTTTAACGCTGCGAAAAACTCCAAGAGCCTAAAACGAATAAACTCGCCACTGCGCTTGTGGCCCGGGACAATAGACTGTGCTATACTACGCTTAAGCTTTTCTCCTCGCTCTGTTTTGGCTCAAACAGTATTCGTTTTTTAACGGCTCTTGAAGCTTTTCTTCGCTAAAAGGAATAAGGCCGGGAGTTTTGGGCATACGCAGGCTTTGATTAAAAGGAATCTGTGAAATCGGAAGAATTCATTCCTCCGATTAACCGATTAAACCGATTCCACCGATTGATCATTACGAAATCTATTCCGCAAAAAGCACCCTTCCTCAAAAGAGCATGGTTTTACCCCAAGGTAAAACTTCTTCTTTTGGCTTGAGCCAAAAGAAGCATACCCAAGCCAAAGGGGGTTGAGGATCTTTAGTTACCTTTGCTGAAAAGAACCAAACCATGAAACTTCTGGCACCCTTCCTTCTCTTGTGCATCTACGCCTGCTCATCACCTTCTACGCCTAAAGACAAAACCTCGCCCCCTGCACAAAAAGAAAATCCGGCACAAGAAGCCTATCAGCGCACCTTGCAAACTCATGACAAAATCATGCCCATAACCAGTGAACTCAATCGCCTGGGGCGTCAACTCAAAAGCCAGATCGAGCAACTGCAACCCAAACAAAAAGAGCTCTGGCTATCCGTCATAGACTCTCTGGATACTGCCGAAGAGGCCATGATGAAATGGATGGCAGAATTCCCGGCACCGAACTCTCTACCGGACAGCCTTACCAAAGAGGAAATCGAGCAACTCTACCGCCAAAAAGAAAATGAGATCAAAGCTATAGGAAAGCAAATGGAAGCGGCACGAGATAAGGCCGAAAAACTGCTGAAAAACTAAACGCAGCAGCCCTAATTCATCAACGGCCGATCAAAAAAACGGCCGGTCGCTTGTCTTCAAAAGACAAAGGTTGACTGCGCCACAAAGCTACCTTTTTAGTCGCCACAAACTCTGTGGGCAAACTCAAATCCATAGCAACACAAAGGCTGAGGTCTCTTGGCAAATGTTGCAAGAGAGCCTCAAAAAGCTGAGCATTTCGATAGGGCGTTTCAATAAAAATCTGTGTGCGGCCGGTTTGCGAAATCACTCTCTCCAGCTCCCGCAATTTCCGGATTCGCTCTCCTTTCTTTACCGGCAAATAACCGTGAAACACAAACTGCTGCCCGTTTAAACCCGAAGCCATAAGAGCCAACACAATAGCCGAAGGTCCACTCAAGGGTTTGACGGCTCCACCCAGCTCGTGCACCTTGCGGACAACCACCGCTCCGGGGTCGGCAATGCCAGGGCAACCCGCCTCTGAAAGCAAACCCATATCGCAGCCCTCAAGCAGAGGCCGAACAAAACTATTCGGCAAAATTTCGGGATGATGCTTGTCCAACTCGAAAAAAGTCAAAGCACCAATGTCTGCATCCGGCAACACTTGCTTGACAAAACGCCTTGCCGTACGCTCGCGCTCTACGATAAAATGCTTCAACCGAGGCAAAACATCTAAAATTTGCTGCGAAAGAGCAGCATATCCTTCCGCCCCTAAAGGAACGGGAATGAGATATAAAGTACCTTTCTTGTCTTTCAAAATTCAGTTTTTACATCCGTACTCCAAAAGAGGTATTCGCCAATTGCTCAAGCCGCCCGAAAATCTCTTTTTTATGCCTGCAGTCGAGAAACCAAGGTCTGCAAATCCGCTTGCAATTCCTCCTGATGTAAACGCATTGCAATGTCCAACCCCTCTCGTGCAGCAATCAAAGCCTCTTCTCTACGCCCCATCTTCTCCAAAGTCAAAGCTTTCTCATAAAGGCTACTACTCAACACCAGCAAATTGCTGATCTCCCGGGCAATGCGTATGGCCTCTTCGTATTGCTTCAAGGCCTTTTCATAAGCCCCCTGATGATAATACACATCCCCCATGGTATTGATCGCTCGAGCAATGCCCTTTTGATAACGTAAAGTTTTACAAATCTCCAAAGATTCTCGCAAATGTTCCAAAGCCTCTTCGTATTCTCCCGTCAAACTTTCCAGTTCACCCATGTACAAAAGAGTGATAGCTCTGCCTTGCCGATCCCCCATTTCATCCACCAACTTCAAATCTCTCCGGTACAAAGCCCGCGCCTGATCATATTTGCCTTGTTTTTGGCAAACCAAACCCAAACTCCCCAAGGCTATAGCCATCAGAAATTTGTTGCTCAACTCTTCGGCCAAAGCCAAACCTTGCTCGTAATGCTGCTTGGCTTCTTCATAATCCCCCTTTTCAAACAAGACAATACCGAGATTGACGTGCAAACTCGCCATCCCCTGTCGGTCTCCTTCTTTTTGGCTGATCGAGAGTTGTTCTTTCAGCCACCTGACACCTTCCGCATAATTACCCTGATTCATAAAAGCCAGACCAAGATGACTTACAACTTGTGCCATAGCTGAAGAATAAGCTTGCTTTCTACTCAGTGCAATACTCCGGATAAAATAAGATTTTGCTTCTTCGTAAGCGCCTTGTCTAAAGTACAAGTTCCCCAAATTGCCATAAGCCTTAACCTTCCCTTTAAGGTCATCCAATTCATCAAACAGCTGTCGTGCATCCAACAAATACTTTGCAGACTCTTCGTATTTGCCTTGCAACATGAGCAAACGCCCCAAAGCATTAGAAGCACGGGCTTTCATCAGCGCATCTGCCTCCCGGCGGCTCATTTCTTCGGCCTTTCGGCAAACGAGCTCACCCTCCGACCAACGCCCCAACAATTCCAACATATTGGCCTTGCGCATCAACAAGTCAAAATAAGCCTGAACTTCTTCCTCCGGAGAAACCCATTGCAACAACTTGTCGTAATAAAGGAGTGCTTGTCGATTCTGATAATAGCTGCGAAATGCATCGGCCGCCCGCTTGGCAAACAAACGGGCTTTCACCAAATCACCGGCTTGCTCATAGTGGTAAACCAAATCGGCCAAGTACTGGTCAATGTCCTCGGCATGGACTTTTTCAATGGCTTCCGCTATGAGCTGATGAAGTTGTTTGAGGCGTGCCCGAAGCTGCATCTCGTAAACGGCTTCACGCAAGAGCGAGTGTTTAAACATGTAACGCAACTCATTAACTGCTCTCCAAATCTGCACCTTCTCTGCCGTATCAACCTGCTCCTTCAAAATGCCGGAAGTTAAAGGCTCTTCTCTTCCCGTACCAAAGACGAGCTGCCCCTTCATCACCTCAGTCAACACGGGCAACTCAAATTCCCTGCCGATAACTGCTGCTGCCTTAACCGTTTCGCGCACCATACTCGACAAGCGATCCAGCCGTGCGGTAAGAATGGCATGAACGGAATGCGATAGGCGAACATTCTGATCCAAAACATTCCATTTGCCATCTGCTTCTACGGCCAACAACTCGCTTTCGCGAAAATAGGCCAACAACTGCTCCAGGTAAAAGGGGTTGCCATTGGTGGTGCGCTCCAACAAGCGAATAAACTCCTCGGAAACAGGCCCGCCCAATTTGCTTTCGGCAAAAAGGCGCAGGTGCTCTGCCGACAAATTGCCCAATTCAATCGTTTTTACAGGCAAAGGCAATTTCCCTTTGAGCAAGGCAGGAGGCTTGCCCTCCTCATCATAACGGGCATTAAGCACCAACAGCACCGGCTGCCGACTAAGCAGGGGAAGAAGTTGCAAAAGAAAATCCTCTGACTCGGGGTCTATGCTTTGCAAATCGTCCAGCTCCAATACATAAGACCGCTCTTGCGCTAACACCAAAAAAAATGCCTGAAGAGCTGCCAAAACACTCTGATGTCGACTGCGGGAATCGAGCTGCTCCCAACGCCCGTCTGCCTGGGGCAATTCCAACAACGCCCGATAAGCAGGTTCCAAGCGGCGAATCTCATCTGCCGAAACCGCTTCTTTCACCTCCGACAACATTTGGCGAAAGCCCCTATCAAACTGCTCTGTCCGACGAGCCGAAGACATGCCTTCCTGCAAACCGAAATACCGCTGCAACAAGCGAACAAAAGGATAAAAAGGCTTGTGCAAAATCTGATCAGCAGGGCCATACAACCAAAGCCAGTCGGCTTCGCCCTCCAGCCTCTTGCAAACTTCCCACGCCAAACGCGATTTGCCCGTTCCCGCCTCGCCCAGCAAAATCACGGCAGCTCCCTCCCCCCGCTGATGATGCTCTCGGGCAAAATGCAAAATTTCTTCCTGCTCTTCTTCTCGCCCTATGAGGGGCCCTTCAAAAGGAAATTCCTCTGCCGATTTCCGACCCAACAACTCATAAGTCGGCACCTTGTCCATGATACCCTTATAGCGAATATCACCTCTATGCCGAAAAGAAAACAGCTTGTTTTTACTGATACCTTCATCGGTCAGCATGCTGCCCCAGGGAGCCTTCGTCATCAAACGCGCTGCCAAATTGACGTGACGACCTACCACCGCATATTGGCATCGTTCCCGGCCACCAATAAAACCTGTAAAAGCAATGCCATCAGTAATTCCCATACGGTAATGGCTTTCGCCAAACATATCCCGCCAATCTTCACGCAGGGTGAGAACAAACTCCAAGGCCCTCTGCAAATTGTTTTCATAGGTTACCGGAGCACCGAAAAAGGCCAACAACAAACCACCCTTATCGCCATAATCAATCTCTTTGAAATAACCGCCAAAATGCCGAATGCGGCGCAAAAAGGCCGAAACAAAATAGTCGAGTTGCTCGTGCGTTTCTATTTGCCGAAAGGCACAAAAAACGGAAACCACACTGCGAAATTCTCCTTCTGCCTGAAACTCCAACAAGCCGGAAGTCAAAAACTGCGAGACCACCTCTTGAAAGACTTCCTCCGGTAAACTTTGTCTCTTTGCCACCGGCAAATCCGGCAAACCGGCCGACTGCTCCAGCAGCAAATAGCCCCCCTCCTCACCGGGCATGGCCCGAAAGCCAAAGCCTCCTACGGTATCCTTTGCAAAATTTTTCTTCAAAACCACCTGCCGACTTCCGGCCTTAGCCTGACAATGCAAACTCTCTTCAATAGCCGGCCCTCGAAAATACCAGGATTTCAACTCCCCTCCTACAATGCCCCACTCCACATTTCCCCGACCTAAACCCATTTTATAACCGATTTCAAAGCCACCAAAATGACACTGGCGCTCGTGAAAAACACGACGAATGCGCAAAGCACTGCGCAAACAGTGCTCCAAACTCATCTCTTGCTTCGGGAAAATAGCTGTAAAAGCATCGCCAGCAAAATAGGGGATAAAACCTCCCTCCTCGTAAATAATGTGCACCAAAGGCGAAAAAATATCATTCAAAATGCCGCTCAAACGCTCCGCTCCTACTGCGCCCTCCTGCATCAAAGTCTCTGTCAATGCCGTAAAACCGGAAAGGTCTATAAAAAGGGTATGAGCCGGAAACACGCCATGTTGCCGTCCCTGCACCTGCTGCAGAACGATAAAATCCGGAAGCAAACTACGCGGCGAACTCATAGGGCTGATTTGAAGAAGCGAAAGTACTAAAATATGTGTATTGCCAAAGACGTACCCCCCCCGACACTGCCCAAACCTTTGGCAAGAACCATCAGCGACAACTTTTACCGATCCAAAGCTCTTTCGTTTGGCCTCGGGTGGTTTATCTTTGTACTTTATTTACTTTCGCTTCTGTTTAAGCCTGCTTTTTATGTTCATACTCAATCAGACACCTTCCATAGCTAACCATTTCATCGCAGAACTGCGAGACAGTAAAGTACAAAACGACCGCCAACGCTTTCGCAAAAACATGGAGCGCATGGGGGAAGTCCTGGCCTATGAAATCAGCAAAACGCTGCCATACGAAAAGCGACAAGTCCAGACCCCCTTGGGAGAAGCTCAAGAGTATTTGCTCTCCGACCGGCTGGTTTTGGCGACCATCTTGCGAGCCGGCTTGCCCTTTCACCAGGGCATGCTAAACTTTTTTGACAAAGCCGACAGTGCCTTCATCTCCGCTTATCGCAAACACCACCAGGGAGGTGCCTTCGAAATCAAAATGGAATACCTCAGTGCCCCCAACATCCAAGATGCCATACTCATCCTCTCCGACCCCATGCTCGCAACCGGGGCCTCTATGGAAATCGTACTGAAAAACCTGCTGGAACACGGCCAACCCAAGCAGGTGCACATCGCCGCCATCATCGCCTCAACCGACGGCCTGGATCGCATCCGTCGCCTCTTTCCCGAAGCCCAAATCTGGCTGGGTGCCTTAGATGAAGAACTGACGGCCAAAGCCTACATCGTGCCCGGCCTGGGCGATGCCGGAGACCTGGCCTACGGCAAAAAAGAATAAGCCCCCGAAATAAAAAAACGAGAACACCTAAATCATGCAGCTGACACCCGCCGAAATCCTCCTATTCATAGGTGCGTATTTCCTCTTCCTTATGTTTGTGGCTTGGTGGACAGGCCGCAAAGCCAACAGCAAAGACTTCTATGTAGCAGGCAAAAATGCTCCCTGGATTTTGGTCGCCATAGGCATGATCGGCACCTCCCTCTCGGGCGTTACCTTCATCTCCATTCCGGGAAAAGTGGGCCTGGCAGGGCCCAACGAAAACTTCGCCTACATGCAAATGGTCTTCGGCTACCTACTTGGTTATCTGGCCATTGCTACGGTACTGCTTCCACTTTACTACAAGCTCAACCTCATCTCCATCTACGGCTATCTGGGCAAACGCTTCGGGCGCATGAGCCAACTCACCGGATCGGGCTTCTTCCTCTTGTCTCGACTCATCGGCTCTGCTTTCCGCCTCTTCCTCGTCGCCATGGTCCTGCAAACCTTCGTCATGGATGCCTACGGCCTGCCCTTTTGGCTCACCGTCGCCCTTACCGTAGCCCTGATTTGGATCTATACCTTTAGAGGGGGCATCAAAACCATCGTATGGACGGACGTCATCCAAACCCTCTCCATGCTGCTGGCCGTCGCCCTCACCATCCTGGCTATCGGCCAGGCCATGGACAAAACGCCGGGAGAATTAATCAGCTTGATTAAACAAAGCCCCTACAGCAAAATGTTCTATTTCGAACACGGCTGGAGCGACCCCAACAACTTTTTCAAACAGTTTTTCAGCGGAGCACTCATCGCCCTGGTCATGAGTGGACTGGACCAAGACATGATGCAAAAAAACCTGAGCTGCCGCAACCTCAGAGATGCGCAGAAAAACATGTTTACCTACAGCCTGATTTTAATTGTCGTCAACCTGCTTTTCCTCTCTCTGGGAGCCTTGCTCTATTTGTACGCCGAGCATACGGGCCTCAGCCTGCCGGCAAAAAGCGACCAGCTCTACCCACTTATTGCCCTGCACGAACTCTCTCCTTTCATCGGCTTAATTTTCCTTACCGGCCTACTGGCCGCAGCTTATTCCAGTGCCGATTCCGCCCTGGCCTCGCTCACCACCGCCTTTAGCCTCGATTTTCTGCAACTGGAAAAGAAAAATTACGACGAAAAAAAGAAACAACGAATACGCATCATTATCCACCTGTTTTTTTCGCTGCTACTCTTGGGCATTGTAGTGATTTTCCGCTCCTTTCACAACGACGCAGTCATCAACAAACTTTTTATCCTGGCAGGCTACACCTACGGGCCTTTGCTCGGGCTGTTTGCCTTTGGATTGTTTACCAAACGTCAAATATCCGACCGGGGAATACTGCCCGTCGCACTCATAGCCCCCGTAGCGTCCTACTTCATTAACGCTCACTCTGCCGAATGGCTGGGTGGCTTCAAATTCGGCTTTCTCATCGTCCTGCTCAACGGAATCCTGACTTTTGCCGGACTTTGGCTAATCAGTGCTCCACAAGAAAAAAGCTGAATATCCAAAAACAATAAACCATGAGAATGGAACATAATCGCTATCTTTACTCTGCCGAGACGTCCAAAACGACACAGCCATGAGCGATATTCAAGTCAACGACATCCGACAAATGCTGGAAGAGCAAGGCTACATCAGCGATGATGCCATAGCCATGTCGGTGTTCCTGGCTATGAAACTGGAAAAGCCCCTGTTGATAGAAGGCCCTGCAGGCGTCGGAAAAACCGAAGTGGCCAAAGTCATGGCCAAAGCCAAAAATACCGATTTGATCCGCCTACAGTGCTATGAAGGCTTAGACAGCACCCATGCCCTGTACGAATGGAATTACCAACACCAACTGCTCTTCCTCAAAATGCAGGAGCGCTACGAACGCAAAGCCGAAGAGCTGGAGGAAACCATCTTTTCAGACAAATTCCTGCTAAAGCGCCCCATCCTACAAGCCATCACCTACCACAAAGACCCCGTATTGCTGATTGACGAAATCGATCGGGCCGACGAAGAATTCGAAAGCTTTTTGCTGGAAGTTTTATCCGACTGGCAGGTGAGCATACCCGAAATAGGCACCATACAGGCCAGCAGCCGACCTCATATTATCCTCACGGGCAACCGTACCCGAGAGCTGTCCGAAGCTTTGCGAAGACGCTGCCTCTATCTGTGGATAGATTATCCGGAACTTGAAAAAGAACTGGCCATCGTAAAGGCTAAGGTGCCGCAAGTCGATGAGCGCCTGGCCGTACAAATATGTTCCTTTATGCAGGCCTTGCGGCAAATGAAATTGGAAAAAGTGCCCGGCGTAGCCGAAACCCTGGATTGGGCCAGAGCCTTAGCTGCCATGCACATCCAACATCTGGACAAAGCCCTGGTAGAAAGCACCCTGGGGGTTATCCTCAAAGACTGGCAAGATATGCGCCACACCCAAGACTCCCTAACGGAGCTGTTGGAAAAGACGGGGGTCAGTTCAAAGTTTTTATAAAAAAGCAAGGCCCGTTTACCAGGCCCCTCAGGAGCCGGCAAACAGGCCTTCTCATTCAGCAGTCCAACTTCTAAGCCAACGCTTTTCGCGTGAGCACTTTAGCCAGATGAGCGCGATAAGCCGCATCGGCAAAGTGGTCTTCCATCATGTCCACGCCTTCGGCAGCCAGTTCGGCGGCATCGACGCCCTTTTCGGCATAAGCTTGCTCTACGGCCGTAGCACGGTAAGGCGTATCGGACGCACCGGTGATTCCCACTTGTACGCCACCGTTGCGCTTAACCACAGCTACGCCCACAATGGCAAAGCGAGAAGCCGGTTGAAAAAACTTTTCATAAGTGCCTTGGCTGCCTTTCGGCAAACGCACCGCAACAACCACTTCATCATCTGCCAAAGCCGTGGTGTACATGCCCTGGAAGAAATCAGCAGCGGGAATTTTCCGACGGCCATTCTTGCCTTCCACTTCGATTTGAGCCTCGGCAGCGAGTAGGGCTGCGGGATAATCCGCCGCAGGATCGGCATGTGCCAGGCTACCACCGATGGTGCCCCGATTGCGAACCTGCACATCACCTATGGTCCTAGCAGCTTCCGCCAAAACACTGGCCTGGCTGGCAATCAATTCGGAAGTAGCGATCTGCTTGTGCGTGCAGTTGGCGCCAACAACCACTTCATCGCCTTCTTCGGTGATGGATTTCAACTCGCTCAAATGGCCAATGTCAATCAACACAGCAGGCCTGTTTAAGCGGAGCTTCATGGCCGGAATCAAGCTGTGCCCGCCGGAGAGAAGCTTCGCTTCATCCCCGTATTTATCCAACAGAGCAATGGCTTCGCTGACGGAGCCCGCTCTTACGTAATCAAATTTAGCCGGTATCATGTGATTGGTCTTTTTTGTAGTGAATGAATGGAGTTTACGTGCTAGGGGAAAAAACCATTAAGATTTCCCTTGCATAGCGGCCCAAACCCTGGCTGGCGTCAGGGGCATCGCAATATCGCGCACACCCAAATGCCAAAGAGCATCAACCACCGCATTGACTACTGCCGGCGTAGCGCCAATAGTACCTGCTTCACCAGCACCCTTAACGCCCAACGGATTGTGCGGGCAAGGCGTAACCGTGCGGTCGGTCTCTATCATAGGCACATCATCGGCTCGCGGCATGGCGTAATCCATGTAAGAGCCCGAAACCATCTGACCGTTTTCGTCGTAAACTACCCCTTCGAGCAAGGCCTGACCAATACCCTGAACCACACCTCCGTGCACCTGTCCATCCACAATCATGGGGTTGATGACGTTGCCCACGTCGTCGCAGGTAACAAAGCGCTTGAGCGTTACTTTGCCCGTATCCGGACAAACCTCGACGACTGCAATGTGCGCTCCAAAAGGATAAGTGAAATTGACAGGGTCATAAAAACTGGAAAAATCCAGCCCCGGTTCTACACCTTCGGGATAATCGTGCGGCACATAAGCCGTCAGAGCCACATCGCCAAAAGAGATGGATTTATCGGTACCCTTCACCGTCCATTTGCCATCGGCATATTCCAAATCTTCTACGGCAGCTTCCAACTTGTGGGCAGCTATTTTAGCTCCTTTTTCAAGCACTTTTTCAATGCTCTTCACAATAGCGCTACCCCCTACGGCCAAGCTGCGGGAACCGTAAGTACCCATGCCAAAAGCCGATTGCTCGGAGTCTCCGTGAATGATTTCCACATCTTCTATAGATATGCCCAATTTATCCGCTACAATTTGAGCAAAGGTCGTTTCGTGACCTTGCCCGTGGGCATGCGAACCGGTGTAAATGCTCACTTTGCCCGTAGGCTGCACGCGCACTTCCCCCACTTCGTAAAGCCCCGCACGAGCACCCAAAGCACCCACTACAGCCGAAGGAGCAATACCGCAAGCCTCGATGTAAGTGGATATACCTATGCCCAAAAGCTTACCCTGCTTGCGGGCTTCAGCCTGCTCTTTGCGGAAGTTCTCATAGTCCACCATTTCCAAAGCACGCTTTAACACCGGAGCATAATTGCCGCTGTCGTACTGCAAAGCCACCTGGGTTTGATAACCCGGCTGATTGACGCCGTCAAAGGCGGGAATGAAATTCTTAAAGCGAATATCCGCAGGGTCCATACCCATTTCTTTAGCTCCCGTCTCAATCAGGCGCTCCAACAGGTAAGTGGCTTCCGGACGTCCTGCACCCCGATAAGCATCTACCGGCACGGTATGCGTAAAAGGAGCCGTTACGTCCAAGTGAATGAGGGGGGTGGTGTACAAGCCCTGGAAAAGCGTGCCGTGCAAATAGGTCGGAATAGCCGGCGCAAAAGTGGACAAATAAGCTCCCATGGCGCAATACTCATCGGCCAACAGAGCCACAATTTTACCCTCTTTGTCAAAGCCCATCTTGGCCTTCACCACGTGATCGCGCCCGTGCGCATCGGTGAGGAAAGCCTCACTGCGGTCTGCCGTCCACTTCACGGGACGCCCAATCTGCTTTGTAACCCAAGTCAACAAGGCCTCCTGAGTATAGTGGAATATTTTGCTGCCAAAGCCACCGCCTACATCGTAAGAGACCACCCGTACCTTGTGTTCGGGAATACCCAAAGCAAAAGCACACAGCAACAAGCGAATCAAATGCGGATTCTGTGTACTGGTGTACAGCGTCCATTTGTCTTCCGCTACGTTGTAGTCGGCAATATAACTGCGGGGTTCTATGGCATTTGGCGCAAGCCTCTGATTGACGTACTCCAACTCCGTAACGTGATGCGCTGAAGCCAGGGCCTTTTCCACTTCAGCCCGATCGTTGCCAATGCACCAGTCAAAAGCCCGATTATCCGGCCATTGGTCATGTACCAAAGGCGCACCATCCTGCATGGCTTCTTTCGGATTGGTAACCGCAGGCAACTCCTCGTAATCTACCTCCACCAATTCTGCGGCATCGCGAGCCTGCTCCAGGGTTTCGGCAATGACGATGGCAACGGCTTCCCCCACATAACGCACTTTGCCCTTAGCTAAAAGAGGCTGTTGCGGCTCCCGCATGGTTTCACCATTCTTAAAATTCACTTGCCAGCCGCAAGGCACGCCGTAATTGCCGCATTCATCCGAACCGGTAAAAATGGCCACTACACCTTCTGCCCGGAGAGCAGCTGAGGTGTCAATATTCAAAATTTTGGCGTGGGCATAAGGGCTTCGCACAAAAGCAGCATGCGTCATGCCCGGCAATTTGATGTCGTCGGTGTACCTACCCTTGCCGGTAAGAAACCTGACGTCTTCCTTTCTCTTTACAGATTTACCGATAAAGTTTCCCATAAGGCTTAAGCATTTATTTTTTCAGCAGCATGCTGAATGGATTTAACAATGTTGTGATAACCGGTACAGCGGCAGAAATTCCCCTCCAAACCATGTCGAATTTCCTCCTCACTGGGGTTGGGGTTGTTCTGCAAAATGTCCACCGCCGTCATCACCATGCCAGGTGTGCAAAAACCGCATTGCAAGCCGTGATGCTCGCGAAAAGCCTCCTGTATAGGATGCAAGTCGGAGCCTTGGGCCAAGCCTTCAATGGTAGTTACTTCACAGCCGTCCGCCTGAACGGCCAGTATCGTACAGGATTTCACGGCCACTCCGTCTAAAAGAACTGTACAGGCACCACAGCTGCTGGTGTCGCAGCCGATGTGGGTGCCCGTCAAATTCAGCACTTCCCGCAAGTAGTGGGTCAAGCTCATGCGTGGCTCCACCTCATGCGCGTACTGCTTGCCATTAACGGTTAAAGAAATTTTCATGTCATTTAACTGTTTTGAGTTAAGGGTTAAAAAATCGTTTCATCTGTAAGTACCGGACCAGACCGATACGGTTGCAAAAATTCCGACCATCTGCCTATTATCGAAAAACAAGCCAAAGACAAATCAGCCGGTTCATGCTATCAAACCTTTTTGCCTCGAGCAAATTATCCGGAGTACAACAATTGTTAAAGCTCTTTTTCCAGAGCTTCAAAAAACTGCTTGGACAAAGTCTTGACCACGCCGCCTAAAACGCGCTGCCCCATGCGGGCCAACATGCCGGAAATGCGGGCATCGCCACTGTACTTAATTAAGGTTTCCCTTTCGGAAACGGGGACCAGCTCCATGCCGATTTCTGCCAAAGCATTGCCCAACTTGCTCTTTTGATCCAAAACCACCTTGCACTTTTTGCCCTCTTCCTTGTCCCGAATAAAGAGATCTCCCTCAAAACGCCCCTTAACCGGTCCCAGCTTAACCTCCGAAATGGCCTTGTAGTGATCCGGCCCTTTTTCTTCCAGCGTCTTGATTCCAGGTGTAATCCGCTCTAAAATGCGCGGATCCAAAATCTTTTTCCAAACTTCAGAGGCCGGAGCCGCTAGTTGATGTTCTCCCGTAATTTTCATCCCGTAAAAAGTGAAATGTAAATCAAGAACTTTATATTTGCATCGGCAAATATAAACAGTTTGGACCGAAGCCCAAAAAGATTACTCAATTTAGAAGAAATCTAAATTACCACCCCTCTCATGAAAGAAATTCTCGACATTTTAGACGCCTACAAAAAGGCAGATACGCAACAACACAAACTGGCTCTGGCTACCGTCATTCATGTAGAAGGTTCTTCTTACCGCCGCGCCGGTGCCCGCATGCTCATTCGAGACAATGGAGAGTGGACCGGCGGCATCAGCGGTGGATGCTTAGAGGGAGATGCCTTGAAAAAAGCACACCATTGCATGGCTCGCAACAAAGTGGAAGTGGTGCGCTACGACACCAGCACGGAAGATGAAGAGCAAATTGGCGTAGGCTTGGGCTGTGAAGGCATCATAGACGTCCTGCTCTCCCCC
>JALSKB010000152.1 GCA_026989035.1 Saprospiraceae bacterium | reverse complement strand
CGGAGTTGGCGTAATAAACCACACTTAGCGAAGGGGGAAGTTGTTGAGTTAGCCTTTCGGCAAAGGCTACCTGGGGCTCCAGGATGAACTCCCCATAGACTGTGGTATGCAGATAGCGATTTAGCTGATGTTGAATGGCTTCCAAAACGCGAGGATGTCGATGACCCAGGCAGGAAACCCCAATGCCGGCGATCAGATCCATATAGCGCTTACCGGAGGTGTCGTATAGATACATGCCTTCGGCATGAGAGATCTCAAAGCCCAGTGGTTGTGGGCTGGTTTTGGCTATGTGCCGCAAAAAAAGTTGGCGCAAGGTGGGCATGGCAACGAAACAGGGGCAATGCTGCTTTTGCAAAGAAAAGTGGGCTATTGCCGGGTTTTGAAAATTTTTGCGCAAATATCAAAAAATATACTTACCTTTGCGCCTGATTGTGAAGAAGGGGGAACTATGGTTCCCTCTTTTTTGTTCCCTATATGGCTACCCTTCGGGGGCGGCTTGTCAGAGAAAACGAGATAAACGTAAGTGGTTGAGCAGAAAATCAGGGATGCCCTGCAGCGCATCTTAAGCGAAGAACGGTTTTCGTCTTGCTTTTTAGTCGAGCTTATTCTTCATCCGAACGACAAGTTGGAGGTGTTTATAGACTGCGAGGGCGGGGTAACCTTCGAGCGTTGTCGCCGGTTGAGCAGGGCATTGGAAGAGGTGCTGGACAGGGAGTTGTGGTTGGGTGAGCGCTATGTACTGGAAGTCTCTTCTCCCGGAGTGGGGCGCCCCTTGAAGCACAAGCGGCAATATGCCTTGAATGTAGGGCGTACTTTGCGTTTGCAGTTGCACGACGGCAGGGAATTAACGGGGCGTTTGGAAGAGGCGGCCGAGCAGCATTTGCGCATACGGCCTCTTGTTCGGCGTAAGAAAGGCAAGCCGTTGGCCAAGCAACAAGCGGAGGTCGTTGTGGTCTCTTTAGAGGAGATTGCCTCGGCACGAGTAGAAGTAACTTTTTAGAGGAAACAAAGCTGGGAGGATTTGTGCCCACTTTGAGAAACTAATTTTAATAAAAAAGGACTTGCGATGAATTTGGCAGAAACCTTTAATGAGTTTAAAGCGGGTAAAAGCATTGATCGCCCTACTATGGTGCGCGTCTTGGAAGATGTCTTTCGCACGCTGATTAAAAAGAAATACGGCACGGATGAGCACTTTGATGTGATTGTGAATGCTCATGGAGATTTGGAGCTTTGGCGCATTCGGGAGATAGTGCCGGATGGGGAAGTGATGGATGATCGGGCACAAATTTCCATTTCCGAGGCTAAAGCCATAGATGAAGATTACGAAATAGGTGAAGAATGCTATGAGCAGCTGAGCTTGGACGAGTTCGGCCGCAGAGCCATCATGGCTGCCAGGCAAACACTCATATCCCGCATTATTGAATTGGAAAAGATCGAGAAATTCAAGCGTTATCAAAATCGCGTAGGAGAAATTGCCGTGGGGGAGGTGCATCAAATCCTCAAGCGGGAGATTCTCGTTTTAGATGATGCCACAGGAGATGAGTTGGTCTTGCCGCGAAATGAAACCATTCGGGGTGATTTTTTCCGCAAAGGAGATATCGTTCGGGCTGTTATCCGCAAAGTGGAAATGAAAAACAACAACCCCATTGTCATCATTTCCCGTACGGACAACAGCTTCTTGGAAAAACTGCTCGAACAAGAAGTTCCCGAGGTTGAAGACGGCCTCATCAGCATCAAAAAAATCGTGCGCATACCGGGAGAGCGCGCTAAAGTGGCGGTAGAATCCTACGACGACCGAATTGACCCTGTAGGAGCCTGTGTCGGTATGAAAGGCTCTAGAATTCATGGCATTGTGCGCGAATTAAACAACGAAAACATAGACATCGTCAATTATACCACCAACGATTCGCTGCTCATCCAGCGTTCGTTGACGCCCGCTAAGGTGTCTAGTATTCAATTGGACACCGAAAACCGTCGAGCAGCTGTTTATCTCGAATCCGATCAGATTTCTTTGGCTATTGGCAAGG
>JALSKB010000151.1 GCA_026989035.1 Saprospiraceae bacterium | reverse complement strand
AGCTGGTGATTGACCTGCAAAGCGTACTCCTTAATTTTGTCAACATTTGTATTTAGATAGGGCACCAGATCCATTTTGTTGATGATGCAGGCATCTGCCGAGTGGAAGATATCGGGATATTTGAGGGGTTTGTCCTCGCCTTCAGTGGTGCTGATGACCACGATGCGTTTGTTCTCTCCCAGGTCGAAAAGCGAAGGACAGACCAGGTTGCCCACATTTTCGATGAGGAGCAGGGCGTTTTCCCGGGGTTCGAGCTGCTTGACGGCATCGAAGATCATATCACTTTCGAGATGGCAGCCTTTGCCGGTATTGACCTGCACCACCGGTATGCCCAGAGCTTGGATGCGTTTGGCGTCGTTGAGCGTTTGCTGGTCGCCTTCAATGACGTAGAAGGGCATTTCGTCTTTGAGGGCTTTTAGCGTAACTTCCAGCAAGCTGGTTTTGCCTGAACCGGGAGAGCTGACGAAGTTCAGGGCCAGGATGTTTTTGGCTTCGAAATAGCCGCGGTTTTTGGCGGCAGCCAATTGATTTTCCCGCAGGATGTCTTGTTCCAACTCCAGCACCGATTTTTGGTGGTGGTGATGGTGTTCATGCTCGTGATGATGAGCAGTAGGTTTGTTCTCTTTGTCGGGTTTGGTGATGGATGCTTTACCCGATGGATGGCCGCATCCGCATACGCCACACATAGTCGCTTGTTTTTAAGTTTACACCACTTCCAGGGCTTTGACTTTGAGTTCTTTGCCTTGGAGGATGTTTTTAAAATGGCTTTGACAATGAGGACAAGCGTCGTAGATATGCTCTAAGGAGAATGTTTGCTCACATTCCAGACAAATTGCTTTGGCCGGAACGGTTTCAATTTCGAGCCTGGCATGTTCCAGCACGCTGTTTTTGACAGCTGTAGGCCAGACGTAGTGCAAGGCCTGGAGTTCTACACCGGACAAAGAGCCGATAACCAGCTCAATTTTTTCCACTTGGGAAGCTTGGGCTTTTCGCGTTTCGGTTTCGGCTATTTTGACGATGCCCAGTGCAATGGATAGTTCGTGCATGCCGACAGACTCTTCAATGGCAAAGATAACTTTTTATTTGGCTTTCGCCAAATTTTATCCGATGAGGGGCAAAAATTTCTTTAGAATTCATACCTTTGGTTTGTGCTGGCAAAATGAGGTTGTTTTGGCCGGCTTAAATTCCTTGATTTTTGGCATAAAGAGCTACGCATGTCTTTTTCGGAAATTCCCTTTTTGCTAGGTTTTGGGACTGCTGCCTTTCACGTATTGACAGGGCCGGATCACTTAGCTGCCGTTACGCCTTTGGTTTTAGAAGAACGCAGGAAGTTTACGCTGATAGGATTGTTTTGGGGTTTGGGGCATTTGTTGGGGATGTTGCTGATAGGCGTTTTATACGTGATGTTTCAAGCCTACATACAGATAGAAGCCATCTCGGAGCATAGCGAGCAATTGGTGGGAGTGGTGTTGATTTTTTTGGGTGTCAGTGCGCTGTATCGGGCTTTGCGCGAACACAGGCATCATGCTCACCCTCATGTCCATGAAGACCAAGGGGGGGCTTATGTCCATATTCACAAGCATGCTC
Source organism: Saprospiraceae bacterium (assembly GCA_026989035.1). Classification (GTDB taxonomy): domain Bacteria; phylum Bacteroidota; class Bacteroidia; order Chitinophagales; family Saprospiraceae; genus WGBN01. The sequence continues at coordinate 440 of JALSKB010000151.1, read as the reverse complement.
ATAGTAAGGGGCCGGCTCATAGCTGGGGGCACAGCCATGAGCACGTCAAGCCCAAACGGCAAAACAAATGGACAGCTTTGGCTGTCGGTGTATTGCATGGCTTTGCGGGCATCGCTCATTTTGTCTTGTTGTTGCCGGCTCTGGGCTTTTCTTCTATGGGTGCTTCAGCTGCCTACATGGTAGGTTTTGGTTTGGGTGTTATCGCCGCTATGGGGGCATATGCCTTTGCGTTGGGAAAAACAACCCAGGGGCTGAGTCGTGCCCGAGGAAATCAGGTGCAAAGGTATTTGCGCATGTGGGGCGGTGCTTTGGCTGTGGTAGTGGGGGTGTATTGGCTGTTTTAATGCGAGGATATTTCCGGTTAAGTAGTACGGTGGAATCGGAGAATCGGGTCAACCGGTGAAATCGGTTAATCGGAGGAATGGATTCTTACCGACAGA
>JALSKB010000150.1 GCA_026989035.1 Saprospiraceae bacterium | reverse complement strand
TCAAGAAGGCTTACAAGCCGGACAAGAACTGATTGCAGAAGGAGCTTATAAATTGGTGGACGGCCAGCGCGTCCGCCTGAAATGAAAGGGAAAAAGACATGTCGGACAAAAAGCTACAGCAAACAACGGGTAAAAAACGACTTTTCGGTCTTTCGGTCTTTGCCATCGACAATGCTACCAGTATCTTCTTGCTGACTTTTATGCTGGTGCTGTTTGGGCTGCGCTCCTATCTCAACGTGCCCAAAGAAGCTTTTCCGGAAATTCCTTTTCCGAAAATGTTTATCAACACGGCTTATCCGGGGAGCTCGGCTGAGGATATGGAAAACCTCGTTACGCGGCCTTTGGAACAGGAGCTGGGTACCATTTCGGAAGTCAAGACCATGACTTCCTCTTCCATGCAGGATTTTTCCCTCATCATTGTGGAGTTTGATACCGATGTGGATATGGAGGAAGCTTTGCGAAAGGTCAAGGATGCAGTAGATAAAGCTAAGCCGGACCTACCAAACGACCTGCCGGCAGATCCGGAAGTCATTGATGTGGATATGTCAGAAATACCCATCATGACCATCAATCTTTCCGGCCGTTTTAGCAATGACGAACTGCGCTCTTACGCAGAGTATTTACAAGATGAAATCGAAAGCCTGCCCGAAATATCAGCTGTCAATTTGCAAGGGGCCAGAGAACGCCAGCTGAGCATTGAAGTTGATATAGATAAAATGCAGGCGATGAAAGTCAGTTTTCGGGATATCGAGAATGCTATTAAGGCCGAAAACGTTACCATGTCTGGTGGAGAGCTGGAAGTCAATCACTTTCGCCGCACTTTGCGCATTGTGGGGGAGTTTAAAAATCCCGATCAGATTAGGAGTCTCATTGTTAAGTCTGAGCGGCAGAATCCGGTAGTTTTGGGCTCCTTTGCCAAAATCACCTTTGGTTTTAAAGACCCGACCAGCCTTGCACGGGCGAATGGTTTGCCGGTCATTTCACTGGGGGTGATTAAGCGGGGAGGAGAAAACTTGCTGTCGGCTTCCGACAAAATCAAAGAAATTTTAAAAAAAGCGGAGCGAGATGTTTTTCCCGAAGGCTTAGAGGTGAGCCTTTTCAATGACATGTCGATCAACACCCGCCGAATGGTTGCTAACCTGGAAAACAACATCATTTCAGGAATCATTCTGGTCGTCCTTGTCTTGCTGTTTTTTTTGGGTTTGCGCAACAGCATGTTTGTGGGGCTGGCCATACCGCTCTCCATGTTTATGGGCTTTTTGATTATCCATTTTATTGGTTATACCCTGAACATGGTCGTCTTGTTTTCGCTCATTCTGGCTTTAGGCATGCTGGTGGACAATGCCATTGTGGTCGTAGAAAACATCTACCGGTATATGCAAAACGGCTATACGGCCCGGGACGCAGCCCGCTATGGAGTTAGTGAGGTAGCTGTGCCCATCATTACTTCTACGGCTACCACGTTGGCGGCTTTTTTACCCATGGCTTTTTGGCCCGGTCTCATGGGAAGTTTTATGCGTTATTTGCCGATCACCCTCATCATCGTACTCAGCTCTTCGCTTTTCGTGGCCTTGGTCATTAATCCGGTTTTTACGGCTTCTTTTATGAAGGTAGATGATGAGGAAGAGTACAAAGCCAACTACAAGCGCAAGCGCAAACATGTTTTGATGTGGGTGATAGCGCTGTTCTTGTTTTCCGTTTTAGCGCATTTTGCCCATAGCTTGGGCTTGAGAAACATTTTGTGGTTTGCAGCCGGTATTTCTTTGCTAAACTTCTTTTTGCTGCGTCCGGGTGCATATCGATTTCAGGCTTCTTTTTTGCCGCGCTTGGAGCGGGGATACGATCGCTTTATTCGTTTTGCCTTGAGCAAGTACAATCCCTTGTTTATCTTTTTTGGCAGTTTTGTGCTGTTGGTGGTGACGCTGTTTCTCCTTGGCATCAACCGGCCTAAGGTGGATTTCTTCCCGGAAACAGATCCCGATTTTGTCAATGTGTTTGTGGAATTGCCCATAGGCTACAGCATAGAAGCCACCGATAGTTTGGTTAGGGATATGGAACAGCGGGTTATGGCAACGGTGCAGCCTTACGGCAAAGTGGTGGAGTCGGTGCTTTCGCAAATTGGAGAAAACACAGGCGATCCCAGTGCAGAACCGGTGTTTGGCTCATCTCCCAATCGCGCTCGACTGACCGTGGCTTTTGTGCCTTATGAAGAACGCGGCGGTGTTTCTACCATGGAAATCATGGAGAAAATCAGAGATGTTTTAAAGGACCGCTATCCGGATGCCACCTTGGTTGTAGATCACGATCACAAGGGGCCTCCCACGGGTAAGCCGATCAACATAGAGATCCGGGGCGACGACATTCCCGTTTTGCTGAGCTTGGGCCGGGAGATGATTGGTTTTATCCAAAGTAAGCACATTCCGGGCATAGAAGAACTGCGCATGGACGTCAAGCCCAGTAAGCCTCAATTGATAGTGAACATCGATCGGGAGGCAGCCCGGCGCTACGGTATCTCCACTTTTTCCATTGCCGATTTAATTCGCACGGCAGTTTTTGGCAAGGAGGTTTCCAAGTACAAGCAAGGTGATGAGGATTACCCCATTTGGCTTCAAGCCCGAGAAGATTATCGCCACGACCTGGATAAAATATTGGCTCAACGCGTTACTTTTCGCAATCCGTCCAATGGACGAATTGTGCAGGTGCCGGTTTCGGCTGTGGTTGATGTGAAGTACTCTTCGACCTATAACTCAGTCAATCGCAAAAACCAAAAGCGCATGGTTACGGTGTATTCCAATGTCTTGCCGGGGTACAACAAGAATGAGGTGGTTGCGCAGGTGAAAGCCGCTCTTTCCGGTTATCCTATGCCCAAAGGTTTTTCCTATGCATTCACCGGAGAGCAAGAGGAACAAGCCAAAAACACGGCCTTTTTGCAATCGGCTTTTATGGCTGCTTTGTTTTTGATTTTTCTTATCATCGTGGGGCAGTTCAATTCCCTGATCTCACCTTTCATCATTCTCTCTTCGGTCTTGCTCAGTACCATTGGCGTCTTCTTGGGGTATTTGCTTACCGGTATGGACATCGTGATCATCATGACGGGTATGGGCATCATTTCCCTGGCCGGTATTGTGGTGAACAACGCCATTGTGTTGATTGACTACACCAATTTATTGGTGAAAGAAAAGCGGGAGGCTTTGGGTTTGACCTCCATGCAAGACATGAGTTTTAAGGATGTAAAGGAAGCCATCGTGCAAGGCGGAGCTACCCGTCTGCGACCCGTTTTGCTCACGGCCATTACCACGGTATTAGGCCTATTGCCCATGGCCGTAGGTATGAATGTAGATTTTCGGGGCCTTTTGCTGGAACTAAATCCCCACATTTACTTCGGCGGTACCAGTGCAGCTTTCTGGGGCGTCATGGCCTGGACGGTTATCTTCGGCCTGGTCTTTGCCACCTTTCTCACCCTCATCGTGGTACCCGTGATGTATTGGTTGGCCTTTCGGCTAAAAAGACTTTTTTACAGGCGTTCGTAAGCAGCTCGCAGGTTTTCAGCTATGGCTTCTGCAGGGCGTCCTTCGATGTTAAAGCGCTCGAGAAAGTGCACCAATTTGCCGTCTTTAAATAAAGCTATGGAAGGAGAAGAGGGTGGATAGGGCAACATGTATTCCCTGGCCCGTGCCGTGGCTTCTCGATCTACGCCTGCAAAAACAGTAACGCATTGATCGGGTTTCTTTTCGCCTTGTAAAGACAAGATGGCACCGGGTCTGGCATTGGCTGCAGCACAGCCACAGACGGAATTGACCACGACCAATACGCTGCCTTCTTTTTTACCCAGTACTTCATCAACTTCTTCGGCTGTCGTCAAAGCACGGAAGCCGCGTTCCGTCAGTTCGCGCGCCATGGGGATGGTCATTTCAGGAGGATACATAGGTATTGCTTTTGTTTTTGTGCGAAAAAATGAGTGGAGAAACTTATTTAAGAACGACTCAAAGCGGTCATTTGTTTATGTCCTCATTCACCGTGTAGGAATCGTTTGCGTTTCAGCAAAACCTCTTCACTTTCTACCCGATCGGGATCCGGTACGCAACAATCTACCGGGCAGACCAGTGCGCATTGAGGTTCGTCGTGAAAGCCTTTGCATTCGGTGCATTTATCCGGTACGATGTAAAAGAACTCTTCCGACAAGGCTTCCTGCTCGGCCTCACTGTCTATCTCTTCGCCGTTTTCTCGTATGATAAGCCCTGTCAGGGAAGTACCTTCGGCCATGCGCCAGGCCATGGCACCCTCGTAAATGGCGTTGTTGGGGCATTCCGGTTCACAAGCCCCGCAATTGATGCAGTCTTCGGTGATGATAATGGCCATAATGGGTCTTCTTTAGGCAGAAAAACATTTTGCGCCTTTGCAAAGTTGACAACGGTCTTAAAAAACACGGTTTGCGATGCCGAATCTCTATCCGATTGGCTTGCCGACTTTCCAAATGATGGTAGCTAAGATACCTGTGCCAACCAAGCCAATAAGGGCACTGATACCCCAATGCCCACCCAACATGGTTGCCAAAGTGCTGCAAATGATGCTTACAAAGCCCACGGTTAGCGCATAGGGCAGCTGGGTGCGCACGTGGTCAATGTGCCGGCAGTGGGAGGCCAGCGAACTGAGGATGGTGGTATCCGATATGGGGGAGCAATGATCACCCAAGACGGAAGCTCCCAGAACTGTGGCAATGACGTTGTAGAGAATTTCCAGCGACAAATCGGGGTCGATTCCCTGAGCCTGACAAACGGCCCAACTGGTGGGAATGGCAATGGGGTACAGAATGGCCATGGTACTCCAGCTGGAGCCGGTGGAGAACGAAATCAAGGCAGCCAGCACGAAGATGACAGCCGGAAGGAAATAGGGGTTGAGGGCATTGGCCAAAGCTGAAGACAAGAACTCTGCAGTGTGCAACTCGTGGGTGGTCTCTGCCAAAGCCCAGGCTAGAGTTAGAATGACCAGGGCCGGTAACATGGTCTTAAAACCGGTGAGTAAGGTGCTGATGCTTTGCCCCAGTTTCATGATCTTCCGACTCAGAGTGAGCAATAAGGCCAGCAAAACACCGGTGGAAGAAGCCCAAAGCAAAGCCACATAAGAGTCGGAGTTGCCGATGATGGTGCCCAATTTGATGAAGAAGCCCTCTTGCCCCAAAGCGGCCCAAATGCTGCTCCAGCGCATGTCTGTAGCCCGTTCAGCAAGCTCCGCATAAGTGCTTTCAAAACCGGTAACCAGCAAGCCGTACAGGGTCATTAGGATGACCCCTAATACGGGAATAAAGGCATTCCCCCAGCGGTGCCGAATGCCCTGTACAGGGCTGAGGTCCTCCAGGTCTTCCTTGCTCTCTTCTCCCGTGCCGGAGGAGAGGGCTCCGGTTTGAGATGCCCGTCGTTCGGCTTGCAGCATGGGCCCGTATTCCCGTCCACTGCGAATGAGCAAAAGTATAAACAACAGGGTCAATACCGGATAAAAGGCGTACTTCAGCGATTCGATGAAAATGGAATAAGGAGAACCTCCGTGAAAACCCTCTAAGCGGGCAATGCCGTCTCCTATGTAGCCCAACTCGGCTCCGATCCAGGTCGTGATGAATGCAATAGCAGCAATAGGAGCTGCTGTGGAATCCACCAGATAGGCCAGCTTTTCCCGTGAAATTCGAAAGCGATCCGTAACGGGGCGCATGGTGTTGCCTACAATCAGCGTGTTGGCGTAGTCGTCAAAGAAAATGGCTACACCCAAAAACCAGGTGACAAACTGGGCACTGCGTCTCGTACGGGCATAACGCGAAAGCTTTTCTACAATACCGGCCATGCCGCCATTGCGGGAGATCAGGGCAACCATGCCACCAATCAACATGGAAAAGACGATGATGGATACGTGCCCGCTGTCACTCAAGGCTTGTACCACATAGACCTCTACGCTCTTCCAAAAACTTTCTAGGTAGGCTATGGGTGAAGTCAGCCTCAATCCGCCGGCAATAAAAGCTCCGGTCCAAACGCCTAGAAAAAGAGATATGACCACCTCCTTAAAAATCAAGGCCAGCGCTATGGCAATCAGAGGAGGAAGCAAAGACAGCCAGAGCGGAATGTAGCGCAGTCGTGCCTGTTGACCCGGCTCCCGGGAGAGGTGATACAGCCGATGTCCTCCATCCGTACGAATCAACAGCAAATGGCCCTTTGCGTCTGCGGGAAAATCCACAACGGCCTTTCCCGACTGAAAGTGCAGCTCTAAATCTTCTCCTTGAATGCGTACTTTCGCCAGCCCGCTGATGTCGTGCGGGTCGCTAAAAACCAATTGCCCCTTTTCATAGGAGAGTTGATAGTGGTCCAATCCGTCCCAGAGAATGGGTTCATCCATGAGGGTCGTACTGTCGGTGGGCTGTGCCGCTAACCCGACAAAAAACCCAAACAATAAGGTTAAAACCAGCGATAGAGGTCTTATTCTACTCATAAAAGCGTACATTTGTAGTAAGATGCATGCGCTGCTTGATTTCAATCTATGGGTTTTTGTTTTTTCGCCTTTCGGCAAATACAAACCCTCAATCCCCGCAAGAAACAAAGAAAAATCCAGATGACAAAAAACCTTGCTTTTTTACATCGCTTCCATCTCCGGCTTGAGTATTCGTTTTTGAGCCTCCTTGTAAAACCTTTGAGCTGGACTCGTCGGCTTGTCAGTTGTATGCCTTGGGGGGGTGCCGGTTTACTGCTGTTTGTATTTGGCGAAAGCCAACAGCTCTTTGCTCAAACTTTTGATCGCTTGCAGACTTCGGTAATTTACAACGGAATCCTGATGGACAATCCTCTGGCTGGAGGATTGAATGCCCCTCAGCCCTCCAGGGCAGATTTGAACAACGATGGGGTGGAAGACCTCTATGTTTTTGATAGAGCGGGAAATGTGCATCTTACCTTCATCAATGAAGGCAGCAATGAACAACCGGATTTTCGCTTTAATCCGGCTTTCGGCAAATCGTTCCCAGCTTGTACGAATTTTGCCCTTTTGCGAGACTTCAACAACGATGGCATTGCCGACCTCTTTGCTCATCTGAGCATACCCATCAAAGGTTTATTGGTGTATCGAGGCTATTACGATGCCGAAAATCATCTGGCTTTTGAACAGCTCACTTTCTGGCAAAATAATTACAACGCCGTTCCCGCTTTTCAGCAGGGGTCGGGCTGGTCTCAGCTTTGGATAGCCGATGGCGATGTGCCGGCCATAGATGATGTGGACGGGGATGGCGATATGGATGTGTTGTCCTTTGATTTGTCGGGAGTTTATGTGCAGTTTTTTGAAAATCAATCCCAGCAAATGGGCTATGGGGCCGACTCCATTATCTTACACATGACGGATCCCTGTTGGGGTAAATTTTACGAATCTTCTTTTTCGCAAGAGGTGAGTTTGAGCGATAACCCGAATGTCTGTGCTGACGGCTTGACCGATGAATCTTCTGTGGAAGTGCGTCATGCAGGCTCTACCTTGGCAACTTTTGATGTGGATGCCGATGGGGATAAGGAGTTGGTGTTGGGAGACATCATCAACCCTTTTATGGTGTTTTTGGAAAACGGAGGCACGCCCGACGCAGCTTTTATGACGTACCAGGACGCAACTTTTCCCTCTTATGACGAATCTGTATATATTCCTGTTTTCCCATCTGCATTTTTTCTGGACATAGATGGAGACGGCTTGCAGGATTTTGTGGCGGCCTCAAATCAAATCGGGGCCACTTTAGATAAAGAAGTGTTATGGTATTATCGCAATGTGGGTGATAGTCAACAAGCTGTCTTTTCTTTGCAACAGAAGGACTGGTTGGTAGAAGGCATGTTGGATGTGGGATCCGGCAGCTATCCTGCTTTTTTTGACTACAATGCAGATGGTCTGCAGGACATTTTGTTGGGGGCGGGGGGCGTGTTTGACCCGGACTTGGGAAATCCAGAACCCCATTTGATGCTCTTGGAAAATGTGGGTACGCAGACAGAGCCGGCTTTTGAAGTGGTGGATGAGGATTATCTGGCCGTGGCACAGTATGCTCAAGATCCTTTGCTGTATTGGAATTTTGTACCGGCTTTCGGAGACGTAGATTCCGATGGAGACCAAGATCTGGTGTTGGGGGATCGCGATGGGCGTTTGCTTTTCTTTGAAAATCAGGCGGCCCCCGGTCAGCCTGTTGATTTTGCTCAACCGGTTTTGAAGTGGATGGACATCGACGTAGGGCAAAACTCGGCGCCTTTTTTTATCGATTTGAATCGAGATGGTTTGCTGGATTTGTTGGTGGGAGAGCGCAATGGCAACATCAATTATTTTGAAAACAAGGGAACACCTTCTTCTCCGCTTTTTGAAACTTCACCGGATGAGGCTGTTTTGGGCGGAATTACTACGCAAATGCTTGGGGATATTCAGGGAAACAGCTGTCCCTGGGTGTTGGATTTCGAAAATGATTTTGCCTTGCTTTCCGGCAGCGAGAGCGGGAAAATTTTGTTTTATACAGATGTGAGTGCTTCTCCGGGTGCCGAATTTTCTCTTATGTATGAAAATTTTGGTCAGACGACTGAGGGCATTCGCGTGCGACCCGCTTTGGCTGATATAGATGCCGACGGTTATTACGAAATGGCAGTGGGCAATCTTCGCGGGGGATTGGGACTCTTTGAAACGGATTTGAGTACGGAAGGTTCCGTCTTTGCTTTGGAAGAAAATACAAAGGTGCAAATTGAGGTTTTTCCCAACCCCGTAGTTTCAGGTTTGCTTCACTGGGAAATTCGGCCGTCTTTGCACTTACCTGCCCGCTTGAGCCTTTGGGATGCTTACGGCCGAAAACTGTGGCAGACCCAAACTTATTTGCCGAAAGGTGAAATTGATTTGTCTGATTTTCCGGCGGGTTTTTATTATGTAGTGTGGGAGGCTGTTGAGCAAAAGGCTGTTTTTAGGTTTGTTGTACAAGCCTGAACTGTGTATCATTTCGTAATGCCATAAAAAAAATGAAAAAAAATTTGCATCGTATTGAAAAAGTTTGCTACCTTTGCCTCAAGTGTTTGAAAGAACACTTTTTGCGAGAAGGTTTTTTGGCGTTGAGATAGCGCTTTTCACACAATGAAAACACTTGGAAGAGGACTCGTGCTGAGCGAGCATTTCCTTTTCTTTTCTCCCTAAGCCGATTACAGCAGTGAAAACTTGCCCATGCCTTTGTTTTTGAAGGTTTGGCAAGTTGATACATGAGCTGTGAGAAAACTGCTACTGCATGGCTGATGCAGCGGAGGGTGTCCTAAAAAATCTCCGTTTTGCATGGTGCAGGGTGCGCCATCTGTTGAGGTGGCGCACAAAGTTCAAGTTGTTTGTTGCGTAAGCGGAAAATGCTATTTTCTTGTTCGTGAATGTTCACGGGCAAGGCTTGTTTTCTATTGTTTGAATTAAAACATATGGCCATGAACAGATTTTACTCATTTTCCTTGCTAGGCTCTTTAATTGGAGGGCTTCTGATTATGTGGATAAGTAGAGAAAGTTTTATCGAAGCGGATAAAGGATCGGAAATTGCTGTTTTAGAACAGCAGTCTTTAGCTGTGTCTCAAACGCAAAAGAATGAGGCTGCTTTGATGATGGCTGGTTGTACGGGTTTGGGGCCTACGGATGTAGGAGGCGAGGTTTGGGAAGATTGGAATTACAATGGTGTGATGGATGAGTCTCCGTCCATAGGAGTAGAAGGTATTACTGTAAATGTTTATGGCTGTGATGGTGTTTTGATCGGTACGGCAACGACAGATGCCAATGGTCAATGGAGTATGGATGTGTCTTCGGCTGCTACTTGTAATGGGTCTAATGATGTGCGGGTAGAGTATGTGAATCTTCCCTCTTGGGCTTACGTTTCGGGGCTTGGTTCACAAAATGGCAGTGAAGTTCAATTTGTTGCTCAGGGGAGTTGTGCTCGGCTTGGAATTGGAGATCCGGGGTCTTATTATCAGGCTGCCCCCGATTTTGTAACTTCTGTTTTTAGGAATGGCCTTCCAAATGCTTCTTATAGTGGTTTGGTTCGTTTTGGGTATAACAGTTCGGGAATAGGTCAAGGAGGCATAACAACTTTAGCGACCTCTGCAGAGGTTGGAGCCACTTTTGGGCAGGCTTATGCGCGTACGACGGAAAAGGTCTATTCAGGGGCTTTTTTGCGCAGGCATGTCGGTTTGCGAGAAGGTCTCCCGGGAAACCCTCTTGGTCGAATTTTTGTGACGGACCTGAATACAAATTCCGTCCAGCAATTTATCAACCTGGAAGATTATGGTGCTAACCTGGGTACCATACCTGATAACGCGACTCGAGGATTGGCAGGTATTACGGATCCTAGCCATGATGATGATGCTTACACCAAGATAGGTAAGGTAGGCTTGGGAGATCTCGATATTTCTACAGATGACAGATTTCTCTATGTGGTGTCGCTCAACGACAAAAAGCTTTTCATCATTGAAATTGATGCCGACAATAATCCGGCAACACCTCCGGCAGCGGCAGATGTGCAAAGTGTTGTTATTCCCGATCCGGGTTGTGTGAACGGCCAATTCAGGCCTTTTGCATTGAAGTACTATCGGGGAGATGTTTACATAGGCGCTGTTTGTGATGGTAGTTCAAATGCTACGGCCAGTGGTCCGACGGGAGTGAATACCGATATGCGGTTTTATGTTTTTAAATATGATGGGGTGAATTTCACGACTGTCATGGATGAAGATCTGGATTATCCCAAAGGGCCTCCGTATCAACCGGGAAGTACGCCAACTCAGTGGTTGCCTTGGTATGATGACAACGGCACCTTTGTCGTGGTGCATCCTCAGCCTATGCTTACGGATATTGAGTTTGATGGATATGGCGCTATGATTTTGGCCTTTGCCGATCGTTTTGCTTTGCAAAGAGGCCATCAAAATTATAAGTACAACACCAATGATATTGGGGTTGAAGCTGTATTGTCCGGAGATATTTTGCGGGCGGTTAAAAATGCTTCAGGGACTTATGTGCTGGAAAGCAATGGGGTCTCAGGAGGAATGACCGGAACATATCCGGGGAATGGAGAAGGTCCGGGCGGAGGAGAATTTTTTGACGACAGGTTTGTTAAATCATATTCCGGCACAGTAGGTCACTCGGAAATTTCCTATGGTGTTTTGGCTTCTCATCCAGGAAATGGCCATGTCATCATGAATGCCATGGACCCCGTAAACTATGCAGGAGGGAATGATCAAAACTATTTCAGAGCCGGTGGCCCTCGTGTTCTCTCAGCTTCTAATGGTGCTTATGTGAGGGGTTTTCACATTTACCGGGATGCAAATTACAACACCACAGCTATCGGTAAAGCTCAAGGCTTGGGTGACTTGGAACTTCTGGCAGACCCCGCGCCCATAGAAATTGGGAATCTGGTGTGGGAAGATACGGATTTTGATGGAGTTCAGGATCCGGGAGAACCCGGTATAGCAGGAGTTACGGTGGAATTGGTCAAGGGAGGTGCAGTGATAGCTACAGCGACCACGGATGCCAATGGCAATTACCTGTTTTCCAGCGCTTCGGGTACAAGTACGAGCAGTCGAATTTACAACATCAGTCAGCTTTCGCCAAATATGGATTACGTGGTGCGCCTGCCGGGAGCAGCTACGGGGGGAGGCCCTCTGCCTGGCCCGCCGACCAATGCGAATACGGGGCAGGGAGGTAGCCCGGATATCAATGACAGCAATGGTTCTGCTTCTGGAGCTGATGTGGAAGCTGTGGTCTCGGCAGCGGATATACCTTCAGCAGGCGCTAATAACCACACTTTTGACTTTGGCTTTTTGCCAGGAGCGATGTTGGGAGACACTTTGTGGGTGGATGAAAATTACAACGGGGTACAGGATGTGGGTGAGCCTGGCGTGGAAGGGGTGACGGTAGAGTTGTATGCCTGTGTGGGAGGATCTCCGACAGGTGCGGCTTTGCAGACGACCACGACAAATGCCAGTGGCTATTACAATTTCACGATACTGACTGCCGGCGATTATGCGGTAAAATTCGACATCAGCACGGGTACACTACCTGGCATGTCGGATTACGAGTTTACGGTGCCGAATGTGGGAGCAGATACGGACGATAGCGATGCTGTGCCTACGATGGGACAAATGGCTTTTTCGGATTGCGTTGCAGTAGCTATAGGGGATGTAATTCCTGACATAGATGCGGGTATTGTGAAGAAGGGCAAAGTGGGCGATCTGGTGTGGGAAGACGTGAATGGCAATGGCCAGCAGGATGCAGGCGAGCCGGGCATAGGAGGTGTAACGGTAGAACTGACGGGCACAGACGGCCAGGGTAATGCGGTAAACCTGACGACGACGACGGATGCCACGGGCATGTACATGTTCGGAGATTTGTATCCCGGTACGTATAAAGTGACGTTCACCAGTCCCACGGGTATGACGGCCACGGGCAAAGATGCCGCCGGTGTTGCCGATGATCAGGATTCGGATGTGGATCCGGTAAATGGTATGACGGATAATTATACGCTGACGTCGGGAGATACGATACCGACTATAGATGCCGGTTACCTGACCTTGGGCAAGATAGGCGATCTGGTGTGGGAAGATGTGGACGGAAATGGCCAGCAGGATGCAGGTGAGCCGGGCATAGGGGGTGTAACGGTAACTTTGACGGGTACAGATGGCCTTGGCAATGCGGTGAACCTGACGACGACGACGGATGCTACGGGCATGTACATGTTCGGAGATTTGTGGCCCGGGACGTACAAAGCGACTTTTACGATGCCGACAGGGATGGTAGCAACGGTACAGGACGATGCAGATGCAACAGGGGATGATGTGGACTCAGATGCAGATGAGGCCACGGGCATGACAGGAGACTATACACTGAACTCAGCAGATACGATTCCAACAGTAGATGCGGGCTTTTTGACGCTGGGCAAGATAGGAGATTACGTGTGGGAAGATTACGATACGGACGGTCAGCAGGATGCGGGTGAGCCGGGCATAGAAAATGTGACGGTTAACCTGAGCGGTACGGATACTCAAGGCAATGCAGTGAATCAGACGACGAGTACGGATGCTACGGGTATGTACATGTTTGGTGAGTTGTGGCCAGGAGATTACAAAGTGACCTTTACGACGCCTACGGATATGAATCCGACGGTGGCCAATGCCGCGGGAGTTCCGGATGATCAGGATTCGGATGCAGATCCGTTCATGGGTGGCATGACGCAGACAGAGACGCTCAGATCGGGAGATACGATACCGGATCTGGATGCGGGCTATTACGCAGTGGACTGGGGCGATTTGCCAAACAGCTACAGCACGTTGTCTGGAGCCAATGGAGCTTCTCACGTGATGATACCGGGTCTGAAACTGGGAAGCTGCGTGGATGCAGAGACAGACGGAGCCCCGAGCGGAGATGCTACGGGAGATGACCTGGCAGGTAGTGCGAAGAGCCAACCGGCGGGCTGTGGAGGAGATGACGAAGACGGGGTAACGATACCGATGTTGGTAGCGGGGATTCCTGCAACCATAGATTTCACCTTGATGAACATGACGGGTAGTGATGCGAAGTTGGCGTTGTTCATCGACTGGAATGGAGACGGTGACTTTGATCCGGCAGAGATGTACTCGACGACGGTGGCCACTGGAGATGTGAGTGCGAGCATTACGCTGACGCCTCCGCTGACCTCAGTGTTGAATCGAGCTCTGGGCGTACGAGTACGCCTGAGCACGGACATGGCAGCGGCGATGAGTGCAGAGGGTCAGGCCCCTGACGGGGAGGTAGAGGACTACATAACGCAGGTGATGGGCTTTGACTGGGGCGATTTGAACGATGTAGCTGTGGGCACGAGTGGTGATCCTGCTCAGCCGATGGTACCTGCGGATCACGCTACGC
>JALSKB010000149.1 GCA_026989035.1 Saprospiraceae bacterium | reverse complement strand
AGTATGCCCAGCAGGAAAAAGACGGCAGGATGTTTTCTCGGGAAAGGCAGGAGTAGAGCCATGGCAGCAGCCAAGGTGTGGTAAAATTGATAGCTGACGGCTTTGTTCCAGATAGTCAGCTCGTGAGTACTCAGCTTGTCAGCCAAGCCATGGGCACCAAAGGCACCACAGGCTACGGCGCAAAAGCCGGAAAAAGCGATGAGTAGCCAAAGTTTGTGGTTTTGCATCTCAGATGATTTTCAGTATCGAATCTATCGCTTACAGTTTTGACTTAAGTCCCAGTTGATAGGAGCTATGCCATGGCTTTCCAGCCAGGCGTTGGCTTTGGAAAAGTGTCGCGAACCGAAAAAGGCACCTCCGGCCAGCGGAGAGGGGTGCGCTGCTTCGAGCACCAAGTGCTTGCTGCCATCAATCAGAGCCTTTTTTTTGCGGGCAAAGCCTCCCCACAACATGAAGACCAGGTGTTCCTTTTGTTCGGACAACTTGCGGATAACGGCATCGGTGAACTCCTGCCAGCCGGCCTTTTCATGAGAGCGGGGCTTGTTTTTCAAGACCGTTAAAAAGGCGTTTAGCAAAAAAACGCCCTGTCTGGCCCAAGGCGTGAGATCCCCTCCCGTAGGTGCGGGCAGGCCCAAATCGTTGTGTAACTCTTTGAAAATATTTTTCAGAGAAGGCGGAATGCGAACACCACAAGGCACTGAAAAGCACAAGCCCATGGCCTCGCCCGGATTGTGGTAGGGGTCCTGCCCCAAAATTACAACTTTTACCTTATCCCATGGCGTGGTATTAAAGGCGTTGAAAATGAGAGGCCCCGGTGGATAAATCGTCTTCCCCGCAGCCTTGTCGGCTTTGATCTGGGCTACTAGTTTTTCGAAATAGGGCTTATCAAACTCCTCTTCCAGCACCTGTTTCCAGCTTTCTTCTATTTGGACTTGCGCCATGTGGAGAAGTTTTTAAAATCGGCGAACAGCACAAAAGCAACTTGCTTGGGCTGTAAAAAGAGATTAAGACCTGTGCAAAGATGCAAATCTTCTTTATTTTTGCACTCCCAAAGCACTGAAAAATTGCTTTGGCCCGGGTCCCGTAGCTCAGCTGGATAGAGCAGCTGCCTTCTAAGCAGCCGGTCGCAGGTTCGAATCCTGCCGGGATCACCAGAGGATAGTCGAATCGCGGCGAAGCCACTTGCAGCGGAGTTGGCAAAGCGCGAAAACGGGTAAAGATTTCGTAGATTTGCTAACTCCGCTGCAAGGCTGCGCCCCTGAGGCGCAGTCGATTCGGCTATTTTGACCTTGTAGCCCGAGCAGGATCAATGGAATTAATCCTCTGCCGGGATCACCAGAGGATAGTCGAATCGCGGCGGCCCGCCCCCTCCAGCAGTGTAAAAAGGGCTGTAGGCCCTTTTTACACTGCTGGTTTCCCCCACTTTTCCGGAATAGAGAGAATGGGCATTTTTGCCTGATAGATCATTTTTTTGGTTTTGCTGTAGTCGAAGAGTTCTTGCAGGAAGTTGCGCTTGTGGGTGAGCATGACGAGCAGGTCTATTTGGTGCTCTTCGACGTATTGGCTGAGCGGTTCATAGATGCGATCTCCTTTTAGGATTTCAAACCGACAGCTCAGGTCGCTGTTTTGGTAGTGCTTGCGCAGTTCTTCCATTTTTTCTTTAGGGTCTCCGACTTGAGAGGTGTTGACGTTTAGACAGTGGAGTTGAGCTTTGAAAGGGCGCGCAAAGCGCAGGGTATATTCCAATGCGGCTGTTTCGTCTTTGCTCAGGTCTATGGCTACGGCGATGTGATCTATTTTTCCGTCGAAACGGGCTTTTTCCGGAATGCCCAGCACGGGGCAGGGAGCGTTTTCCATCACTTCGGCTGTGTTGCTGCCAAAGAGCAGGCCGCTGAGGCCTGTGGCGCCTTGGGTGCCCATGATGATTAGTTCGGCTTCTATTTTTTTAGCTGTGTTGATGATGGTTTCCACGGTAGGGCCTTCTTCCATCATGCTTTCTATAAGTACGTCGCTCAAACCGTGTTTTTTAGCGAGTTTGTGCAGAAGGGGAATTTGGTTTTTAAAATTTTCAAACTCCTCCAGCTCTATGGAATCGTAAACTTCCCGCAAGGTGTGAGGCAAGTGGACCTGGCTGATATCCGGCAGTTGATAGACGTGTAGGGTGGTGAGGGGGAGCCGGAAAGCCTTGGCTATTTCCAGAGCATAAATGAAGGCATTGTTAGCGGCATCGGAAAAGTCCGTGGGAAAGAGGATGCGTTTCATGAGGTAGTTCTTAGCGGGCTAAAGGTTTCCTGCTAGCAAGGGGGGGCTTGGGCTGGCTACTTTAGCAGCACAAGCCATTGCCCTTTGCTTCTACCTTTAAAACGCAGTGAATCGGTAAAGGTTTTTGATGGAGTAGGGGCCGGCATGGCGAGGCAGTTTTGGGTCTGTCCTCGCCATGCCGGTTCTCTCGCGCTGTTGTCTTATCGGAGGCTGATGAATTTTTTGACAGCAGCCTGCTTGCCACTTTCTAAGCGCAGCAGATACATGCCGCTGCTCAGTGCTTCGGGCAGATCGACTTGATAAGTTTGCAGGCCCTTGCTCGTGGCGAGGGTAGTGTGGAAAACTTGTTGCCCGTCTAAGCGGTAGATGCTGAGCAGCGCCTGTCCGTTTTGGCTGTTTTGCAGCTGGAACTGCAAATGGGTACCGCCTTCTCGAAGGCTGACAGCCGGAATCTCAAATTCCGCAAAGCCTTCTACTTGTACGGTGATGAGATCGGAATAAGAAGTCGCTCCATCAAAGTCAGTTTGCTTGAGGCGGTAATACAGGGTTCCTGCTTCCTTCAACAGCACGGCTTCCCGGTCGAGGTAGTCGTATGTTTGCGTGAAAAAGGAGGTGCCGGCTCCATCTATTTCTGCTATGGCCTTGAAGTTGAGTCCGTCGGCAGAGCGCTCTATGGTGAAAAAGTCGTTGTTGGTTTCCGTGGCCGTTGCCCAGTCGAGCAGCACGCCTTCTTCGGTATAGCGACCGCTGAAGTACTCCAGTTCTATGGGCTGAGCTAAGCAAGCTAGACTGATTGTCGTTCCACAAGAATTTACCGCTTTGGCGTAAAAGTTGGTATTGTTGTGGTTGGGGTTGACATTGTTGACGACTAAAGTGTATTGGTTGTTCGATTGGGTGATAGAGTAATCCCCTCCGGTCGTTATAGAGGGATTGGCAGGATCACCTTCGTGGAAAGTAACCGTAATGCCTGCATTGTCGTTATCGGTAGCCGTAACCGCAAAAGTGAGCTGATCGTTGGCGTTTGTGCATTGGTTGATAGTGAGATTAGGAGTGACTTCTGCTGTGGTGGTTGTAAAAGCTGAAATTCCATTGCCTTGTTCAGGAGGAGTTTCTGTGTTGTTGCATAGATTATAAGCTCTTACTTTATGACTGCCTGCTACACTGGTATAGAGATAGGAGTTAGCTTCAGCCGGATTGTCATCCCATTCGTATGCAGGTATGGCTGCCGAAGGTTGTACGTTGACAGCATCTAACCTTATTACATTGTTGTCACAAATTACTCCACCGTTCTCGGAAGAAATGCTTACATTTGTAATAGGGGCATTTACAGTGACTTTAAAATCTAACGGTACTGGTCCCATTCCTCCATTATATGTAGCTGTAAGGGTCACTGTATATGTCACTCCAAGTATAGCAGAAGAGGTTGTCCCTATTGTAATTATGGAATATCCTGTACTGTTATTTGGTACACTTCCGCTTTGAGATCCAGATATTAAGTTTAATTCGGGTGGAATATCCCAAACATAATCTGTAGCCATACCATTTGCACCTGAGTCTTTAATTTCAGCAACAATAGTTAACCCTGTGTTAGCTCCACTTGTGCAGACGCTTGGGGTTTGGGATGAGATTGCTTTTAAAGTGTAGTCTACTTGTGCATTACCTGGCAGTGTTATTGTCAGCAAAAAAAATAAGGTACAAAAAGAACTTCCCAAAGCGTAAATCAACTTTTTCATATGGCATTTACTTTTTTGATGTGAATGAATGAGTTTGCTTTCCCCTGTGGATGATTTTTGATGTGTGCAGGATACTGCAAAGGTAGTACTTTTGTGTTTGGGAAGCAAATTTTTTTTTGAATTTTTTTTAGAAAAAACGGTTTATGGCATTGAGAAAGCGGAGCCCTGGGGCAGAACAGCCTGTTTTGCCCAAGTTGAGCAGAGAAAAGCTGAGGGAGGCTTGGTACATTTTCCGATACATCAGGCCTTATCGCTGGCATTTGCTGGTGGGTATGGTCTTGTTGTTTGCCTCCAGTTTGGTCTTTATGGCTTTTCCCTATTTGGCGGGTTTGATGGTGGATGTGGCCCAGGGCAAGGCAGGTCGGCCTCTGAATTTGGTGCAGGTGGGCTGGATTTTGTTGGCTGTTTTGCTTTTGCAAGGAGGCATTTCCTATGCCCGTGTGATGCTGTTTGCCCAGGTCAGTGAGAAGGGCATAGCGGCTGTGCGCAAGGCCTTATACGAGAAGCTCATCACCTTGCCCCTGGCTTTTTTCGGCGAGAACCGCAGCGGGGATTTGGTCAGTCGGATTTCGGGCGATGTGGAGAAGTTGTACAATGCCTTTTCCATTACTATAGCGGAGTTTTTGCGGCAAATCATCATCCTTGTGGCAGGCATTGTCTTTTTGGCCGTTACCACACCTCATTTGGCGCTCATCATGTTGCTGACTTTTCCGGTGGTGGTTTTGCTGGCCATGTTGTTTGGGCGCGGCATACGGGCTTTGTCAAAAAAGCGGCAGAAAGTGCTGGCCGACTCCAACGCCATGGTTTCCGAGGCGGTGCAAAATATTCAAACGGTAAAAACCTATACCGGCGAGTGGTTGGAAATAAGGCGTTATGGAAAGCTGATTGAGGAGATGGTAGGGGTTTCCATGCGCTATGCCCATGCTCGGGCCTTGTTTGGCGTTTTTCTCATCGTTTTGCTGTTTGGTGCACTCTTCTTTATCATTTGGGAAGGAGCTCATTTGCTGCAGCAAGGGAAGATTACGGCGGGCAATCTGGTCGCTTTTGTATCTTATACGGCCATCATTGGGGGCGCGATAGCCGGTTTGGGCAATTTCTACACTGAGCTGCTGGGAGCCTTGGGTGCTACGGAGCGCATACGCGAAATTTTACACCAAGAGCCGGAGCTCAGCCTGAGTGAAAAGTCGGGCGGGCATTTGACGAAAGTAGAGGGAAACATCCGCTTTGAAAAGGTGCACTTCAGCTATCCCTCCCGCCCGGATATCGAAGTGCTCAAAGGAGTGGATTTGGAAGTGAAGGCCGGGCAGAAAATCGCTTTGGTTGGCCCCAGTGGGGCAGGCAAGTCCACCATCGTTCAACTCTTACTGCGCTTTTACAAGCCGGATAAAGGGCGCATTTTGCTGGACGGTCAAGACATTGGTGAATGCGATTTACAAGCCTATCGAAGCCACATCGCGCTGGTGCCGCAGGAAGTGCTCCTGTTTGGCGGAAGCATACGGGAAAACATCCTCTACGGCAAGCCCGATGCTTCCGAAGAAGAAGTGATAGCGGCCGCTGAAAAGGCCAATGCCTGGGCGTTCATTCAACAGTTTCCCGAAGGCCTGGATACGGTGGTGGGTGAGCGGGGCGTTCAGCTATCTGGCGGGCAGCGGCAGCGCATTGCCATTGCCAGGGCCATTCTCAAAGACCCGGAAATTCTCCTGCTGGACGAGGCCACTTCTTCCCTGGATGCCGAGTCGGAACGCGTGGTGCAGGATGCCCTGGACAAGTTGATGGAAGGGCGCACTTCCATCGTCATTGCCCATCGCCTGGCTACCGTGCGTTCGGCGGATTGCATCTACGTCATCGAAAGAGGCCGCATAGTGGAACAGGGTACCCACGAAGACTTGGCTGCGCTCCCCGGTGGGATATACAGCAGTCTGGCACGTTTGCAATTTGCCGTTTCGGAAAACTCATAATGGAAAACCATGTTTCGAAAGCTGCTGAATCCCTTTTCCTTTGCCGCAAGGCGCATCAAACTCAGTCCCCGGGAATACCTCATCTACGGCGGTGCCGGGCTGCTGCTGTTGGCCTTGGTCATTTGCTACGGCTTTGAAATCAAGTGGTACAAGCGCGTCACGTATCCCGGCCGCCTGCTGGCTTACGCTGTGTTGGGAGGGGCTTTGCTTGGGGTAGCAGGTGGTTTTGCCTTGCGGCAAATCTTAGAGCGACGAAGGGGAAAGCCCTTCTCCCAGCTGGAGCGCATGCAGCTGCAGCTTATCGCGTTTCTGCTTTCCGCGTTTTTTGCACCTCTCTTTGGCAGTTGGATCAATCGGGCTTTGGCCGGCCCGCCCCAGTGGGAAACCTTTGTCTTTTACAAGGAACAAGCCCATGCTTCCAGCAGCTATGGTTATGTGAAGGGAGAATCAATTCGGCCCGATGGTTACTACCTCTACGTCTTGCGCAATGGTCGTTTGCATCGCTTTGACCTGCCTCAATCCGTGGCTAAAGGCTTGAAACAAGGAGCTGATATTTCCCTGCCCATGCGCAAGGGAATGCTTGGATCTGATGTTCTTGATGTGAGGTTATTGTTGTCTGATAATCAGTGATTTATGGGTGTTCAGTGGCAGAGAAATTGTAATCTAAAATCCCGTCATACTTTTGGTTTTGAGGCCTTGGCCAGGCGCTTTGCCGTGCTAAAGACTGTAGATGATTTGGCCTTTTTTTTTCGGGAAGGTCGTGCTCCCGAGCTGTTGCTGGGCGGTGGCAGCAATCTGCTTTTTGCGGATGAGGTTTACGAAGAGGTGGTGGTGAATGCTTTGCAGGGGAAAACTGTTTTGGAGGAAAGCGAGGAGGAGGTGCTGCTTTCGGTGGCTTCGGGAGAAAACTGGCACAACTTGGTGCTGTGGACTTTAGAGCGTGCTTGGTATGGCTTGGAAAACCTGGCTTTGATTCCCGGCACGGTAGGGGCGGCGCCCATTCAAAACATCGGAGCTTATGGCGTGGAATTGGAGTCGGTGCTGGAAGAGGTGGTGGCTTTGGAGTGGCGCAGCGGCGAGCGACGGGTTTTTTCGCGGGAAGCCTGTCGTTTGGGATATCGCGACAGTTATTTCAAGCGGGAAGGACGCGGTCGCTATTTCATTGAGCGGGTGGTTTTGCGTTTGCGTAAGCAGCCGCAGCCCAATTTGTCTTATGCTGCCTTGCGGCAAAAGCTGGAAGAACAGGGCATCAGTCAACCTTCGCCCCGGGAGGTTTGCCGGGCAGTGATGGAGATTCGTCGCAGCAAGCTGCCCGATCCGGCGATTTTGGGCAATGCTGGCAGCTTTTTTAAGAATCCGGTCTTGTCGGGCCTTGAGGCGCGGTCTGTTTTGGAATCGTTTCCTCAGTTGCCTCATTATCCCTTAGACTTTGATGAAAGCGGACGGGCTGTGCGCATCAAAGTTCCGGCGGCCTGGCTGATTGAGCAGTGTGGTTGGAAGGGCGTGCGCCGAGGGAATGTAGGAGTACACGAGCATCAGGCCTTGGTTTTGGTGCACTATGGAGGTGGGCGAGGCAGGGAAGTGTTGGATTTGGCCGAAGAAATTCGCCAAAGCGTGTACCGGAAATTCAGCATACAACTGGAATACGAGGTCCAGCCGGTATTTGCTCGCGTTGAAGGGTAACATACACAAAGGATGAGGCAAGAAGATAGACGGTGGTTTTTGGGGTTGTCCCGCAATGTGATTTTGCTGGGCCTGGTCAGTTTTTTTACCGATTTGAGTAGCCAGATGATTTTTCCCTTACTGCCTTTGTACTTGGTTAGTGTTTTGGGGGCCGGAGGTGCTGTGGTCGGTTTGGTAGAAGGTGCTGCCGAGGGTATAGCCTCTGTCTTGAAAGGCCTTTCGGGCCGTTGGTCGGATCGCCTGGCCCGACGCAAGCCTTTTATGCTGCTGGGTTACGGTTTGTCGTCTTTTGTGAAGCCGCTTTTTGCCTTGGCGTGGTCTTGGCCCTTGGTTTTGCTTATTCGGCTTGTGGAGCGGCTGGGCAAGGGCTTGCGCGATGCATCTCGCGATGCCGTTTTGGCAGAGTCGGTGGAAGAGAGCTTGAAAGGGCGAGCCTTTGGTTTTCAGCGGGCTTTAGACGGCTTGGGGTCGGTTTTGGGTGCCTTGCTGGCTTTTTGGCTCTTGCCTTTGTTGGGATATCGCAAACTCTTTTTGTTGGCTTTTGTGCCCGCAGTAGCTGTCATTTTGTTTTTGCTGCCGGTGAAAGAGCCGGATAGCATACAGCGAGAAAGTCCGGGAAAGAAGTTCGATCGGGAACCTAAGAGGCGTTTTTCGTCTTGGCCTGCTTCTTTGCGTTGGTTTTTGGGTGTAGCAGCCATTTTTTCTCTGGGGCATTTTGGCTATGCCTTTTTGCTGCTCAAGGCCAAAGAGACGGGTTTGAGCGATGAGTTTTCGATTTTGTACTATGCCCTCTTTTATGCGGTTTACACCTTGGCGAGTATGCCTGCGGGCGTGTTGTCCGATAAGTTGGGGCGCAAGCCGGTTTTGTTAACGGGTTATGCTCTGTTTGCTTGGGTTTCTTTGGGTTTGTTTTTTGCGAAGTTTCCCGCTTTGGTCTTGGCAGCTTTTGTAGTGTATGGTTTGTTTTTTGCTTTGATAGATGGGGTGCAACGCGCTTATGTTTCCGATTTGGCACCGGAGCACCTCCAGGGGACGGCCTTGGGCTATTTTCACATGATCACGGGCCTGACAGCTTTGCCGGGCATTTACCTGGCCGGTTTGCTGTGGGATAGCTTGGGTTCGGGAAGCACCTTTTTGTACGGTTTTGCTTTGAGCACCCTGGCTTGCTTGTTGCTGGCTTGGCATCCGCATTTTCGGAGGTCGAAGTAGTAGGCTGAAATGCAAGGCCGAATTTTTCAGTTTTTTGCGGGAGGAACCAGTCCGCTCAACATGCTGAGCAAGCCGCCGAGCACGGCCGTGAGGAGGAGAAGTAAAGGTGTTGGCAGATGAAACACTTCAGCCATCTGCTTGGTGAGCAAGCCCTTGCCGGCGAGGTGGTAGTAAAGGGCAGCGCCTCCCCAGCTCAGCAAACCGGCGAGGAAGAAAAACAAGGCTGTTGGTCTGCCTTTCGGCAAACGGAAAACGGCCCACAAAAAAGACAAAGCTGCTGTGGACCACCAGATCGGTAGGAGAAAGAGAGCTGCGATCTGCAAAGCTGCTAAGAGAATGAGGGCCATGTTTTTGTGGTTGTGGGTTAATCGGGTTAGTTAATCGGGCTAATCGACTCCCTTTATTTTTCCAACGGTTCGTATTGATCTTTGAGCCATAAAGGCAGCAGGTTGTCGTAGTACGGGCTGCCGGGGTTTCCGGATTGGCCGCCGGGATAGATACCCAGGGCGTGGGGTTGGGGTTTGAATTCCACGATCATGCGCCAGGAGGGGCCGAAGCCGTTGCGCACGGCTTTAGGTGCTGTGGGGTGGCCACTGACAGATAGTTTTTGTCGGGAGAAGGGTTTTAGTTTGGCGAGGTGATTGAGGTCAAAGGGGCGGAAATTTCCCCAGTTGAAATTTGCTTTGGAGAAGTCATCTGCAAGTTGTTCACTCATTTGCCGAAAGGCCGCCAGAACCACATCTGCAGCGTCTTCTCGGAGGTCGGTGTTTTGGATGTCCCAGAAGTTGGCTTGTGGCAGGCTATCGAGCAGGGCGATGGTATGCCAGCTTTCGGGCATGAGCAGGGGCAGGCTGTCTTTGCGAGCAAACCATTCGTCCCAGCTAAGGCGGTAAAAGGCTTGCCACCATGTTACGAAAAGCGGAGCAGCTTTGCTGTGGGTGTCAAAGTGATAATCCCATTGACGCAGGCTGTCGAGCATTTGATTTTCGATTTCGCTGAAGTCCGTTTCGGGGAGGTGGCTGAGCAATGCGGGCAGGATTTCCTCGGCTTGCAGGCTGTAGGTGCTGCATTGGAGTTTTTTCATGTCTTCGATTCCTGCTTTTTCCATGTTTTGGAGGCTGCGGTTGATGTAGCGGCCCCGATAATCGGCAAAGCGGCCGGTGTAGTAATAGGGGTAGCTGAGGTCGGTGGAGCGTTGGTTAGCCGAGGAGACAAAGCCGCGTTCGGGATTGAGCACTTGGGGCAGTTCTTCAAAGGGGATAAAGCCCTGCCAGGCATTTTGGCTTTGGCTGCCGTCTTGCACGAATCGACCTTGCTCGGGTCTGCGTATGGGGAATTTTCCGGCAATGATGAGGGCGATGTCTCCGTCTTTGGAGGCAAAAGCGAAGTTTTGCGGTGGTGAGTGATGAGAGCGTAGGGCTTGACGAAATTCTTCGTAGTTTTTGGCTTTGTCGATGTGGAGGAAGGTACTTATTTGTTCTTTTTGAGGAGGGAGCAGAGCTGTCCACTGCATGGCCAGGTCGGCATAGGTGTTGTCGGGGTCTTCATAGACCACGGGTCCCCAGACGGTGTAGCGCACGGTATCGCGTATGGGTTTTGCACCTTTGACGCGAATGACTTCCACGACTTTTTTTACCGCTTTTTCTTTCCCGTCCAGCAGGTAGTGTTCTTTTTGAGGGTCTGTCCATTGGATGCTGTACCAATCGAGCACGTCTTGGCCGACGTTGGTAACGCCCCAGGCGATGTCTTGGTTGTGGCCGATGATGATGCCGGGTAAGCCCGGGAGGCTGACGCCGCGGACGTTCATTTCGGGGGTTTCTATCTGCAGTTGGTACCAGATAGAGGGCAAGGTGAGTTTCAGGTGGGGGTCATTGCAGAGGATGGGGTAGCCGGAAGCGGTTTTGCTACCACTGAGGGCCCAGTTGTTGGAGCCGATAAATTCGGGAGCTTGGGGCAGAGATTCGCGCGGCAGTAGTTTTTGCAGGGCGGGAAGGGCGCCGTACTGGCTTGGTGGCGGGGTGTATTTGGCGAAAGCCGTACCCGAGGGGATGACCGGAGACTCTGCAGGATTGTACTCCGGATAAATGAGGTCGAAGCTGTCGCGTCCTAACCACTGGAGGGCATGGGTGGCTTGCAGGTCGTTGTTGCCGAAGCAAAGGGTTTGCTCCATGGACTTGAGGATGAGGGCGGAGTGAAGGACGGACCAGGGTTCCGGTTTGAATTGCATGAGTTTGTACTCCAAGGGGTAGTCGCGGGCTTTGAGTCGGTTGATGTACGTATTGATGCCTGTTACGAAGGCTTCTATCAGCGGGTAGTCGGGAGATTCTTCCCAGGCTTTTGCGCTTTGTTCTGCGGCGAGCAGCAAGCCCAGTCGGCGTTGTTTTCGATCGGTTTCTACCAGTTGAGGGCCGAGAATTTCCGCCAGGCGTCCTCCTGCGTGGCGCGCGGTCATATCCATTTGCCAGAGGCGGTCGCGCGCGGTAAGATAGCCTTGGGCGAAATACGCATCGGCTTCACTTTGTGCGTAAATATGCGGTATGTGATGTTTGTCAAAGGAGACTTTTACAGGGGCCTGTAGGCCCGGAAAGTCCAGCAGTTCTTCTCGCTTGTAGTTTTCTGCGGCTTGTCGCCAAAAGCCCGTTGCAGGGGAGAGGAGGGGGCCTATGGGCGGGGTAGAGCCAAAGGGGAAGGACAGCACAGCGATGAATCCGCTGAGAAGGAGGAGAGTCGGGATAGAACGCCACGAGATGTTCATCGGGCAGTTTTTTTATCCGGTTTTGTAGCTGTTGCCGATAACCGGTAGTTTTTTAGAGTAACATGCCGGCTTCTTTTTTGATGGCTTGCAGAGCCGTATCCATGGGCTGTTTTTCGCTTTGTTGGGAAAAGGCAATGAGTCGTTGGGCCAATTCATCTGCCGGGGCCTGAGGGTCCAGAGGTTCAGCTACAGCCTCAATGATGTTGACGGTTTCTTCACGGGCCAATTTGAGAATTTCCCAGAGCTGTTCGGAGACATAAATTTGCTGTGTTACGTTGTGTTCGTATTCTTGTTGTAAGGCAATAAGCATGGCCAGACGTAAAGAAGATACCGTGCTTTCCCTGGTTTTGAGCCGTAGCGTCAGGTTTTGCAGAGAGCTGCGTTCGCAGAGCAGAGAGAGCCTTTCATAGGCTTGCAACTTGAGAGGAACTGAAGCCTTTTTGTTGTCTTTTTGCAGCTCGAGCAATTTTAACTGATGCTGCTTGTCCAGATAGGTTTTGAGCAGGAAATAAGCCGTAACAAAAACCAGTAGGCCGGGAATGGTGTATTTGAGAATTTCTAAGAAGGTGTTCATGTTCAAGTTGATGAGATGGAATGGCGACAAAGATAAGGGTATTCGGCAAATCACGTGGATGGCCTGAAGTTCGTTTTTATGGGGCGTTTTGTTCAACCTTTTTGCCTTTTTGTTTGTATTTTTGTAAGTCAATTCAAAGATTCACTTAAAGACCAAGCGGACATGAGCGATAACAACAACACCCGGGTAGATGCACCTATTTCATTGACCGATACAGCTGTAAAACAAATTTTGAGCATTCGCCAAGAGCAAAATATTCCCGAAGATCACGCTTTGCGTGTAGGCGTAACGGGTGGGGGGTGCAGTGGCTTTTCTTATGTGTTGGGGTTTGATCAGCAGAAGGAAAACGATGATTTCTTTGAAGTGAAAGGCGTTAAGGTGGTGATGGATCGCGCCCATGCTCTTTATCTGCTGGGCATGGAGATTGACTGGGTCGAAGGTTTGAACAACAGGGGCTTTTCTTTCAACAATCCGAACGCCACCAGCAGCTGTGGTTGTGGCAGCTCTTTCTCTACCGAGTGAGATTGGCTTTGTAGAGGAAGAATCCAAACCATACCGGCTGCTCAAACTTTCCGACTTTTCAGTCTTTTGTGAAAAGGGCTTTTTTTGCTCTTGTGGGCTTGGTATGATGCGCAGTTAAGTGGATTGTAGAAAAAGCGCTATTTTCGCCTCCTTAAAACCGAATGATTTTGTCTGACAGCCTGGTCATTATCCCCACGTATAAGGAGCGCGAAAATGTGGTGCGCATGTTGGAAACCGTCATGAGCCTGGATTTCGCTTTTGACGTTTTGGTCGTTGATGATCATTCCCCTGATGGTACGGCAGAATTGGTCGAAGGACTTCAGGACTCTTATCCCCATCGCATTTTTTTGCTGAAACGGGCCGGGAAGTTGGGCTTAGGGACTGCTTATCTGGATGGTTTTCGTTGGGGCTTGCAACGAGCATATCGCTATTTTTTTGAAATGGATTGCGATTTTTCTCACAATCCTCGAGATCTTCTTCGCTTGCGCCAAATGCTGGAGCGCGATGCTTGTGATGTGGTGGTGGGGTCTCGCTATGTCAGGGGAGGGCGGGTTAAGAACTGGCCCCCCAGCCGCATTGCGCTTTCTTACGGAGCTTCGCTCTATGTCCGCCTCATCACCTGGATGCCGGTGAAAGATCCCACAGCGGGTTTTGTCGGGTACAAGCGCTGCGTTTTGGAAAAATTGGACATGTCCAAAATCCGATTTATCGGCTATGCTTTTCAAATTGAAATGAAGTTTGCTGCCCGTCAGATGGGTTTTCGCATTCGTGAAATTCCCATTACGTTTACCGACAGGGTGGAGGGGAATTCCAAGATGTCGAAAAGCATTGTACGCGAAGCTATACGAGGCGTATTGCAAATGCGTTGGCGAAGCTTTTTCTCAACCTACGGAACAGAATAGAGCTGTTGCCCTTACTCTATCACCTCTTGGGGAATGGTTCGGATATTCACTTTGGGTAGCTAAGACTTACCCTTTTTAATTTCTTCTTATTTGTCGTTCTAACTTCTTTGTAATCAAAGAGTTGTAATTTGTTTTTTGATTAAAAATTACAAGCTTAGGTCGTTTTTTTGTGGTTTTGGAGCTGTTCGTTTGCCTAGTTTGCCACCGAATTGTTCCGAATTTGTTTATTTCTTCCTGTTTTTGTTTTTTTCTCATTCTTGCCGTGCTCGTTTTTTTGCCTTTTTCGCCTCTGAGGGTGGGAAAAT
>JALSKB010000148.1 GCA_026989035.1 Saprospiraceae bacterium | reverse complement strand
CTTCAGCCACTGCCTGGGGAAATTCCCTGTTTTCAACGACCAAAACCTCCTCTTCGGCATCGCAACCGTTGAGCTGATTTAAAACGACAAAAACATAAGTGCCGGCCTGACTAACCACAGCTTGTGCCGTGGTGTCGCCCTCAAGCGGCAAACCCGGCGGCAAACTGCTCCACTGATAGCTGATATGCGGCCCCAAAGAAGAAGCGCTGCCATCCAAAATGACCTCAGGCTGCGCACAAGTAATGGTATCTGTTGGGGCAAGCACAATTTGCGGAACTTCAAAATCCGATCCAACGTACACCATTGCCGTATCCGTACAGGCATTCAATCCGTCCACCACCTCCAACACATACCAGCCCGCACTGTCCACAACCGCCACAGCTTGATCTTCACCATTGACAAAGTGCCCATCCTGGCTCGTCCAACTAAAACCCGGAACCCCTCCCGCCTGAGAAGCACTGCCATCTAAAAAAACCGCAGCCTGAGCACAACTAACGAAAGGAGCAGAAGCCTCTATCACGGCCTGAGGAGGTAAAGTATCCCAAACCACCAAAACCGAATCGTAAGCAGCACAACCATTCACTAAATCTTGTACCACAAAGACGTAGTACCCTCCTTCTGCTACCCAGGGCATTAAACTGTCACTGGCCACGGCCTGCCCCTCAGCTCCATACCAGGTAAAATCGTATAACGACTCCAAGCCAAACAACTGCCCCTCCAATTGCACCGAAGAAACTGCACAAGTCAGAGCCTTATCCACACCTGCATACGCCAAAGGAGGTACCGTATCTAAAAAAATCTGCACCGAATCCACGGCAACACAAGCCGTAAGGGAATCCTCTATCCGGAGAAAATACCAGCCCGGAGCATCCACCAAAGGAGTTAAACCGTCCGCTCCACTGAGAATGTTCCCATTTGGCGAAAGCCAGGAATAAACAAGAGAAGACCCCGTATCGGATGCCGTACCATCTAAAGAAATCACATCCTCCATACAAGTCAAAGTATCCGAAGACCCTGCATCTGCCACCAGAGAAGTTGACTGATCTATAACTTCCAGCTGAGCCGCTGAGCTGCAAGTCGTTTGCGGATCAAAAACCTCCAGAAAATAGGTGCCCGCACAAGATGTCAACAGTTCGTAAGAAGCCGGATCCGAATCAAAGCACCCATCCTGTGTGTACCACTGATACTGCAAGGACGGGTCAAAGGTTTGGTCGGGAATGAGCGACAAAACAGTATCAACGCAGTTCAACACTAAATCTCCGGAAAAACTCACGGCAGGTGTGTCCACTTGAAGCAAAAGCTCCACACAGACGGAATCCCTGCAGTGATTTTGCTCGTTGACAATCTCCAAACAATAAATACCGGGCTCCGAAGCGGACCAACTGGAAATGCCCTCAGCCCAAGTCAAAAGTTGGCCATCCTGATACCAATGCCACGATAAATTCGGCCCGAAATCCGAACCCGCTCCCGTCAAAAGCGAACTGCTGTCTTGGCAGGTCAAAGGGCTCGGATCTGCCAAAACCACAAGTGGAGGCAAGGTATCGTAAACCACCAAAACCGTATCCGAAAGCACACAACCATTTGCGTTATTTGTCAGGCTCAAAAAGTAGGTACCCACACAAGCCACTTCCGCTACGGGAGTCTGTTCTCCACTTACTATACAGGAACCCGGACCACCACTCCATTGATACGACAAACTGTCAAAACCGTCCGAAACCGTCCCATCCAAAAACACGGGTTGACCCGAACAATCTAAAAAGGCCTCAGCCGGCAAATCCAAAACAGGCACAGCTGTATCAGCTTGAACTTCCACCACAGCCAGGCAATTCAACCCACTACTCAAATCCACCACTTCCAGTTGATAAATTCCCGGAGAAGCTGCGCAAGCGCTGAGCTCATTAGATGCCGAACACAAACTACCCGAAATAGCCTGCCAAGAATATAAAATATCCGGCCCCACAGAAGACCCTAAGCCCGACAACAAAACACTATCCGTCTCACAAGTAAACAACTCAGTCGCAGAAGCTGTACAATCCGGTGGACAAGGACTGGGCGCCAGAATCTCCACAGTGTCTGTAGCTGTACAAGCATTGATGGTGTTCTCTACCTCAAGATAAAACTCAGCTGAGCCTGTCGGCACATAGGCCGTAATGCCCGCTTCATCTGTAGGGCCTAAAATCTGTCCACCCGACACAGACCAACTATAAATATAAGCCCCCCCTGCCAAACAGCTGTCTACCAGAAAAATGGCCGTATCATAACAAGGCGTCTGCAAGATATCCGGCAGGCAAAGAACAGGCATGCTTCCGAGAAGCTGAACTTGCACACCATCTGTAGCAGAACAACCGTTTGAGATATCCGTTACCACCAAATCGTAAATACCAAAAGCATCAATCAGTGGAGTCAAGCCATCCTGCCCACTGAGAATATTGCCCTCCAGCGTCGACCAAAAATAAGTGTACTGCGCTCCCTGGGAAGAAGCTGTACCATCCAAAGTTATAGGCTGATCTAAGTCGGAACAGGAGAGCAACAAATCGGGGCCTGCATCCGCAATAGGCTTCTCAAAATCGGTTAAAACTTCTACGGTATCAAAAGCATTTAACCCCCAAAGAGAATGGCTAACCTCCAGCACATAAGTTCCCGCTGTAACTACAGGAGTCAAGCCATCCTCTCCGGAAATAATCTCCCCACTCAAAGCCTGCCAGGAAACATTCCAGTAAGGCTCCAAAGGCGTAGCTGTAGCATCCAGGGTATCGTAAAGAGGCTGATAACAGTTGAGCAAGCCGTCTGGCCCGGCAAAGGCCACCGGCATACAAGCCAAACTATCCAGATAAACCTGAACAGAATCATAAGCAACACAGGAAGTACTCGTGTCCACAACGTTAAGAACAAAAGCAGCAGGACCCTGCACTTGTACCTGCAGCTGGGTGGAATCGCTGAGGAAAGCTCCGGAAGGACCGGACCAAAAGAGCTGGTAAGGTGCCCCAATGGAAGAGCCCGTTGCATCCAAAATTGCCTGACCCGTTTCACAGTCAACCGCTTGATCGGCTCCTGCATGAGCCTGAGGCAAAGCCAAATCCGCTGCAATGATCACACAGGCCGTATCTGCACAAAAATTCAAGCCATTGGTCGCCACCAGGCAATAAGTATCCGCCTGTCCAACACCCACCTGCACGTCCATCCCGATAAGTTCACCGGAACTGTTGTACCAAGCATAACTCATAAACGGGTTTTGCGTAGAAGCAGAACCATCTAAAATGGCCAGAGGATGTTCACAAGTCAAACTATCCGGCAAACCAGCATCAGCCTGCGGATAAACCTGGTTTTGAAAAACCTCTGTCGTATCCATAACCCAACAGCCGTTGCTCGTATCCACAACAGTAAGCACGTACAGCCCGGCTGTATCTATCGTCAAGTGCAACTCATCACCCAACACCTCCCCGTTTCCATTGCTCCAGCTGTAGATAAAATCAATACCTTGTGAAGTACCTGAAACTTCCCCCAACTCCCAGCTGGTAATGTCACAATTCAAAGTGATGGACAAACCCGATTCCACCATGGGTGACAGCGTGTCTACCCCCACAAAAACGGAATCGATCGATGAACACTGGCTCACCGTATCCGTAACCTGCAAAAAATACCAACCCCCGGCATCTACCTCCGCCAATTGCTGATCAACAGCACCGACAAAATGCCCGGAAGATGTACTCCACAAATAAGTCACAAAACCAGGAGATTGCACTTCTCCCTGTAAAAACACAGAACTTTCAGCACAGGTTAAACTGTCCCATTCACCTGCATCCACTTCAGGAAATGCCATATTTTCAAAAACAATAGCACTATCTACGGCAGAACAGCCCGTTTCCAAATCTACGACTTCCAGATAATAAACCCCCGCTTCACCCACCGGCAGTTGTAGGACGTCCTCCCAAGGCAATGCCACACCCAGGCTATCCGTCCATTGATACATATAGCCTTCCGGCAAATAAGAGGCACTTCCATCCAAGATCACCGAATCGTGCAAGCAATTGAGCAAGGCATTCGGCCCGGCCTCGACAAAAGGAGGCAGTGTATCAATCCCCACGTACACGCTATCCACACCCACACAACCGGAAAGTGAATCGGTAACTTCCAGCATGTAAAGACCGGGAGCATCTACCAAAGGCTGCAAGCTCGATTCCCCGCTGAGAATATTCCCGTTTGGCGAAAGCCAAAAATATCCCAAACCCTGTCCCATAGCCGATGCCGTACCATCCAAGGTTAATTGCGTGATAGCGCAAGTAAGGGTATCCGACAAACCTGCATTTGCCTCCGGAATATCAAACAAAGCAACAACAACAGCTGTATCCGCAACCACACAGCTTCCCTGACTGACTTCCAGGATGTATGTGCCCGGCTGACTCACCTCTACCACGGTCGAATCCACACTCCCTTCAAATTGCCCTCCCAGGGTGTACCAGTGGTAGTTGACCGGCCCGGAAGAAGAAGCGCTGCCGTCCAAAACTACTAGGGGTACTGCGCAGCTAAGCGTGTCCGAAGGTGCAATGTTTGCCTGTAAATCTAAAACAGTCAAATCCAAAACAACCGTACTGTCGCAACCCGTAAGCTGAGAGGAAAAAGACAAGCTGTAGTTCCCGGAAAGAGTAAACAGAGAATCTCCTATAGCATAAACTTCGCCCTGACAAATGGTATCAACCAGGTAGGTTGTGTCTAACGCAAAATAATCCAGTTGAATTCTAAGCAAGCTGTCACAACCGTGCTCATTCTGAAGCAAGACAGCATGTCCTCCTAAACCAACCAAAGAAGTGTCAGCCACAAACAAAGAATCCCCAGGACAAAGCACATAGCTCAAATCCGTAGTATCTGCTTGAAAAACCGACAAGTTTAAAAAGACCAGGCTATCACAACCGGTCGAAGCTTGCAAAAGCAGGCTATAATTCCCCGCTTCATAGAAAAGACTGTCACCCAGCTGAAGACTATCCCCCTCACAGAGGCTCTCCTCCAGGAATGTCGGCAAAGGAGGATCACTGATTTGCACCTGCAAACAAGAAGAACTCAAATCCCCGCAAAAAGGCGGATCGGGGCCGCTAAACATACTCAACAAACTATCCACAGGAAGGCCCGGATTGATTACATAGAGGCTATCCGACTCGGAAAGCCGATAAGAAAGCCCACAAACATTGTAAACACCAGCTCCATAATTGCTCAAATCAGCTACAGTATCCAACTCAAGAATAAGGCCTGCCGAGTCTGAAATGAGATATTGATAACCGTATTCTGCAGTATCCGGAGCCTGAGCGTAATACACCGGAGGAATATCCAGCACGATGGAATCTCCTTTACAAGCCTGCACATCGGG
This sequence comes from Saprospiraceae bacterium, assembly GCA_026989035.1. Lineage (GTDB taxonomy): Bacteria > Bacteroidota > Bacteroidia > Chitinophagales > Saprospiraceae > WGBN01. Next base: position 8,733 of record JALSKB010000148.1, on the reverse strand, counting down.
ATAAGGAGCCAGGCTTCCCCCGTCCGCTTCACAACACAAAAGACCCGAATTGTCACAAAGCAAAATCTCAAAGTCGAGAATTTGCCCGGGATAAAAAGAACCTTGGTTGTTTACAATCAAACACCAAGAGCCGTTTACCGGGCCACTGGCAAAGCTCTCCAGGCAGTTGTTACCCACAGGATGATAACTCCCCCCAATAATGCCTGCAAAAGGCCAATCCTGGTTGTTGGTCCAAACTTCGGCCAAAGGCATGCCATTGACCGTATCTGGCGTTACCGCAGCACTGCAAGGTAAAAAAAGAACATCCCACAATACGCTGTTGGTCGTACCAAAATAAGGCAAAACCGGCCCGACTAAAGGAACGGTATCTCCAGCAGGAGACACCAAAGAAATCTCCAAATCCCAAATGTGCTGATGAGTAAAAGTCAAGCGCACACCACAAACGCCCTGAGCAGGATCGGCCAAATCATTGTTAAAAGCATCCGTAATGTCGTAACACAACTGAAAAGATGTATCCGGAGCTATGGGAAAAGGACAGTTGGTAGCATCTGCACAACCACAAGTCTGGGCATATACCAGCTCCATTGGCCAAAGCAAAGCCAAAATGAAAAGAGGAGTCCATGGGATAAAAGTGCGCTGCATAATCGGTTTTGGAAAGCCAAGGCCTAAGCCTCCTTTTTGTCCAACGCATCAAAAATAGATAAATTTTGGCAGAAAAAGGAAAAGGGGCGTCAAAACGCCCCTTTCTTTTTACTGCTTGATTAAGGGAAAAGAGTAGGTGCCCACCGAACTCTTCAGCCGCAACAGATACTGGCCTTTCGGCAAATGCCTCACGCTTTGCAACCACTGCAACTCCCCGGAAACGAGCTGCAACTCTTGATGAATCAACTGCCGACCCGCCCAATCCAGCAAGTCCAGCTGCACGACCTCATCTACAGGCCAGCGACTTATGTCCAGCTGAAAAAAGTCCGGTGCAGGATTGGGGTAACATTTGGCGGAAGCCCCAAAAGGCAATTGCTGCGTACCTACATTTTGCATGACATCAATCGTCATGGTATGCACTTCGCTGTAGTCCAAGCCATCAAAAACGGAAAAATTGAAATGAGCATAATCTTCACCAAACTCGTCATCCTCCGGCCTGAAAACCAAGTCGGAAACCTGATCGGCAGGAATCAACAAACCCACCGTAACCGGATTTCCCTGAAAAGTGAGCATGCCCTGATCGATCAAAGACTCAATGCGAATACCTGCTATGGGGTCGTTGTCGGCATCGCTATAGGGAAAATCAGATAAGGAAAAGGCGTAGTCGTTGTTGGCAAAAACCGAAACCACAGCCGTATCCGAAACCGGAGGCTGATTGACAAACTCCTGATTCTCGTAAAAATGAAAAGCAACCTCATAGGTAAAATAATCCAGATGACAACTCAGTATGTCTGTATCCGAATCGCCATCCAAGTCACCTAAGGCAAGAAAATCTACAAGTAAGTCGAGATTCAAACCAAAAGCATCTTCCACCGGTTCAGCGAAAGAAATATTGCCCGCACCGGACTGATTTTCGTAAAAGTACAAGTTGTTTAGATAGGTATAAGAACTGTAATCGTAGCTGTAAACCGCACACAGCAAATCTTCATCCCCATCGCCATCCATATCGGCAAAGTCAAAAAACCCAACTTCCAGCTCTCCATTTCCCGGCAAGGTCAAGCCATAACTGCCGAATACTGCCGATCCAAAAACCGGAGCATCCGGGCTGCCGGTATTCTCAAAGAAGAACAATCCACCATAGGCAGGTCCTCCGTAATAATCATAAGCAATCCCCCCCAGCAGCAAATCCTGGTCCCCATCGCCATCTACATCGGCCAAACGCAGTGTTTTCAACCCCTGGGGAATATCTCCGGAATCCATGCCGAAGGGGTTGTACTGAACCGACCCAAAGACGGCAGACTCAGCTGTCCCGATGTTTTCCCAAAAAGCGACAGAAGAAGTGCCATAACCCGTCAAAGCGCCAAAGGCATCCAGGTCGCCGTCGCCATCGACATCGGCAAAGTCCAGATTAAACAAATCGTCATCACTCAGAGCCATTCCCCAAGGATCCTCGAGGTACTCCCCAAAAACCGGTTCAACGGCAGAGCCCACATTCTCAAGAAAATACGGTATGAACTTTCCCCCCGACGAGCTAATAGTACAGACCACCACATCCAAATCGCCATCGGCGTCGATGTCCACCAAAGTAGGCATGAAGAAATTTTCATTGACCGGTAAAAGGCCAAAGGAATTGACTTGAGGTGCTGCAAAGCTCTGGGCCTGAAGGCTGTGATTGCCTGCGGTAAGCCCCAGTACAACGGCAGCAGCCCCCAAAAGCCGCCGTAAACGAACAGTTGAAAAAAAACGCCCTGATAAACGATACAGGCGATGCCATTTGTTCAGCCAATGGCGGCGTTTTTCAACAGACCAGTTTTGAAAATCGCCGCACTCCACGGCTTTGCGTAAACGACGAGACAAATACTGAAACTGCCTACGCTTACGCGCAAAAGGAAGACTCGTGTGTCGCATAAGTAAAGATTAAAAAAAAAATGGTATCTTATCTGACTCCCTTTCCCAAACAATTAGGACTTATCATCCATCAAAAAATGACCAAGTACTTCGACAAAAATCCTGCGCGCAAAACTTGGTACCCGACTTAAAGATAACGTCTCAAAACGACAGGCCGTTGCTTAGCTCCACGCTTTAGCGCGAAGCAGGTATTTGCCGATCAAGTCAAATTCCAGGTTGACTTTTTGCCCGGGTCGCAAACTGCCAAAATTTGTGTGCTCGTAGGTATAGGGAATGATGGCCACCTGAAATTGGTCTTTCTGAGGGTCTATCACCGTCAAACTGACGCCATTGATGCAAACGGAACCCTTATGCACCAACAAAGCTGCATGACGCTCATCAAAGGAAAAGGTAAACAGCCAGCTGCCATCCTGTGGCTCAACGGCCTTGCAAACGCCCACATCATCTACGTGGCCCTGCACCAAGTGCCCGTCCAAACGCGCCCCTAACTGCATGGCCCGTTCTAAATTGACCTTTCGACCGACTTCCCACTCCCCCAAGGCCGTACGCTGTAAAGTCTCCTCTATAGCCGTCACCCGATGCACTTGACCCCCAACCAAAACCACCGTCAGGCAAACGCCATCATGGGCCAGACTCTGATCGACCTTCAAAGCCGAAGAAATCGGAGATTGAATGTCAAAATGCAAATTGCCGGCCTCGCGCTCTATGGCCACAATTTCCCCTTGTGCTTCAACAATTCCCGTGAACATCTTACACCATTGAACCGGTTTGAGCTATCTTTGAACCCTATCCCGCTTGCCCAAAATATCGGACAGGCAGAAATCCATACAACATCAACCCCACACGCCCAAAGGTATGCAAAAATGAAAAACTGGCGCAAACTTCTCACTTTTCTGGGCCCGCTCGTAGCTCTAAGCCTGTTGCTATTCGCTCCCTTAGCCCCTCAAAAACCGGAAATCTCCCGAACCCTGGCCATAGCCCTCTGGATGGCACTGTGGTGGGTGGCAGAGATAGTGCCTCTGGCCATCACTTCCCTCTTACCGGTCGTGCTTTTTCCCCTGCTGGGGATCATGAACGGCAAAGAGGTCAGTTCTACTTATTTCAATCACGTAATCTTTTTGTTTATAGGTGGTTTTCTAGTCGCTTTGGCCATACAAAAGTGGAATTTACACAAGCGCATAGCCCTGCGCATCTTACAATTAACGGGTAGCAGCCCCGGCAGCATGTTGTTTGGATTTATGCTGGCTACAGCTTTCCTATCCATGTGGATATCCAACACAGCTACCGTCATGCTCATCATTCCCATTTTGCTGTCAATTTTAGCCAAAGTCGAAGAGCTGAACGAGCCGGAAATCGGAGCAAACTTTAGTGTAGGTATGCTGTTGGCCGTAGCTTACAGCGCTTCGATAGGAGGGATTGCCACCTTGGTAGGTACACCACCCAACCTCTCTTTTTCGCGCATTCTCTACATTTATTTCCCCCATGCGCCGGAGCTGTCCTTCGCCAATTGGTTTCTGTATGCCTTTCCCATCAGTTTGGTTTTGTTTGGCGCTCTTTGGCTCTATCTCTACCTGCTTTACATCCGCCCCAAAGGTCATTGGATCCATCTCCAACGAGAAGACATCAACCGCCAATATCGCGAATTGGGACCTATGAGCTATGAGGAAAAAATCCTAAGCCTTGCCTTTATCGCCCTGGCTTTGCTGTGGTTCTTTCGAGCCGACATCAAGCTGGGCAGTTGGCAAATTCCAGGCTGGTCAAATCTATTTGCTCAGCCGGCTTACATCAACGACGGTACGGTAGCCATTCTCATAGCTACCCTGCTCTTTTTAATTCCTTCGCAGCAAAAGAAAGGGGCTTTCATCATGGATTGGAAGACCGCAGAACAGATACCCTGGGGAATCATTCTGCTCTTCGGCGGCGGTTTTGCCCTGGCCACCGGATTTAAGGAATCGGGTTTATCTCTCTGGCTGGGTGAGCAGCTGATCGGAGTCCAAAACTTGCATCCGCTGTTGCTTACGGCGGGCATCACCTCTTTGGTTACCTTCCTCACCGAGCTGACCTCCAACACGGCTACGGTCGAAACCATCTTGCCCGTTCTGGCCGGCTTGGCCGTAAGCATCAAAATGAACCCCCTGTTGCTGATGCTGCCGGCCACCATAGCCGGCTCCCTGGCTTTCATGCTACCCGTAGCTACACCTCCCAATGCCATAGCTTTCGGCACCGGAAAACTGCCGATGATCCGAATGGTCAAAGCGGGCTTTTTCCTCAATATTTTCGGCATAATCATCGTAACTTTGCTGAGCTGGTTTTGGGGCATGAAAGTCTTTGACCTGGATTCCGGCATCTTCCCAGCTTGGGCACAGTGAAATCAAATATATGGAAAACCAAGTCGAGCAAAGGCTGCTATCAGCCGCCCATTGGATACGCAGCCGCAGCAAACAGCAAGCCCGCATTGGGCTCATCCTCGGCTCAGGCCTGGGAATCTTAGCAGATGAAATAGAACAAGCCGATCGCTTCCCTTACGCCGACATTCCTCACTTTCCCCTTTCCACCGTAGAAGGCCATGCCGGCAAATGGGTCATGGGACAGCTGGAAGGCCAAGCGGTTATAGCCATGCAGGGAAGGGTACACTACTACGAAGGCTATGCCCCTGAAGAAATCATCTTCCCCACCCGCCTGATGAAACTGCTGGGCGTAGAACACCTCATCGTAACCAATGCCTGCGGATCTCTGCGGGAAGACTTCCCGGTGGGCAGTATGGTCTTCATCAAAGACCAAATCAACTTTATGGGCAGCAGCTTCCTGCGCGGCCCCAATTTCGATAAACTGGGACCCCGCTTCCCCGATATGTCCCAAGCCTACGACCCCGCCTTTCGGCAAATGGCCACCCGCATAGCCCAAGAATTGAGCGTCAATTGGAGAGAAGGTATTCACCTGGCTGTAAGCGGCCCCTGCTTCGAAACCAAAGCAGAAATGAAAGCCTTTCGCTTACTGGGCGCCGATACCGTGGGCATGTCCACCATACCCGAAGCCATCGCAGCAGCCCATGCCGGCATGAAAACCCTCGGCATTGCCTGTGTGACCGACCTGTCCGTACCCGACAAACACCAAGGTGTCTCACACGAAGAAGTCATGGCCATAGCCGAACGCATGAAACCGGATTTCATCCGCCTGATCAAAGGCATTTTGCGCGCTCTGTAAAAAATGCCGCCCCCCGACATATTTTCATTTTCCTCCAAACATACCCAAACCATTTCGGTTTAGATATATTTATACCCAAACTGAAATGGTTTGGGAGATTTACAACTCACAAACTAGCGAAAGATAAGAAGTTTGGGAGGCTGACGCCTCCCAAACCACTTCGCCATGAGTATACAACTCGCAAACCAGCGAAAGATAGGTTGTTTGGAAGGCTGACGCCTCCCAAACAACACTTTACCACGGGTATACTTGACCACAAACAGCCAAAACAACGCCATTTTCTAAATCTTTCAAGTATATTTGTGTCCTGATACCCCAAACCACATTATACTTTTTGTAGTGCTGCGTTCCTAAAAGCCGATTTACGCTTTTGAACGCTTTGTTTTTTGCCTGAAGGCAAAGCAGCTGCAAGTACTACAAGGCACATGGCGAAAGATGTTTCGCCATCGCAATTGTTGCTCTAAGTAAGAGGACATCTCTCTAAAAAACAGACCAAGTCTCATTTCTATACCAAAATCACTCAACTCAGGGAAACATGGACTTCAACAAACATCTACGCCAAATCATTGCTTCACTTTTCTTTCTCCTCTTTGCGCTCTCTTTGCCGAGCCAAACCATCGACATACCTCTTGAGCCGGTACGGGAAAATCCCGACATACAAGCCATGCTCCAACACCAATTTAAAAGCTGGGAAATCATCCGGCTAAACCCCCGCCCCATCTGGGAAAAACTGAGAAAAACCAATACCGCTCAAATTGAGCTAAATTTCTATGGCGAGTCCTGGCCCTTAGTTGTAGAACCTGCCGGTATCCTGCCCCCCCGGTACACCCTCACCATACACAGTGAAAAGAGTACACAACAAATACAAAATTCCTCCTGCCTCGCCCTTAAAGCTTACCCCCAAAATTGGCAAGATGATATAGAAGCCCGCCTAACGCTCAACAAAAACTATTTCTCTGCTTATTTCCGCAAGGGTAAAGACCATTTTTACATAGAACCCCTATCCAATTACATCAGCGGCCATGATCCACAACTTTTCATCGCCTACAAAGCCTCTGAAGTGATCCCCATAGAAGGAGCAAGCTGTGCTGCCTTGGAAGTCAAAAAAAAGAAAAAAGAACTGACACAATCCGATCTCTACAAAGCCGGTAACTGCTATGAAGTAGAGCTGGCCATAGCCTCCGACGGCCTGATGTACCAAAAATACGGAAGCGTAGCCGGAGTTGAAAACCACAACATCACGGTCATGAACAACGTGGCCGGCAATTGGGACGACGAATTTGCCGATGAAATTCAATTTGTCATTGTCGAACAATACGTCTCGACCAGCCCTGCTGCGGACCCCTGGACTTCCAGTACCAGTGCCAATGCACTCCTCAACAGCTTCACTGCCTGGGGCCCCAACGGCTTTAGCCAAACCCATGATGTGGGGCAACTCTGGACCAACAGAGATTTCGACGGCTCAACCGTGGGCATCGCCTGGCTAGGCGTCGTCTGTACCTCCAGCCGCTACCACTGCTTACAAGACTTCACCACCAATGCCGAATACCTACGCGTATTGACTTCTCACGAATTGGGCCACAACTTTGATGCCTTACACGATGCCTCAGGCGCTCCCTACATCATGGCTCCTGCTGTCAGTGCAGCAACCCAGTGGTCTAACGCTTCCATAACAGCTATCAACGCCCACATCACAGCCAAAGCAGCACCCAATGGCTGCCTGGCAGCCTGCCCGCCTCCCGCCCCGCCTGTGGCGGCTTTCACACCCAATGTGAACCCCTCCTGCCCGAACGGCATGATTACCTTCTTCGACCAATCACTCAACAGTCCCAACTCCTGGCAATGGAGCTTCCCCGGAGGCTCTCCTTCTTCTTCTACAGAACAAAACCCCACCGTTACTTACGCCAACCCGGGAACTTACACCGTCTCTCTTACAGCCACCAACGCCAACGGATCCAACTCCACTTCCATGCAGATATCCGTCATTCCGACAGGAGGAACGGAGTTCTTTTACTTTGAAGACTTCGAAAACGGAATGGGCGGATGGACTACCGTTAACCCGGATAACAACATCACCTGGGCCTTGCAAAGCGTCAATGGAACTCGCCAAGGTGGGCAAGCCGTCTATATGGACAACTTCAACTACAACACCAACGGCCAACGCGACGGACTGGTCTCACCCCTGCTGGACTTTGCCGGGCGCAGCTCCGTAAAATTGGAAATCGAATATGCCTATGCCCGCTATAGCCCTTCCAGCAGCGACTCCCTGGTCGTCTATATCTCCACCGATGGAGGCAATACTTACCAATGGATCTGGGGCAATGCGGAAAACGGCTCCGGCAATTTTGCTACCGTGCCCGATCAAACTACAGCCTTCTCTCCTGCGACAACAGAAGATTGGTGCTATGCCACCACCTACGGCCCGGGATGCCTTGACATAGACCTCTCGGCCTATGATGGTATGAGCAATATCCGAATCAAAATCGAAAACGTCAACGACTACGGCAACAACATGTATGTGGACAACATCCGCCTCTTCAGCTCTTGCCTGATGCTCAATCCACCCATTGCCGAATTCACCGCCAGCCCCACTTCAGGCTGTACCCCCCTGCAGGTGCAATTCACCGATCAATCCCAGGAAAACCCCAGCAGCTGGACCTGGAGCTTCCCGGGAGGAATCCCTTCCAGCTCTAACCTCCAAAATCCCAGTGTGGTTTATCTCAGCCCGGGAGACTACGACGTTACGCTGGTCGTCAGCAACATCGCAGGTACCGATGCCATCACCAAAACCGACTACATCCACGTAGATGGACCGCCACAGGCCGATTTTAACTACAACATCAACGGAGCTACCGTATCCTTTACGGATGCTTCTTCCGGCAACCCCACCACCTGGCTATGGAGCTTTGGCGACAGCGAAACTTCTTCTCAGCAAAACCCAACACATACCTATGCCCAAGACGGCACCTATACCGTTGC
>JALSKB010000147.1 GCA_026989035.1 Saprospiraceae bacterium | reverse complement strand
TCTATCGGTCAACAGATTTCCCCACTGAGGCTTTTCGTTCTCCAAAAAAACCAAAAACTTACAGGCATCCGAGAAATACAAATCAGCTGAAGCTCTGTTGTCACCCTGAACTTGAAAGAAAAGACGCCCTATGGGTTTACAATCCGGCTTGCGCGGCGCCGGTTCTGCAGCAATGATGCTCAGCATCTGATGAATGCTGTTGGTATCGGTAATGCTCATAGATGCCGGCAAATCGTAATACAAAACATCTATGTAATCGCAATGCAGCCACAGCTGTTTTAAACTGTCGATGGGATAGCTCGGATAAAACACTTGTTTTTCTGAAGAATCAACTGTTCTGTCCTTTTTCTGTTTATCCGAAACATTCTCTCCACAGGCAAAGAGAAGCAACAAAAAAAATGAAAGCAAAAAGAAGTACCGTTTCATGGTAAGAATTTTGTGAGGTCAAAGTCTGTTAGCGAGGATACTCCGGCAAGCTCAAACTTTTAGTTACTGTTTTTCACCTTTCACACTCGAACCACTTTGCTCTAAGCCCTTCAACAAAAGGGCAAACAATCAAAACTTGTACTGCACCTCAAAGCTAATAAAATAAGCCCGCATGGAAGAAGCGTAAATCGGTGCGCCATTGTCGTTCAAGTGCTTTTTGTTGTTGTACAACAAGAATATGGAACGGGTGTAAGACGCAGAAAAACCCCAATGAGGATTGGCATAATACGTTACACCCAAAGAAAAGCTCAAATCATTTTGAGCAAAATTTTCTTTCTCGGTTTCAAAAGGCGGAAAAAACTCAACGCTGGAATTGATCAAACGGCTGTAGCTTAAGCCCGCCTGAAAAGCAAGATGATAAAAACTCTGCTTTTCGTCCCACCAATCAGCCAAGGAAAAGAGCAGCGGCAATTCCACGTAATTGAGCTGCACCAAACGACGGGGCACACTGTTGTTTCTCGTTAGTGGAGAAGAACTGCCGCGCTGGCTAAACAGCATGTTCAACCCCAGAGATGTCCTCTCGCCCAATACAGCCGACACGCCCAAACCGGCTCGCAAACCCGCCTTGTTGTAGCCTGCCAGATCATCTCCCTGGATTTGAGAAGCATTCAAACCGACAATGACCCTCCCTTCAAAGCGCTGTTGCCCCCAAAGAAAACAGGGTAAAGACAATAAAGCAAAAAAGACAAAAAGATGTTTCATGCTTGTATTTTTTTTACGCCTTTGCTCAATCAAAGCTCAAACAACTCATGGTACAATTCCTCAACCTTCCCCATGGGTTTCAGCTCAATGGCATAACGAGAAGAATCCAAACCTTTCATGTTAGATCGTGGGAGGTAAAACAACTTAAAGCCCAAACGATCAGCCTCCTGGATTCGTTGCTCAATGCGATGTACGGCACGAATTTCTCCGGATAGCCCCACTTCACCTGCAAAACAGGAATGATATGGGAGAGCTATGTCGTGAAAGGAAGAGAGCAAGGAGCTGATGACGGCCAGATCAATTCCTGGATCCTGTACACGTATGCCTCCGGCCATATTGAGAAAGACGTCGTACTGCCCCAGTGGAAATTTTCCACGTTTTTCCAAAACAGCCAACAACATGTGCAAACGTCGAAGGTCAAAGCCCGTGGCCGAACGCTGAGGAGTGCCATACACCGCCGTACTCACCAAGGCCTGCGTTTCTATCAGCATGGGGCGCAGCCCTTCTACCGTAGCTGCTATGGCGCTACCGCTGAGCTGCTCGTCGGTCTGAGCGATGAGCAACTCGGAAGGATTGCTCACCGGCCTGAGACCGGAACCCCGCATTTCGTAAATGCCCAGTTCATCAGTAGAGCCAAAGCGATTTTTTAAAGACCTCAAAATCCGATAGGCATGGTTGCGATCTCCCTCAAAGCTCAACACGGTATCCACCACATGCTCCAACAATTTAGGCCCTGCCAGTTGTCCTTCTTTGTTGATGTGGCCGATCAAAACCACGGGAATGCCCGTTTCTTTGGCAAAGCGCTGTAGCTCTCCGGCACTTTCTCTTATTTGTGTTACACTCCCAGGCAGAGAATCCAGCAAAGGCGAGCGCAGTGTCTGAATGGAATCCACAATCAAAAAGGCCGGCTCCAATTTGCGGGCCTGCTGCAAGATTTGAGTCGTATTGGTTTGCGTCAACAAATAACAATCGGGATTGACCAAGCCTATGCGGTCTGCTCTCATTTTAATTTGAGAGGCGCTTTCTTCGCCGCTCACGTACAAAACGCGTTCCTCGAGAGACATGGCCATCTGCAACATGAGGGTCGATTTTCCTATGCCCGGCTCTCCTCCGATCAGCACCAAGGAGCCCGGCACCAGGCCACCACCCAAAACGCGCTGCAACTCTGCATCGGGCAACTTCAAACGAACTCGCTCTCCGGCCTGAACTTCAGGTAAAGGCACGGCTTGGGCTTCGGCCAGAGAGTTACTCTGATTCCCCCTCCACCTTTCTCTCTGCTTTTCCCGCTCACTCTCTCTGTAAACCACTTCTTCCTGGAAGGTGTTCCAGCCTTCACAACCCGGGCAACGCCCCATCCATTTGGCGCTTTGCGTACCACAAACGGAACAAACGAATATTTTTCTGATTTTCGCCAAAGGAAGAAGTGATTTTTCGGCTTTCGCCAAACAAGAGCCTGCCCATTCAGCGAATCTTAGGCCGACGACGCTTACCACCGGGCTGCATGCGCTGCCCTCTCATTCCGGGTTTGAGCACGCCACTGTTTTTCAGGGCTTTTTCAAATTCCCTAATCTGCTCTTTGATAGCCGGCTCGGTAAGCTTGCAATTTTTAGCCACTTTAAAATAAGCCTTGGCCTGCGCCCAGTTGTTGCGCTGCATAGCGATATTGGCCAACTGCAAATGAATCACCGCCCGTTCGTTGTCGGTAGGCACCTTCACTTCCCGGGCCAACTGCAAAAAGCGTTCAGCTTCCTGATTCTGCTGCTTGTGCTGAGCTATGCCCGCCCGCAACATATAGTAGTAGGCTTTGTTGGCACTGTACAACAAAGCGGGAAAAAACGTCAAATTCAAACGCTTTTCCGCCTCAGCCATCTTACCGGCCTGCAACATCGTCGCAGCCGACTGAATGGTGCCCAAAAGAAAATAGCCAATCAATAAGGCCAGGCCAATTAAGATTAAAGGCAGAGCGTACCAAAAGCTGTACAAGGCCGCCAAAACTATACCGCCACCCAAAAACAGGGCGATGAGAGCAAAACGCAGATAAATGTTGATGGTAAACATAGACCACTTACTTTGATATGCCCAAACCGAAATGGTTCGGGACATTTACTACTCGCAAACCGGCGAAAGGTAGGTAATTTGGAAGGCTGACGCCTCCCAAATCGCTCCGCCATGATCATCCCCTCAGTGAGAACGAACTCTTCATTTAAAGTCGGGCAAAAATAGCAAAAAAGATCCAGATGGAAAGGCCCAAAAGAGAACTCGGGCATTTCTTTCCCGGAGCGTTTGCTCTTGCTTATCCGGCACCTTCAATCCAAACCATTCATCAACACCCAATTCCCTCCGGTGTCCAGGTAATTGCCCAAAGGAAAAACCCGCAGAAATTTTTCCCGAAAAAAGCGATCGGCCCGCTTGCGATCTTCTGTCGTTCGGGCCAAAAAGTTGAAAAGCAGTACCCCATTTGGCGAAAGCCGGCTACGCAGACAGTCCAAAAAAGAAGAGGTCTGAAAAGCTGCCGGAATGACCGCATCGCGAAAAACATCCATGATGACCAAATCATAGCAGCGATCGTCCTGTTCCACAAAAGCCAAAGCGTCGGCACAGACAATCTCCATGGATGACTCCAATTCTCCCAGAGCATATTTTTGAGCTAAATACACCACGGCTTCATCTACCTCCACGGCCGTATAGTGAAAATTCAGGCCAAAGTGCCGCTCCAGCATCCAAGGCACACTACCCAAACCAAGGCCTAACAGCAAAACCGATTTTCGATCGGCTAAAACCGATGTAAAAGGCTCTTCAAACAAACGGCCTTGCCGAAGGTACATGCGTCCGGCTTCCCTGCCCGGGCCCTTGGGAAAGACCGCATTATATCCGGAATGAAGCATGGCAAAGGTGAGGTAAAAATTGGCATACAGGTCTTCGTAAGAATAAATGGCCCCGGATGTACAAAGCTGATACCTTCCGCGACTGAGCAAAACCTGTAGCTGGGGGTTCCAATCACTGGAAACCGACTCCACTTGGATGTCCGTAAAATAACTGAGCAGCCGCTTCCAGAAAACCGGCCGCATCTCAGTCCTCTCGCTTTTGCTCCCAAGTGCGAAAAACAGCTGTATCCTCAAAAACTTTGAGCATAGCAATGCGCTCCGAAGAAGACAGCTGCTTATTCCGACGCGCCATCATGCGCTCTGCCGTTTCAAAAGCCTTGTCGGGTAGATAAGTCCTGAAACCCGAAGCACCACCCCAGGAAAAAGAAGGAATGAAATTGCGCGGGTAACCGCTACCGAAAACATTGGCCGAAAGGCCTACCACCGTACCCGTATTAAACATGGTGTTAATACCTGACTTGGAGTGGTCCCCCATGAAAAGCCCACAGAACTGCCGGCCCGAAGGCACAAAACGCCGAGCCACGTAGTCCCACAATTTCACTTCACCGTAATTGTTTTTCAGGTTGGAAGTGTTAGTATCGGCCCCGAGATTGCACCACTGCCCGATGACGGAATCCCCCAGATAACCGTCATGCCCTTTGTTTGAATAGCCCTGCATGATGACGTTGCTCAACTCACCTCCAACTTTGCAATGCGGCCCTAAGCTCACCGGCCCGTACAAGCGCGCTCCCATTTTTACGGTGCTGTACGCCCCAATGCCAATCGGGCCACGCAACAAGCTTCCCTCCATGACTACCGCTCCTTTTCCGATGTAGATGGGCCCCTTTGTGGCATTCAGCATAGCCCCCTCGACCTCAGCACCCTCCTCAATGAAGAGTTGCTTTTTGTCTCCCCAAAAGCGGTTGGAAGCCGGCAAAGGAGCCGAACGCCTGCCCGCTGTAATGCGCTCAAAATCTCGGCGCAACTCCAAATCGTGTTCGTTGAGCAAATCGGGTAGCTTACCCAAAACCCGCAGAGAACAATGGCAAGGAAACGAAGTCAACTCCCCCAAAGGCTCATCATCCATCATGCGATTAAACTGCTGCTCGTCCAAGCAGGTAGCTACCAAATCGGAATCTTCCAGCAAAGCCTCGTTGTCGTGCAAGGCCAGAATGCGCTGCACCAAATCCTCATCCGGTAAAACGGCAGCATTGACGATGTAGTTCTTCTCCGAAATGACAATGGGATACAAATCCCCCAAATATTCTCGCGTGATGTAAGAACCTCTACCCTTGAGATGATGCTCCCACTTCTCGCGCAAACTGAGCAGGCCCACGCGCAAATCGCCCACCGGCCGCAAATAGGTGAAAGGCAGCAAGTGTTCGCGCTGCGGCCCGTCAAAGAGAATGATGTTCTTCATGCGATAAAGAACAGTCTATTCCTCGACTTTCGTATCTGTCTCTTCCTTTTTGGCGAAACGCGTCTTGCCAAACTTCTTGTTGAACTTATCGATACGACCGGCCGTATCCACAAACTTCATCTTACCGGTGAAGAAAGGATGGGATTTGTTGGAAATTTCCAACTTCACCAAGGGATATTCGTTGCCGTCTTCCCACTTGATGGTCTCCTTCGACGGCGCACAAGAGCGGGTCAGGAAAGCCTCCCCGCAGGAAAAATCCTTAAATACAACCAAACGGTAATTCTCGGGATGAATGCCTTTTTTCATCGTTCATCTGCTTTTGTGATACCCGCAATAACTTGCTTGCGCAAAATGGGTGCGCAAAGATACGATTATTGTTTGATTTTCCAACGGCCTTTCGGCAAAAACTTTCCCACGCCCTGACAAAATGCCTCTCCAAAGCCCTTTTGCAGCCTGCGTCAAACTTTTGTCCCATTTGAGCAAAGGGGGTAAACGGGCCCGGGGCTACCTTGCAGCTCGAACACAAACACAAAGCCTTTCGCGGCTTTTAAACTTAATAAAACAATGAAACGAGCTTTTACCCTGCTTCTTTTGGTCTGCGGTTTATCGCTTTCACTGATAAAAGCCCAGGACCTCAGCGATTTTGTCTTGCTGGCTCACTATCCCCTGACCGACAGCGCAGCTGCAGATGTCACGGGCAATTACGGCAACATGGAGTTGACCAATACCGAATTTCAAGGCCCCGAGGGTATTTACGCCAATGGCATGTACATCTATTCCGGTGAACCTGACGGCAGCCTCATCAGCACGCCGGCCATAACCTTTCCCGACAGCCTCAATTTTGCTTTCAGCCTGGAATTCAAAGCCGCAGCCACAGACTACCGCCCCATTTTTGTAGCCGGAGACTCCTATCGCTGGTTAGGCGCTTTTGTCGTCAATGGCCAATTGCAGTTGCTCGTCAACGATATCCTTTATGAAACCACCACCCCGGTGCAAACCGGCCAATGGTACCAGCTAACGCTCAGTTCGCGTCAAGGTGATACGCGACTATACCTCGATGGCCAAATGGCCATTCAACAGCAAGTCGATTCCATTACCTACAGCCTCGAAGGTGCCGGTCTGCACAGGATTAGCAACACCCACTATGGCTTGGGAATAGCCATGCAAGGCAACTGGCGCAATCTCAAAATTTACGGCAAAGACACCGGTGTAAACAACCGAGAGGTCTCTCTGCCTGAAAAACTCACCTTTTACCCCAACCCGACCAGTGGCCCGCTGTCCATTGAATTCTCCACTAAAAACTCCCTGCATAACCCCTGTATCCTTCGCTTCATGGACGAACAGGGCCGCATACAACTGGAGAAAAAAGTCAATCCGGCGCAAACAACGCTTGACTTGAATCTCCACGCCCTGCCCCCCGGGCGCTATATCCTGCTCCTGAGCGACAGCTCAGGGCAGGTTCGGGTTGGGAAAGTCATCCTTCAAAGCCGTTTGCAATAAACCGCAGCTCACTCAAATTGAATATCCAGGCTGCGCTCCAAGGGGCCGTTCTCCCCTTCGACAGAAGCTGTGATGCGTACCAAGCCCGGCTCGGTGTTGGCGCTACGCAGCTCGGCTGTAGCTACAGAACCCACGCTATAGACAAAAGGAACCAAAGCTACTTGGGTATCTCCCTCCAAAAGCTCTACCGAGAAAGTAACTTTGGCTCCTTCCGAGGCTTGGCCTTGGTCGCGGTATAAATTCAGATAGAGCTTGGTGAAATCCAGGCCATCAGCAGCCAGCAACAGCTTGTCTGCCGTAAAAACGGCGTCTTGAGGTAAAGCCCGCAAAAAGTCCATGGGGTATTCTGCCGTAAAGCCATCTACCGAAGCCGTAAGCAAAGCCCCTTCCACGACCCGAGTGCCGGCAATAAGCGTTGCCGTAGCGGATTTGGCGGAAGCCACAACTTCATAGGTGTTTTCGCCTCCCGCCTCGGCAAAGCCTCCAAATTCAGTAAAAAAAGTGATGGTCCGGTTGGCATCGGCCTGAGGGCCCAGCGTAGCCGTAAGCTGCAAGCGGGAAAAACCATCGGCCGGCAAAGTTTGTGCATCGCCTTCTGCCTGCAATTGGATCACATCCTCAACAGCAACACCCAAGTCGGGATTCTCCAACTGACAAGCCACGCCTAAGGTCAAGCTCAGCAAGAAAAGCAAAACGCCCAAACATCCCCCCGATTTTTTCGATTTGCCGGAAGGCAAGGGCTGTTCGGAAAGCTCAGTTGTAGAGGAATTTTCCTCCTTGGGAGGTAAAACTTCATCGATGAGGTCCTCAGTCGGTTCGGCCAAGTCGGCATCTACCTCTTCAACTATCTGACTGCTTGGTTCCGGAGGTGTTACCGGCTCCGGTTCAGATTCTTCTTCGGCAGGTTGAGGCGGCAACTCCTCCGGCAAAACAGCCTCGCTGCTGTCTTCTTCCTCTTCTGTATCGTCGGTAGGCTTTTCAGCATCCCCGTCTGCCCGGGTTTCCCCGGTTTCTTCGTCTTCAGTTGTTTCCATTTCTGCCAAGGCCGGCTTATCCGAAGGAACCTCCGGTTGGAGAAATTCCGGATCTGCCGACGGCAGGGGCTGGCCGGTACAATGAATCTCCAGTTCGATAGGCCGCTGAAAAGATTTCTGACCAGCTGCATTTTCGGCTTGAGCAATGAGGATGGTGAAGTAATTTCCCGGAGTGTTGGCTTGAGCCGAAAGCCGAAACACGTATTCCAGGCTATCATCGGCAGCAGAGGCCTGCAACTGCCCTGTAACCTGCTGTTCTCCATTACCGAAATGGCAATCGGCCATTACCAAACTGAGTGTCAGGGTACAGGGACCTGCTACGCGCGGTTTGACTTTCAGACGCACTTCCCGTTTTTCCGAACAGGAAAGCACGATGGGAGGCTGCTGGGAAAACTCTACAAAAGGTCTTGACATATCTTTGGTTTTTTGTGCTGTTTCAACACCTACAAGGATTCGTGCCACAGCTGATACGGAAAAAAGACGGCTCTCAATTCCCCGCAGGGTTTATCTGATAGGTTTCTCCCGAAAACAAGGTTTGAAAGCGGTTAAACAAGTCACCATCGAAATTAATCCCGATAACAGGGCCCATGCGCAAATTAGACGTTTGCGTAAGCGGACTTAGCGAAGGCTGTTCAAACAGGGTGGCAGCCAGGTCGATGGACATGTAGCGACTCAGGTCAAAGCTAAAGCCCAAAAGCGGATACACCCCTATGGCTTTTTGCAACTGCTGCCCTTTGTACTCGAGCGTACCCCCCAGAGCAAGTCCTGTGAGCACAGACAGCCTGTTGATGAAATACTCTCCCGTGAGATAGGGTTGAGCCAGGCGTTTGTCCACCGGGCGCAGGTAAAACTTCAGGGCTGAATAACCCAAAGCATCAAAAGCACGGGATTCATCCAAGACATTCAGACCGACCAGGGCTCCGCCGAAGGAAGTTCCGATGCGGATGGCATCCACTTCGGCTACGGAGAGCGCTTCGGGCTGCTCAATGGTGTAGGTAACGCGCGCCTCGATCAGTTTTTCCCGAACGATTTGCAAAACATCCGGCAGGGCCTCCCGAAGCGTTTTGAGTTTTTCTTCAGCGGCTTTTTTCTGAGCTTTCATAGAGGCCAAAGCTTCTTTAACCGCTTGGGCTTTTTCGGAAGCGGGGTCCAGTTCGTTCAGCTCCTGTTTGGCCTTTTGGATTTGCCCTTCGAGGAAGTTCAGCGTTTGCAAGCTGGAGCTAAAGCGCCCCATCTCTTTGCTGAGCCGTTCCAGCGTAGCCTGACTGATGGGCAGGTTTTCGTATTTGGGATAAACTTGAGCATCGGGGCTGAAATAAGCCGCATAGGCATCCAGGCGCCCCAGATAAGCCCCCAGTTCCATGTTGATGATTTGGCGGATATCACTTTGTGTGATGCCGCCCTGCTGAACGACTTTCTCGAAAATTCGATCGGCTATGAGGTCTATGAGTTCGTCTTTTTGGTCTTCGTCCAGTTCAAACTGCACGGGCACTTTATAGGTAAACTGCAAGACGTATCGGGAAGCAAACTCCAGGGGGCGATCGATGTAGAGGCGAAATACTTCCACCTGGTCGGTTTCATCGGCCGACCAATAAGAAGAAACCAGGGGTGGCCCGGCCAGGGTTTCGGCCACTTGAGTTGCCGTTATGGCTTCAGCTGTTCTGCGAGCGCCGTAATAGTGTCCCGGGAGTTGCCAGATTTTCACTTCCACGCGCTGAGCGCGCTGCCCTTTGGGCAGATGGGTACTACCCAGGATGAAGAAGTGGCGCCCATAGGGCAGGCTTCCGATGATTTTGCCTTGTTCGTACGAGACCTCCGGCAGGGCCGACATTTGAGCAGACAGCCCGAAGGCAAAACTTTGCAACGCCAAAAAGAGCAAAAAAGGCAAAAAGGGATTTTCGGGTTTCATAGTTTGCATTTTGGTTTGGGGGTTTTGCCTGGGTTTTATCACAACTCCTCTGCTGCAGTGAGCAACTCGCTGTAAGCGTGTTGATCTCCCACAGCCCGACAGCGTTCCATGCCTTCGGCATAGGTTTCGCGAGCCTTATCGGTTTGCCCGAGTTTTTCATACAATTTCCCCAAGTGATAGTAAAATCCCACGTAATCCGGATGCAGGGATTGCAGTTTCAAAAAAGCTTGCAAAGCCTTTTGCTGCTCACCTGCCTTTTCGTATTCTTTGGCCAAAGCATAGAGCAAAAAGGCATCTTCAGGTTGATTTTCCAACATCTGCAGAATGCGCGGCAATCTGTTCATGATTTAATCAAAGCGTTTGGGTTCTGCCTCATACATCATCTCAAAAATCAGCTCATACACATCTTCGGCATTGGGTTTGGAGAAATAATCCCCATCGGAGCCGTAAGGCGAACGATGGGCTTTGGCCGTGATGGTGCGGGGCGGAGAATCCAGATACGCATATCCGTTTTGCTCTTCCAACACCTGTCTCATCATGAAAGCCGTAGCTCCTCCTGGTACATCTTCGTCCATGAAGACGATGCGGTTTGTCTTTTTCAACGATTGCCCGATGATACCGTAGCGGTCGAAGGGCAAGAGCGTTTGGGCATCGATGAGTTCTACGGAGATACCCGTCTCTTCAAGTAGCGTCACAGCTGCCCGGGCAATGCGCACGCAGGAGCCGTAAGTAACCAGCGTCAGGTCTTCACCTTCGCGCAGGATTTCGGGCACGCCCAGAGGCACGGTAAAATCGCCTATGTTGTCGGGTAGGCGTTCTTTAAGTCGATAGCCGTTGAGGCACTCGATGACCAGGCCCGGTTCGTCACTTTGCAAAAGGGTATTGTACATGCCCGCAGCCTGCGTCATGTTGCGAGGCACCAGCAGATGAATACCCCTCAGGGCATGGACGAGCATGCCCATGGGAGAGCCCGTATGCCAAATGCCTTCCAGCCGATGGCCCCGCGTTCGGATGATGGCCGGTGCGCGTTGAATGCCATCGCAACGATAGCGCAAAGTTGCCAGGTCATCGGTCAAAGGCTCCAGGGCATACACCAGGTAGTCCAGGTACTGTATTTCGGCCAGGGGGCGCAGGCCCCGCATGGCCATACCGATAGCCTGCCCCACAATACTCCATTCCCGAATACCGGTATCGAAGACCCGTTCTTCGCCGTACTTGGCCTGCAAGCCGGCAAATCCCTGGTTGACGTCGCCGATATGCCCCAGGTCTTCGCCAAAAGCGATGAAGCGCGGATCGCGTTCAAGCACTTTGTCGAAAAAGGCATTGAGCACCTGAAAGCCATTGACCAGGGGAGATTCCTCGGAAAATACGGCTGGCACGACCGGCACATTCAGGGCCGATTGAGGCCCTTCGCTGTAAAGGTGAGTGTGGTAATCGCTCGCTACTTTTTGCAAAGCCTTGTCGAGCCAGGCTTGCAGTTCTTCTGCAACCGCTGTGAAACGCGGCCTTGCGGCAAACAATACCCGACGCGCATGGCTGACCAATTCGTAAAAGGCCGGTTCTTTCATTTGCCGAAAGGCGGAAAAGAGCGCTGTAAATCTTTCGCCTTTCGGCAAATGAGGCTCCAGGTCGTTGTAGATAGCCTCCAACTCCTTGCGTGCTTTTCGGCTGGGAGCCAAGTATCGCTCCCAGGCTTTATCCCGCGCTTTGCGCACTTCGGTTTTGGCTTCAGCCTCAATTTTATCGAGTTCCTTTTCGGTAGCAAGCTCTTCGGCCAACAGCCAGGCCCGCATGCGGCGAATGCCATCTGCCTCCTGCTCCCATTGCAGACGTTCCGGCGATTTGTAACGCTCATGCGAACCGGAAGTGGAGTGGCCCTGTGGCTGAGTAACTTCGGTAACGTGAAAAAGTGCCGGTATATGGTCTTTGCGCATGCGAGCAATGCCCTGTTCGTACATTTGCCGCAAGGCAAAATAATCCCAGCCCTTAGCTGTGTAGATGCGCAGGCCGCCTTTTTTGTCGTATTTCATACCTGCCAATGCGGCAGAGATGCTTTTCTTAGTGGTTTGGTAATCGATGGGGACGGAGATGCCGTAGCCGTCATCCCAGACAGAGATGGCCAACGGTACGCGCATGACACTGGCCGCATTGACCGTTTCCCAGAATATGCCCTCCGAAGTAGAGGCATCGCCAATGGTGCAAAAGCAAACCTCTTTACCGCCATTGGAAAAAGGCGTTTGCTTGAGTTTTTCGATTTCGCGATATTTCTTGGAAGCCAGAGCCAGGCCCAGGCCACGAGCCATTTGACCGGCTGTGGGTGAGATGTCGGCAGAAATGTTGTACGAATTCCGATGCTCCAGCCACTCGCCCTGCTCGTCAAAAGTGGGTGTGGCAAAATGCGCATTCATTTGACGCCCTCCGCTCATGGGGTCGTTCTCCGGATCGGCATAGAGCTGAGCGAAATAGTCTTCTATACTGAGTAGGCCCAGGGCAAAAAGCAGGGTTTGATCTCTGTAGTAACCGGAGCGCCAATCACCTTTTCGGAAAGCCCGGGCCATGGCCACCTGGGCCACTTCCTTGCCGTCACCGGTGATGCCAAACTTCCCTCGACCGGTCAGTACATCGCGACGAGCCAAGATGCTAACTTCACGGCTGATACAACACGTTTTGTAATCTTCGAGAAGCTCGGCAGAAGAATAAGGAAGGTCCTTTCGGCTAAGTCCCACGTCTTTTGCAGTCTTTCCTGCCATAGAATTTCTTGTCTTTTATAGCGCGAAGATAACAAAAAAAGCCGAAGGCAAAACCACACTCGGCAAGCATATCTTGCCCTGCTCAACCTATGCCCAAACGATTTTGCTCCGGGTATATTAACACCTTTTTAACGCCTCAATAACACCGAGGCTTTCGCTGTACTTTTGCAGGAAGCGTATCTTTGCATCGAACTTTTATTTTCTAACCCGAAAAGCAGATAAAAATGAAAAAATACGTATTGAGTTTCGGCTTCTTATTTGCGTTTGCCGGCATGCTGCTTGCCCAAGAACCGGCTACCGCCAACCAGCAGCAGCAAAACAGCGAAGCCCAGGAAGATCAAACGGGCGGACCGGTCATGACTTTTGAAGAAACCGAAATCGACTACGGTCTCATTGAACAAGGCTCCGACCCTTACCGCTACTTCCACTTCACCAATACGGGTGATGCCCCCTTGATTATTTCCAATGCCCGCGGAAGCTGTGGCTGTACAGTACCCACCTGGCCCAAAGAACCCATCATGCCCGGAGAATCCGCAGAAATCAAAGTGCGCTACGACACGAAACGCCTGGGCAAGTTTACAAAGACCGTAACCCTGACGACCAACGAAGCCAACAACCGCCACGTCCTGCGCATCAAAGGCGAGGTCAAAAAGAAAGAAGAAGAACCTGCTGCCATCCCCGAAAGCCAGGGAGGATTTGGCCAGTAAAAAACAAGGCCTTGAGCCTTACGGCAAACCAAAAGGGGTGTGAGACTTCACGCCCCTTTTTTTATTTCAACTGTTAAAAAAAATACCCACAATCCAACTGTGGATAAAAGCAGACAAAATGTGCATAAGCCCAAGAGCGAAAATACGCTCTGGAAAACAAAGCTACAAAAGCTTGATTATCAAGCAATTACTGATTTTGTGAAAAAGACGGGCAGGCCTCCGTTTTTGAGAAAAAAATATAACTATCCACACAAAAACTAAACAATTCTTTTTTTTATTAAAACCTAAAGACCATATCCATTTTTTTCAGACCTTTGTAGCCCGCTCTCATAGCAATGGGCTTGCTTGATCAACCAACACCTTCACCCCCGAACACTTTGCAGAAGGCAGCCCTCAAGCACACCCCTCAGGCCCACGGGAGACCCCACTGAAGAGCGGCGGATAACTTACTGATACGCTGAGAAACCGCTTTTATTCACTGTAGAAATCCTCTTTCGGATGTCAATGAATCACACTACAGTATGGGCTAATTGTCTGTCTCGCATTAAGCGCCAGATTCCCCCGCAGAGCTTTAAAACCTGGTTTGAGCCCATCCGCCCGGTACGTCTGGAAAACAATGCACTAACCATTCAAGTACCTAACAAAATTTATTACGAATGGCTGGAGGATCACTTTGTAGAGGTCATGAAAAGCAGCCTGCGCAAAGAACTGGGTGAGCAAGCGCGCCTGGAGTATCAAATACCGCGCAGCAACGGCCACAAGAAAGAAGCCAGCAAATCTTCAAACACCGAAGACCCTCTCACCCTCACCAAGCCCGAAAACATCCAGAACCCCTTTGTCATTCCGGGCATCCAGAAAATGGAGGTCGATCCTCAGCTGAACCCCAAATACACCTTCGACACCTATATAGAAGGCGACTGCAACCAGTTGGCTCGCTCGGCCGGCCTGGCTGTCGCCAAAAAACCGGGCATCACGCCCTTTAACCCGCTGTTCATCTTCGGCAATGTGGGCCTGGGCAAAACCCATTTGGCCCAAGCTATAGGACATGAAGTCTTGCAGCGCTTCCCTAACAAACTCGTCCTCTACGTCAGCACCTCTAAATTCACCAACCAGGTCATTGAAAGCATCAAAAACAACGCCACCACAGACTTGGTCAATTTCTACCAGGCCATAGATGTGCTGATCATCGATGACATTCAGTTTTTAGCCCGACGCAAAAAAACCCAGGAAATATTTTTCAACATCTTTAACCAACTACACCAAAACAAGAAACAGCTCGTCCTGACCTCCGACCGCCCCCCCAAAGACCTGCAAGACATCGAAGAACGCCTCATATCCCGCTTTAAGTGGGGCCTCTCTGCCGATTTGGGCGTGCCCGATTTCGAAACCCGCATGGCTATCCTGGAATCCAAAATGATGCGGGAAGGCGTGCAGGTGCCCGAAGACGTCATCGAATTCATCTCTTACAACATCAAAGAAAACATTCGCGAACTGGAAGGTGTGCTCATCTCACTCATCGCTCAATCTTCTCTCAACCAACGCAACATAGACCTGGAACTGGCCGGAGAGGTCATCGAAAACTTCGTCTCCAACATCCACAAGGAAATCACCGTGGATTACATCCAAAACCTCGTGGCCG
Source organism: Saprospiraceae bacterium (assembly GCA_026989035.1). Lineage (GTDB taxonomy): Bacteria > Bacteroidota > Bacteroidia > Chitinophagales > Saprospiraceae > WGBN01. The sequence continues at coordinate 40,944 of JALSKB010000147.1, read as the reverse complement.
AACACTTCAAAATACCGGTCGAGCATCTGAAAAGCAAAACCCGTAAACGTCAAATCGTCATCGCACGCCAACTGTCCATGTACCTGGCTAAAAAAATGACCAACCAATCCCTCAAAGCCATTGGCGACACCTTCGGCGGACGCGATCACAGCACCGTCATCCACGCCATCAAAACCGTGCGTGATATGATGGATACCGACCCCGCTTTCAAAGAAACCCTGGAAGAACTGAGCAAAAAAATTACCCTGAGCATGCGCAGCAACTTGATGTGATAAACCGATACAGCCTTTTTTCTGAAAAAAGTTTGGAAGAAAAAGCAAAACATTCTACCTTTGCAGCGCATTAAGCAAACTCTTACAAGTTCCATCCCAGGTGAGGTGGGTGAGTGGCTTAAACCGCCGGTTTGCTAAACCGGTGTCTCGAGAAATCGGGACCGCGGGTTCGAATCCCGCCCTCACCGCAAGCTTTAAGGCGGCAACGGCCGCCTTTTTCATACGGGGTATAGCGCAGTCCGGTTAGCGCACCTGCTTTGGGAGCAGGGGGCCGCAGGTTCGAATCCTGCTACCCCGACATAAATGCCTTTGAGGGCTTGCTTTGAAAACTCAAAGGGACTGCGAGGCTTACTGAAAGCCGGCAAGCCCAAACTTGACAGGCTGTAAGCAGGCCTTGCAGGCCAGGGCGATAGCCCCAAGCCCGAAAAGGCTTTAGGTAACCCGCCCTAAAACAGGATCGACATAGTCAATCCTGCTACCCCGACATTCATATCTTAGGGCTTGCTCCGGCCTAAGCAGACCTTGCTTATGCCAAGCACAAAATGCGCGGCAAGAATCATCACAAACTCCACCCATTATGAAAGACATGCTCATCCACGCACATTCCGGTCTCCGGTGGCTGGTACTTCTCTTACTCATCCTCACGCTCGTACAAAGCCTGCGCAACCGATCGACCGGAAGCAACGGGAAACTTCCGCTGTACACCCTCATCGCCTCGCACCTGCAAGCATTGCTGGGTTTAACCCTATACTTCCTCAGCAGCTATGTGCAATTTCACGGGGCCATGATGAAAGACAAACTCTTGCGCTTCTACACCGTAGAACACAGCAGCATGATGCTCATTGCCATTGTGCTGATTACCATAGGCTATAGCAAGAGCAAAAAAAGCGAAAACAGCGCCAAAACCCTGCTCATTTACTACGGTATAGCATTTTTACTCATTCTGCTGGCCATACCCTGGCCCTTCCGCGGGCTGCACGCCGGCTGGTTTTAATCACAAGCAAAAAATGCCCGAAGCGTTCAGCTTTCGGGCATTTTTTTTGCACAGCACAAAACGAGATGAAGAACAAATACCTCTCGGGCTTTTTCCTTGGCCTTCTGTCTTTGCTGCTGCATCAGAGCTGTTCAAAACCTGCACCCCTACCCAAACAAGCCCTCCTAATTTGCCAAGCCACCCTGGTGCCCATCGAAGAAGATAGCAAAGAACAAATTGCAGATATCCTCATCCTTGCCGACACCATAGCGGAAATCGGGCAACTCAAAGATCGCAAAGAACTCCAAGGCATCGCGCGCATTGACGCTCAAGGCCTCTACCTCATGCCGGGGCTGACCGATGGTTTTGCCGCTCTCAACAACCAAAATTACGCCCGAGCCTATCTGGAAATGGGCATTACCTCCATCATAGCCGTGGACGGAGGTCGTCGAGGACCTTTTTTTCAAGCCCGACCCTCTCCCACCGTCTTCCGACTGGAAGGCATAGGCCTGGAAAAAACCTCAGACGAAGACATGTTACGCCAAATAGACAGCCTCTATCGGGCCGGGTATCGCGTACTCTTGCTCATGTACAAGCTCACCCCGGATCAAATTCAACTGGCCCTTCAACGGGCCAGGCAACTTGGCATGGCTACGCTGGGCGAACTCGGTTACACCTCCTATGCTCAAGGCATGCAAATGGGCATAGACGCCTTTGTACACACCACCCGATATTCTCTGGACATCGCCCCTCGCCCCATGGCCGCAGCCGTAGCCGAAGAGCCTTTTAGCAATGATTTGCAAAGTCCTAAGTGGAAGTATTACGATTTCCTCTCTCAAATTCAAACCGGAGATTCTGCCTTGCTGGCCCACGCCCGCCGGTTGGGCTCCTCGGATTCCTACATCATGCCTACATCCAGCCTCTCCTATCTGGATCTGCCCGAACACAGCAACCCCTGGAAGGAAACCGTAGCTCAGTACCTCTCCGCCGAAGACATCAATCGGCCGGCCGACAAAAAAACCGGACAACACCAAATAGACGCTGCCGAGCAAGCTGCTTACACCCGCCTGATTCTAAACGAACTGCAAACCCTGGAACCTACTTATCACCGGCACGGGGCACACTATCTGACCGGCAGCGGAACCGATGTCTGGGGCACCATGCCCGGCATATCCCTGCACACCGAGCTCCAACTCATGAACCGGTACATCGGCCTATCCAAACGGGAAGTTTTGGCAGCTTCTACCCTCAACTTCTCCAAGGCCTTCGGATGGAAAATCGGCCGAATACAAAAGGGCTATAAAGCTAACCTGATCCTGCTCAAAGAAAACCCTCTTAACCGACTCGAAGAGCTAAAAAAGCCCGAAATCGTCATTCTCGAAGGCCGCCAACTGTAAAAAACCGAGGGCAGGCCGGATAGGATCCGCTCTCAAGCGGAATTGTCCGACTTCCACCGTACTTTTGAAGGTAAGGACTTTTGCTCTTCTATACCCAAACCGAAATGATTTGGGATATTTACGACTTGCAAAGGAACGAAGACAGGGCGTTGGGGAGGCAGACACCTTCCAAATCACTTCGCCATGAATATAAAAAGAAAGCTGCCGACCATGAGCAAACTCTATTTCGTCGCTTTCCTCCTCCCCCCAAAACAGGCCGAAGAGCTGCGCTCTTTTCAACGACAGGCCGCTGAACTGTTTCACAGCAAAAGAGCTTTGCGCAATCCACCACACATCACCCTCTTACCTCCTTTTCGCTTCCCTTCCGGAAAACATCCCCGACTGCAGGAAGTCGAAGCAGAAAGCATCCTGATTAAACGGCTGCAAACATTTGCCGAAAGGCCCTCAACGAAAGAAATACTCAGCCGGTTAGAAATCCGACTCGAAGACTTCGGCTTCTTCGCGCCCCGAGTCGTCTTTGTGAAGGTTTACCCCGACAAGGCGCTCTTACAGCTCCAAGCCGATTTGCAAAAAGCCACAGCTGAGCTTACCGGTTTTCCGGAGGTGTCTCACCGCCCTTTCCACCCCCATGCAACCGTTGCTTATCGGGACTTAAGCGAAGAACAATTCCCAAAGGCCAGGCGTCATTTTGAGAAGCTCTCTTACCGCACCAGCTTTAAAGCCGAAGCTTTCCACCTCCTAAAACATGAAAACCGACGCTGGAAAGTCATCTGGTAAGTAGCCGAAAATCAAATTTTTTGTGCAATTTGCACGTATGAAAGTGGGCAGCCAAGAAACAGAACTGCGCAAATTTGAAAGAGGCCGCTGGTGCCTGGCCAAAGACAGCCTGGTCAAAGAAGAACCCCTGGAAGTTCGCCTTAGATATGGCCCTGTCGAACAACGCCGAGAACAAACCCTGGCTATTTTGATGCGCACGCCCGGAGAAGACGAAATGCTCGTTCCGGGACTGCTCTTTACCGAGCAACTCATCCATCGTGCCTCTGATATCCTGAACATGCGTTATGAACAAAATCAAACGGCACAACCCCTGCACGGACAACGCATCGTGGTGGAACTTGCTGCAACACATCCCTTCCCCCTGCGTGCAGAAGGCCCCTTAATCGCCGGCAACTCGGCCTGCGGCATTTGCAATGCTACGGTTATGGACCAACTCGACCGCCAACCGGCTTTCATCCCCTTAGCCGGCCAACCAACCGTTGAGAAAGAAATACTGCTGCAGTTGCCCCGGAAATTGCGAGAAGCGCAAGAACTCTTTGGCTGCACCGGAGGCCTGCATGCCGCTGCTCTGTTTTCGCCTTTCGGCAAATGCCTCCAACGCTTCGAAGACGTAGGCCGGCACAACGCCTTGGATAAACTCATCGGTCATGCTCTGCGTAATGAGCAAATTCCACTCCACCATCGCATACTCATGCTCAGCGGACGCATCAGCTTCGAATTGGTACAAAAAGCTGCCATGGCCGGCATAGCCTTCATCTGCGCCATAGGAGCACCTTCTTCTGCTGCCGTGCACCTGGCCCAAACTCACGGCATCACCCTGGTAGGCTTCTTAAAGAAAAACTCCTTTAATTTGTACACCCATTCGGAAAGAATCTCGACATGAAACTACGCACAGACGGCAAATCGCTTCGCCTGCGCCTCGGGCAAGCCGACCTGGAGAACTTAAGACAAACAAAAAGAGTAGAAGTAAAGCTCGCTTTACCCGAAGGGCAAAGCTTCACCTACAGCTTGCTGCTCACCGATGCAAAGGCAGATGCTCAGGTACTATCTCTGCCCCATGGCCTGGAAATTCATTTGCCGAAAGGCGAGGCCATCCAATGGCTGGAAGACGAAAAACTGGAGGGTTTGTACTACACCCTGCCCCTGAACGAAGGTACAAACACTCGCCTGCTTATTGAAAAGGACCAGCCTTGCCTACACAAAACCAAAAGCTGAATACAAAAACAAATCAAGAATCAAAAGGGCAAAGTCCGGGCTAAAGAACAAGCCAAACACAGAAAGGATTTCATGCCTCTGCTCTGTTCTGACGGGCATCCTCCTTTTAAAAGAGCAAAATGATTTGTAGCTTTGCATGAGAAAAACTACCCACTATGAACGCATTTTATCGATTATTTCTGTTTTTCCTTTTGTTCCCCTTATTCCAATCTTGCACGAAAAGTATAGGAATACGAGTACTCCAACCCGCAGAGATGATGGTCCCTGAACACATTCAAACCATTGTTACCGTAGATAGAAGCAAACCCTCAAGCGGCTTTGTTACGGTTTTGGAAGGTTTGTTCACCGGAGAAGAAATTAACCAGGACCGCCGGGGGCGCAAAGAGGCTCTGGAAGGACTGACAAGTGCCCTCACCCGCACGCCCCGCTTTCAAGTAAAGCATTCCGACCTCACCTTGGAGGGCAGCAAAGGAGGCGTGCAGATGGCGTATCCCCTGGGCTGGGCCAAAGTGCAAAGCATTTGCGAGCAGTACGGGGCAGATGCCCTGGTAGCCATTGAAGCCTATGACAGCGATGTAAGGGTTACTACCAACCCCTATACCACCACCCGCAAAGACGAAGACGGCAACGAAATCAAAGAAACCCGTTACCGCGCTCAAGCCCAGGTGGACATCACCATAGGCTGGCGCTTTTACGACCCCCAAAAGAAAATTATCCTGGACGAGTTTACCGTGCAAACCGGAGAGGAATACAGTGCAACCGGGCTTACGGCCCAGCAAGCAGAAAGCAACCTGCCCGACCTCGCTTATAAGGCTTTTGACCTGAGCCGCATAGCCGGAGAAAAATACGGCATGCGCATTGCTCCGGTCTGGATTACCGTACAACGGCAGTTCTACACCTCGGGTAAAAAGCCCTTCAAAGAGCAAATGAAAAAAGCCGCCCGCATGGTCGAACGCGATCAATGGGAAGCTGCAACTCAAATCTGGCAAAGCCTGGTAAAAAAGGCAGATGCCAAAACAGCCGGTAGAGCCGCCTATAACCTGGCCGTGGCAGCCGAACGCATGGGCTATCTGCAAACAGCCCTGAAATGGGCTGAAAAGGCCTACCTGGAGTTCAACTTCAAACCGGCCAAGACTTACATCCAAGAGCTAAAAGTGCGCATCAACGATGCCCGGCTTCTCGACTACCAAATGCACCAAAAACCGGGCACTTGAGAAAAATACAACTTTTACCCCATTGTAGCACTCATTTATTATATACCCAAACCGAAATGGTTTGGGACATTTACAACTCGCAAACAGGCGAAAGATAGGTAATTGGGGAGGCTGACGCCTTCCAAATTACTCCGCCATGAGTATATTATACCGGTCAAACCGCTTTGCCTTGCCATCTGCTTTATAGGGCAACCAAAGCACAAAAAGGCCCGGATTTGCCTGTAATTCAATAATTCAGGCAAACCCAAACCCGTTTGGCATCATTACATTTGCAAACTAAACCCTGCTTAAATGCCCGGGTAAGTGGATTTCATTTCTTCACAAGCAAACGCAACATGGACAAGTTAGATTTAAGCCTTCCCATCGATGTGGTTCAAGCCGAGGACTTGACACCGGAAGAATTTAACCGCAAGTACCACAAGCCCATGAGGCCCGTCCACATCAAAGGCCTGATGTTTCAGCAGCCTGCCGGCAAAAAGTGGACATTGGAATGGTTCAAAGAAAAAATGGGGCACCACACCGTTTCCATCTTTGACAATTACGACAAAGACACCATCAAGACCACTGCAACCTTTACCCCGCACAAGATGAACTTTGGCGAGTACCTCGACCTCATCGCCAAAAACGAACCCACGGGCATCCGACTCTTTCGGGTTGACTTATACAAACTCCGCCCCGAGTTGCGCAAAGACTACGCCTGTCCGCCCATCATGAAAGGTATTATGAGCAAGCACGGCTTCATGTTCATGGGAGGCAAAGACGGAGACGTCCGTGCTCATGTCGATGTGGATCATTCCGGCGTACTCCTGTCCCAGGCTTTTGGTCACAAGCGCGTTGTCCTCATTCCGCCCGAATACACGCCCTTTATGTATAGGCTTCCACTGAACACCCACACCATGGCCGACTTGAAGAACATAGACTTCAAGAAGTATCCGGGTCTCAAATACGTCAAAGGTATTGAGCTGATTCTCGAGCCGGGGGATGCCGTTTACATGCCTTCGGGATGGTGGCACTACAATACTTATCTGGATGCAGGCCTGGGCGTAGCTTATCGCAAGCTGGCACCTACCCTCATCAACAAACTCAAGGGCCTGCGGATGATTCTCCTCTACATTCCTTTGGACAAGATGCTCTTCCGGCTTTTCGGTGATCGCTGGTATGCCTGGAAAGAAAAAACAGCCATCCGCCGCGTGGAAAAGGCCATCCAAGGTATAGAAAATCAAGGAGGCATAAAGAGAGAGAATCTAAAGCCGGTCTGACCTCCCCAAGGTCGAGGAGTTTGGGGTAACTAAAGCTCGTAAAGCGACTAAAGGGAAAACTTTGGGATGACACCATATCATCCTTGTCTGCCTGCCGGAAGGCGGGCAAAGAATGTATCTCGCTGAAGTAAGATGTGCGCACGACAAAGGCTTGAGGAGGCCCCGCCCCTCAAGCCTTTTGTGCGTATTCTAAAACGGCAAAAAAGAAAAAAGGAAACCGTGCAAAAGCACGGCTTCCTAAAACAGGGTTGGAAAGTATTGAAGCTTACCGCTTGGTAAGGATTCATCGTCTGCGACTCTGCTTGAGTCGCTAAATCTTTTTTACTTCAGCGTGAAGGTTCCCGTTCCGGCCAGATAACCTTTGTTGTAAATTTCCACTTCGTAAGTACCTGACTGAAAAGGCGTCTGCGGTTGCCAATCTACACAGAGCTGAGTTTCATCCTGGCTGTAATCGAACTCTTTGGTGGTGGTATAGCGGATTTTTTCTCCATTGCCTGAATTGGTCAGCACGCCGCTACCGAGTTCATCAACTGCCAGGGTCTGGCCCAGCGGATCGATAATGCGAATGTGATAAACTTCTCGTCCGGGCTTGGCCACTTCGTTCACCGTGGTTTGGAAGCATATTTCCAGGACGTCCACGTTTTTAGCTGCTTTTTTCTTGGCCCGCTTACCACTGGATTTAATCAAATAACCCGTTACGGTAATGTTGTTGGGCCGAATGACCGAGGCATAGGTTACCGTTTTGCTGAGTTTATCGGCTTTGCTGGCCAGCTGGTCTTTTTCACTGACGAGCTGAGCGCGCTCCTGGTTGAGTTGTTCGTTGGTCTGGCGCTGCATTTCCAGGTCGGAAGAAAGCATCTCTTTTTCCTGCTTCAGCTGCTCGTTTTCAGCTCTCAAAGTTTCCACCTCGGCGATATACTGCTCGATTTGAGCGTTGAGCTTTTTGATTTGTGCGCGAGCCTTGCGCAAATCGCGTCCATTGCGGATGAGTTTATCAATCTGGGCTTTTTGATCGCTAAGTTCGGCTTGTTGTTGCTCTATCAAAGCATTGAGTTCTTCATTTTCACCTCGCATGCTCTCTAATTCCGTAATGGCTTCGTTGTATTGGTCTTCCAATTGTTGGCGAAGCTCTTCTTTCTCTTGCAGTTCTATTTCCTGCTGCGTGAGTTTTTTGTCCAGTTTAAACTTGTTGAACAACAGGATGGCACTGACAATGAGCAAAGCCACAACGACAACGGAAGAAATGGCAATAATGCGTTGCTTGGAATTGTCTGCAGTCATGATTTTAAAGTTTTTGTAGTTTGTACAGGGAATAGGTGTTGTTGGACGAGATTGTTCACTCAAATAACGAAAAAAAACTTTAAAAGCTTGCATGACAGCTTCTCTAAGCCCGTCATATATCGCATCTTCCGCACCTTAAACCAGGAAAAAAGGCAAATATACTCAAACCGAAATGGTTTGGGGCCTTTATGCAGCCATAGTTTTGAGCCTATCGCGAATGCGTGGATAAGGGAAAACTCATTGGCACATGAGCAGTTAGAAAGCTATACGGATTGTGCCCTTGAGCATGATTTCGGGCAAGACGCAAGCCGCCTTACTTCCTCTCGGAAGGGTAGCAGTCTAAAGTTGTAGTCTTCAGCCTATCGCTTTTTAAACCGCTCTATGGCGGATTTGGCGAAAGCCGACAGCACCAGACGCCCCGAAGTAGCAGCCCGTTCTTCCAGCAATTCATCCCAGTGTTCCGTACCGAGCCAAAAGGTTTTTTTGAGCTCGCTCAAGGCCTCGGGATTGAAAGAAAGAAGGCGTTGAGTAAAATCTTCCAGGTAGGCATCCAGCTGTTCCGTAGAATCAAAAACCTCGGCAAAGAGGCCGTGTTCCTTAGCCCATTGAGCTGTTCTCCACTCGGTGGCATTGAGGGCCAGCTGGGACATGGCGGAAAGCCCCATTTTGCGCTCGATGGCGGGGCCTACGACAAAGGGTCCTATGCCCACAGCCAATTCGCTCAGCTTGATGGAAGCATAGCGAGTCGCCATGCAATAGTCGGTAGCAGCAGCCAGGCCCACGCCACCGCCAACGGCTTTGCCTTGCACCCGCCCGACAACGATTTTGGGGCAGCTTCGCAGAGCATTGATCACTCGGGCAAAGCCCATAAAAAAGCGCTTACCCTCATCGGAATTTTCAATGGCTATGAGTTCGTCAAAACTCGCACCGGCGCAAAAGGTGCGATCTCCTGCGCTTTGCAAAACGACCAAACCCACCTCTGGGTTTTCACCGGCCTCTCGTATGGCTTTCGCCAAATCCGCCAACACATGGCCCGGCAGGGAATTGTGGGCCGGATGAAAAAAAGTGATGGTTGCCAGGCGATTGGCAAGCTCGGTTTTCACATAGGGAGCGGCACTCATGCTTCTTTCATTTTCACCATGGTAAGAATAGTAGCCAAAGCTACGGTTTCTCCCGTTTCGTCATAAACATCCACCAAAAACTTAACGATACCCTTTCTAAAATCTTCATCATCGCGTTTTTCCTGGGCTATTTTTTCTTTAACGGTAAATTTCACACCTATGGTCATACCCGGATAAACCGGCTTGGTAAACCGGCATTCGTCTATGCCGTAGTTGAGCAGTACCGGCCCTTTGCGCGCATCTACGAACAAGCCAGCCGCTTTAGAGAGGATAAAATAGCCATGAGCTACGCGTTGTTCGAAGATGGTACCTTCCAAAGAAGTGGCGTCCATGTGGGCGTAGAAGTGATCTCCGCTGACATTGGCGAAGTTCGTGATGTCTGCTTCGGTAACGGTGTGTTTAGCGGTAAAAATCGTTTCACCCACCTCAAGTTCTTCAAAATGTTTGCGGAAGGGATGCACTTCGGTTTCCTTGTAAGGGCTACCTGCTTGAAAAACACCAGTGAGTTCGGTAATCATGCCGGGATGCCCTTGGAGAGCTGTGCGTTGCAAATAGTGGTACATCCCGCGCAGGCCTCCCAACTCCTGTCCCCCGCCGGCGCGCCCCGGGCCACCGTGAGCGAGCAAAGGCATGGGTGAGCCATGGCCAGTGCTCTCCGGAGCGCTGTCTCTGTTGAGAATTAAAATGCGCCCGTGCCAGGGTGCGGCAGCCATGACGTAACGCGAGGCGGTGGTAGCATCCAGGGTGGCCAGGGTACTGACTAAAGACCCCTTGCCCAAATTGGCTATGCGGGCAGCCTCCTCAATGCTTTCATAGGGCATGACGGTACTCACCGGTCCGAAAGCCTCTACTTCATGGCTTTGCAGCCTCTCAAAAGGCGCATCGTTGTACAAAACCGTAGGAGGGAAAAAACACCCCTTATCAGGGTCGGCTCCGATGGGCTCCACTTTCTCCCTACCGATAACCACTTCCCCCGCTTTTTGCAAATCCGCCAAACGACGTCGCACCTCTTCTTCCTGCACTTTGGCCACCAAAGCGCCCATGCGCACTTCCTCCCGCTTGGGGTCACCCAGGGTAACCTTGGCAAGAGCCTTTTGCAAGGCTTCGACAACGCTCTCCACTTGTTGCCGCGGCACGATAATCCGGCGTATGGCCGTACACTTTTGACCACACTTCACCGTCATTTCTCGCCGCACCTCTTTGATAAAAAGCTCAAATTCAGGCGTTCCGGGCACGGCATCAGGCCCCAGGACAGCAGCATTGAGGCTGTCGGCCTCCATGTTGAAAGGCACGGATTCCTCTACAATACGCGGATGGGCCTTCAATTTTTTTCCGGTTTCAGCCGAGCCGGTAAAGGTAACGGCATCCTGAGACATGACCCCATCGAGGATACCTATGCCACTACCTTGGACGAGTTGCAGGCTGCCTTCCGGCAAAATGCCCGAATCCACAATATCCCGCACCATGGCCTCTGTCAAAAAGGATGTCAGTTCGGACGGTTTGACGACAGCAGGCATGCCGGCCAGCAAAGTGGGAGCCAATTTTTCCAGCATCCCCCAAATCGGAAAGTTGAACGCATTGATGTGCACGGCCACCCCATGCCTGGGCACTAGGATATGGTGCCCGATAAAAGTACCCCCTTTGGACAAACCAACGGTTTCACCTTCGACGTAAAAGGGTTTATCCGGCAATTGCCGTCTCAGACTGGCATAAGCAAACAGCGTTCCTATCCCACCGTCAATATCAATCCAGCTGTCCGTCTTGGTCGCTCCGGTGCGATAGCTCAAAGGATAGTATTTCTTGCGGATGCCGTGCAGATGCAAGGCCAGTTTTTTGAGCATCAGACCGCGCTGGCGGAAAGTCATTTGCCGCAAGGCCGGCCCGCCGACTTCCCTTCCATAGCGCAAGATGGCTTCAAAGTCGAGCTGCTCACTGCTGCAGTATCCGATCAATTCACCGCTAACGGCATCGTATTGAGGAAGTTTTTCCCCTTGGGGAGCTTCCCACTTTCCGAGGATGTAGTTCTTTAAATCCATGCGGCAAAGATAAACAGAAAATACAGCGGCCACAGTCTTAGGGCTTCAAATGGCCCCAAAAATCAGGTATCTGTTTCATCCCCTATGCCCATATTCGGATTTTCGACTTCGGTTCTTCCATGCTCCTGTTGCCCCTTTGTTGACGAGGCTTTTTCTTCTCCAAAAGGACGGGGCCCTATGAGTTCTTCCAAGTCGGACTTGAGCAAGACTTCCTTTTCCAGGAGGTGTTGAGCTACCATTTCCAATTCATTGCGATGTTTTTGGAGCAGCTCTATGGCTCGGGCATATTGTTGATCGAGCAAGAGTCTCACTTCCTTGTCAATGAGGCGGGCCGTATCGTCGGAATAAGGTTTTTGAAACTGCTCTTCCATGAGGGAATAAAAAGAAACCTGCCCGACTTCTTTGCTCATGCCAAAAACCGTAATCATGTTGTATGCGATCTTGGTAACTTGGTCCAAATCGCTTTGAGCTCCGGTAGAGATTTTTCCAAATACGACTTGTTCGGCTGCGCGCCCTCCAAAAGTCATACACAGCCTGTCCAGCAATTGCTCGTAGCGGGTGATGTACTCTTCTTTGGGCAGGTATTGTGCATAACCCAGGGTGCCCATACCACGAGGAACGATGGTAACTTTAACCAAAGGCGAGGCGTGTTCCAGAAACCAGCCACAGATGGCATGTCCTGCCTCGTGGTAAGCGATGATCTCCTTTTCTTTGGGAGAAATGAGCATGTTCTTTTTTTCCAGTCCACCGATTACGCGGTCGAGGGCATAGTTGAAATCACCCATATCCACGGCTGCTTTGTTGCGTCGGGCAGCTACCAGGGCGGCCTCGTTGCAGGCATTGGCAATTTCGGCTCCTGCAAAACCCGGCGTCATTTCAGCCAGGTGCTCGGGATCCACATCTTCAGCCAATTTAATGTTTTTAAGATGAACTTTAAAAATGGCTTCCCTGCCTTTGAGGTCCGGCCGGTCAATACCAATTTGACGGTCAAAACGCCCGGGGCGCAGCAAAGCCGAATCCAAAACATCCGGTCGGTTGGTAGCGGCAATGAGAATGACTCCCTTGTCGGTGGAAAAACCGTCCATCTCCACCAACAACTGGTTGAGGGTACTTTCCCGCTCATCGTTGCCTCCCTGGAAGGCTCCTTTGCCTCGGGCACGGCCAATGGCATCGATTTCATCGATAAAGATGATGCAAGGTGCCATCTCTCTGGCCTGGCGAAACAAATCCCGTACTCGGGAGGCCCCTACACCTACGAACATCTCCACAAAATCGGAGCCCGAAATGGAAAAGAAGGGCACGCCGGCCTCTCCGGCCACCGCTTTAGCCAAGAGGGTTTTACCCGTACCCGGAGGGCCAAACAAAAGCACACCTTTGGGGATTTTCCCTCCCAAAGCGGTGTATTTCCTCGGGTTCTTGAGAAAATCCACTACTTCCATAACCTCTTCACGAGCCTCCTCCAACCCGGCAACCTGCTCAAAAGTAACATCCACGCGGGCATCTTTGTCAAACAAAGTAGCCTTGGATTTTCCAATGTTAAAGATTTGTCCACCACCGGGCCCACCGCCGGCCATTCGCCGCATCAAAAAGATCCACAGCCCCACGATAAGTACCAGAGGAAACATCCAACTGAGTAAACTCCCGATCCAATTGGTTTTTTCCACGTACTGTACACTGACGCGTTGGTCTTCGGGCAGGCTGCTGTTCAATTCTTTTAAATCGCGGGCAAAAGCCTCCGGCGGGCCTATGTTGAAGACATAGTGGGGGCGTGTAGCCGGATAGTTGCTGCGGGCGACTTCCTTATAGCTGCTTTTTTTCAAGGCCTCCGGACGCAGGTAAACATGAGCGTATTTGTCGTTGACCACCTCGACTCGAGCTACATCTCCCTTTTTGGCCATCTGCGCAAAGCGATCGTAGGTGATGTCTTCACCCGATAGGTTTAAGGTGCGTATCAGCGTAACCAAAAGAAGGAGTACGGCTAGCAAGCCATACAGCATATTGCTGTTGAACGACCACTTAGGTCCGGGAGTTGAATCTTTTTCTTGCTTATTCATGTACGAGTTTTATTTTTAAAACGGCTGAGACTCAACCGAAGTACTTCCTCATCTTTCCACTTCTCTAAGCAGCTGAAACACCAAACCTTGGGCCATTCCAATCCCCTCACCACCGGAAGACAAAAAACAAAGCTCAGACCGTCTCAAAGACCGTCACGTGAGCATCGCTCCACAACTGCTCCAACTGATAAAACTCCCTTGCCTGAGGATAAAAGACGTGAACTACCACATCAAAATAATCCAGACAAATCCAATTGGCCTGGAGTTGTCCTTCGTAATGCAAGGGCAACAAACCCGCCTCTTGTTTGAGGTCGCGATACACCCGCTCGGCCAGAGCCTGTACCTGAGGATGGGATTCTCCTTCGCAGATGATGAAAAATTCGGTAGGCGCACCATCTAAGTGGCGCAAATCCAACTGAACAATTTTTTTGCCTTTGACATCTTGCAAACTTTCGACAATGCGCTTCCTAAGCGTTTTCGAGTCGGGTGGGTGAATCAAGCTGTTGTTGTTTGTTTTCAAATTTGTCTTTTTGTTTATCATTGTAGCTTAAAAAGAAGCTCTTCTGCACTGAAGGCCTCCGTCAGGGCAAAGGTCTGACAAAGAACTCATTTATTCAAACCCACATAGCCCGATGAGTTGCAGGGTGTAAAAGCTTTTCAAGCTTAGCTGATGACAGATTTAAAAGAACTCTCTCCTAAAACGTTGTTCACGGGAAAACAGTTTTGGTTTTATCCGCTTTTAGATTCCACCAGCGAGCAATTGCGCCGCCTGCTGCAGGGAGAAAATTTACCAACCTATAGCTATTACAGCAATACGGTCGGCTCAACACTGGGCAAAGATTTGCCGGAAGGCAGCCTCGTTTTAACCGATTTTCAAACAAGGGGACATGGCCAACGGGGCAGCCATTGGCACAGCGAACCCGGACAAAACCTGCTCTTCAGCCTCTTGCTTCGCCCCCGTTTTCTAAAACCGGACAAACAATTTTATCTCAACCAGGCTATAGCTCTCGCCATACACGACAGCATCTCCATGCTGTTGCCTCAAGGAGAAGTGTTCATCAAATGGCCCAACGACCTCATCGTAAAAGGGTTCAAACTGGCTGGCATCTTAATAGAAAACAGCCTTTCGGCAAATGAGATGCGTTCCAGCATCATTGGGGTGGGGCTGAACGTTCATCAGCTGTCTTTCCCCAAAGAACTCGTCCATGTAACTTCACTGGAGAAAGAAGGTGTGAAAACAAAACGACGCTCTTTGCTGAAAAACCTGCTCGAATCAATAGAACGGCGTTATTTGCAACTTCGCCAAAACCGCTTTGATGAACTGCGAAAAGATTACCTATCGGTTCTCTTTCGCTTTGGCGAATGGGCACCCTATCGCCTCCGCGAAGGAACTCTTATCGAAGGGCGCTTTATCGACCTGCTTCAATCAGGGCAATTGCTCATGGAATATCGCGACGGAAAACAACGAGTTTTTGCCTTCAAAGAAGTGGAATTTGTCTATTGAAGCCACCCGGGCCGTTTTGTGGAAAGTTCGACACTTTAGGAGAAATCCAAAACGACATGATACAAGCCTCTCTCATCAACATCGGAGACGAATTACTCATCGGGCAGGTCGTCAACACCAATGCCGTTTGGATAGGTCAGCAGCTCACCGAACGAGGCATCCCTCTAAGACAGGTACATCTCATCCCCGATGAAGAAAAAGCCATACGCAAAACCCTGCAAAGGGCTTTGGACGAAAGCGATGTGGTACTCATAACGGGTGGCTTAGGCCCGACCAAAGACGACATCACCAAAAAAGTGCTGGCTGATTTTTTCAATACGGAACTGATCTTCTCCCAACAAGTTTACGAACACTACAGCCGCCTGTCGGAACGCTTTGGCCGCAATGTGGATGAGGAAATCAAACGCTGGCAATCCATGATGCCGACCTCTGCCGAATTGTTGCAAAACGCCATGGGCGTAGCTCCCGGCATGTGGTTTGAACGAGAGGGGAAAATTGTGGTTTCCATGCCCGGCGTACCTGTTGAAATGAAATACATCATGCAAAGGGCTGTCTTGCCCCGCCTGCAAGAGCGCCATGGCGGAGGGCTGATCGTATATCGCGTCATTCGCACAGCCATCACTGGAGAACCCGAGGTGGCCGCCCGCCTGGCCGATTTCGAAAAAAACCTTGCAGCCAACATGAAGCTGGCTTATCTGCCGCATTTGGGTGGGGTGCGCTTGCGCCTCACGGCGCGAAGCAGTGAGCGCGAGGCAAGCCATGAAAAAGCTCTTCAAGAACAGCTGGATAAAGCTGTTTCCGAAATAACCACCCGCTTGGGCTCCATGGTTTATGCCACGGAAGATGTCGAACTTTCCGAAGTTGTCGGCAGATTGTTACGAGAAAGAGGTTTGCACATCGCCACGGCTGAAAGTTGTACGGGAGGATACTTAGCTCACCTCATCACGGCTGTCCCCGGCGCTTCCAACTACTACCTCGGCAGCGTAATCTCCTATGCCAACAGCGTAAAACAAGAAGTTTTAGGCGTAAGCAAAACAACAATTCAACAACACGGTGCCGTCAGCGAAGCCTGCGTGAAGGAAATGGTTCGAGGCATGAGCAAACTATTGAAGTCGGATTGGGCCCTGGCTACTTCGGGCATAGCCGGCCCCGGAGGTGGAACGCCCGACAAACCCGTAGGCACTATCTGGGTTGCGGTGGGTCATGCAAAACAGCAGGAAGCCCACTTGCTGCAATTGGGAAAAGACAGAAAGTCCAACATAGCCTACACTTCATTTTTTGCCTTGGAGATGTTGCGTCGAAAAATCCTTGCTATCTAAGCGTCAAATTCATTTTCCAAACCAGCTGATTGCGCATCTATACTCAAACCAAAATGGTTTGGAATATTTACGACTCGCAAAAGAGCAAAAGATAGAGCATTTGGGAGGCATCAGCCTCCCAAACCACTTTGCCATGAGTATATTTCATCCAGCAACTGTTTGTAAAGGTTTGAGCTTTCCAAGACAGCTCGATTGCCCAACAAGATGAGTTGTTCTCTGGCTCGGGTAAGAGCTACGTTAAGCTTGCGGTCTATGCCTTCTTCCGTAAGGGTACTGAGGGTTTCCATTTGCCGCAAGCTGTTGGCGCAAAAAGAGATGAAGATCACATCGCGAGCACCACCCTGTAAGCGTTCAACGGTATCTATCGTCAGGTTTTCCGTTTCAAGCCCATGCGCTTCCAAAGCTTGTCGGATACAAGCAATTTGTGCCCGATAAGGCGTGATAATGCCGACTTGTTCGTTATTCAGCTCGGAACCATGGTTTCGATACATTTGCCGCAAGGCGATGAGAATCTCTGCTATTTTTTCAGCCTCGTATTGATTGGTTTTATCGTTGGGCGCAGCCTCATCAACCTGGCAATTAAAAAAGAGCACCCGCTGAGAAGCCAGCCGTTTTTTCCAAGCCGGAGCGGCCTCATCTATCCGCCATTGAAGAGGTTTTATCTGGCGCTCGTTTAAAGGTTCGGGAAGCAGCTTGAGCCGGCCTTTGTAGAAGAGCAAATTGGGATAACGCATGATGTCGGCATGCATACGCCCCTGATGGCTGAGTTGTGCAAAAGCATGCTCCCAAGCATTTTTTTGTGCCTGGCGATAAAGGCGTTCAAAAAGTGAATTGCGCATGTTGGTCAAACCCAATTCGACCAAGTCTTGTTGCCCAACGGCAGAATCTTCCTCCGTTTGCACGACTACAGCAGGCAATTGCCGGTGATCGCCAATGAGGGTGAAATGTTCAAATTGAGGCAATAAGCCCATAAGCATGGGTTCCAAAATTTGCGAGGCCTCATCTACAATAACCCGATGAAATTTTTTAAAATGTAAAAGCTCCTGCCTTCCGGCAAATGAAGCCACTGTTCCTACAAAGATCCTATGTTTTTGTATGAGATCCACCAATTCTCGGCGACTATGCAATTGCTCTACTTGACGACTCAGGAGACGATCGCGATAAGCGACATCCGTGGCATAAGAAGATCCGATGCGCAGATAGCTATTCCGCATAGAAGGGTGAATGCCCTCTATAGCAGCACAAATTTCATCTACAGCGCGATTGGTATAAGCCAGGAGTAAAAGGTTTTCTTCCGTATTTTGGAAAAAATGCCTAACCATTTCCCTCAGCATAATGCTGGTCTTACCGGTTCCGGGTGGACCCCAAAGCAGAAAATAAGCCCGAGAGGAAATGATTTTTTTGAATATCTTTTTTTGCTCTGCCGTCATATTCTCAGGTTCATCAAATACCGGTGGATCGACAGGAAGCGGAGGAGCTTCCTCTGCCAACAGCAAGCGGCGCTTCTGCAAAGGAGCATCAGCAAAAGCGTAAAGCGAGCGATACAGGCTTAGAAAACTGCTATCGAGCAAATCGTGCTCAATCTGCCAGTTGTCAAACATTTCAAAAAAATCGCTGTTAAACTGGCGCGCCCGCAAACGCAATTTTACTTTTCGGGTATCGATTTCCACCAGCGTACACTTGAAGAGTTGATGGGCCAAAGGCGCTTGAAGATCGGGATATAAAACGACCAAATCTCCCTGGCGGAAATTAGCCAGGGGATTGCTCTTTTCCGTGCGTTGAAAAACCAGCAGAGGCTCCTCTTCCGAAGCTTTGTTTTCCACGAGTTTCAAATGAGCTAACACTTGATAATCTTCATCTTTTTGCAGGAAGGGCAAGCGCCACAAGCTGGCTTGCCCATGACGACGATCGCTGTTGTCGTGCCCCAGCTTGGCCAACTGATGCTCCCGCGCGATAAAACCCGAAAAAGCCAAAAAATAGTGCCGCTCAACAGGGCGCATGCTTTCGTACACCCTGCTAAAACTCCGGAGATTGTCTCGGCGAAAACCAAAAAGGCCAGTTTGCCTCTCAGGACGCAACTCCTCAAAAAGACGAGCCGCAGGGCTTTGATCCAAATTTCCATCCGGCCTGTTGGCAAAAGTTTCGAGAAAAGCCCGTTCGACAAGCAGCAACTCGTTGCGCCGTTGTAGGGCTTCCCGCTGAACCTCCTTCACCGGTGGAGCATAGCGCAAGGGCGTATCGCTGCTGCCTGAATAGAGCATGTAGTTGCGGGGCGTCGTTTGCCGAAAGACATGGCGAATAATCAAATCGTACAACAACGTTTGGACAAAATGAGATGAGTTGATGCCGTACTGATTGGGGTTAAAAATGCGACCGCTTTTTAATTCTACGATACTCGTCTTGTCAGCACCCCGGTAGAGAATATCCAAACGCCCCTGCAAACCGTGCCGCTCGGAATAAAAGGTGGGTTCCAGGTAGGATTTGCCACGCTCGATGTCTTCTTGAGCAAAGCCCTGACGAACCATGCTTTTGATGGTGAGGAAATGCTGCCTCGCAGCTTGCATAATTTCCCTGACATCAGCATCACTGAGCCGGGCAAACCCCAACGGATTGAGCTTAAACACTTTAGCAAACAATTGCTTGAATTCGGCTTCCGGCTCATTCATCAACTCGTCGAGAAAGAAATTTGCGATATGCCCCAGCAAAACCGGCTTGCCCGGGGAAAACGGCATGTATTTTTTGAGCAGAAAACTCACCAAAGCCGAAGGGCCGTCCATAGCTTCGGCTATGGTAGTTACGTCGAGCAAGTAATCCGGTTCGAGAATAAAACTGCGCGGATGGTAAACGCCCTGCTCATCTATGGAAAGCTCTTCTAAACCGACGAGAAAAGGCAAAGGCCACAACGCCAGAACTTTCTTAAAAAAAGAAGAGTACAAATCGTGTCGTTCCCCGCTGCCATAGCAAACCACGACTTTCTGATCGGGATCATCTTCCAAGCGGGCATAAAAACACTGCTCCTCTGGCAAATGGCTGATGAGCAAAACGCGTCGATATGCCATGTACTCCACGGCCTCTATCCTACGAGCTTGGGGCAAAGGCCCTTCGGGGAGCTGTTCTTTCAACGCCTCCGGAATCTCACTTTGATAAAAACCGGCTACCGCCAGGACAAGAGCCGGCCAACCCGTGTCCAAAACCTCTCGGGCCAAGTCGTCGGAAGGACGATCGTAAAGCTTGAAGACCAAATACCGAAATCGCTGCAAAGCCCCCTGCACATCCTCCGGAATGCCGTAAGTCTGGCAAGCATAAGCTATAAGTGCAAAAAGCGTGTTGAAATGCAATTCCTTGCCGCGTGTGCGTTCCTTGAGCAAGCGACGCATCAACTCGTACAACCGCATACTGCGCACGGGAAGGCTCAGGGTATCGTCCTGCCGCAAACTCGCCAACTGCCTGAAAAACCATAGTGCGAGGTCGGACTCTCTCATTTTCTTTATTTTTACGCAAAAATACGCGAAAACCCACTGCCCGAAGATTTTCCACAAGGAAGAACCGGACAGTACACAAATAAAACATCATGCCGGATTTATCACGCATTCTCTTTTTGGACATCGAAACGGTATCTTCACAACCTTCTTACGAAGAGTTAGATGAAGCTTTCAAAGCCCTGTGGAAACACAAAGCCTCCTACCTTTTGCGAAAGCAAGAAGACGAGCTCGCAGAAGAAGAGCTCGGGGATTCTTATGAAGACAAAGCCGGTATTTTTGCAGAATTCGGCCGCATCGTTTGCATTTCGGTAGGCATCTTACACAAAGACGAATCCGAGCAATGGCAGTTGCGCCTCAAATCCTTTGCCTCGGAAAACGAAGTGGAACTGCTCGAGCAGTTTAAAGCCCTGTTAGACAAACACTATGCCGACACCCGAAATACCGGCCTGTGCGGGCACAACATCAAGGAATTCGACATTCCCTACATTTGCCGACGCATGTGGGTCAATCAGATGCCCCTGCCTGCAGCCTTAGACCTCAGCGGCAAAAAGCCCTGGGAAACCCAACACCTCATAGATACCCTGGAAATGTGGAAGTTTGGCGATCGCAAAAATTACACCTCCCTCAAATTGCTGGCTGCCCTCTTCGGTATCCCTTCCCCAAAAAACGACATAGACGGCAGCGAAGTCGGACGCGTCTTTTGGCAGGAAAAAGACCTTCAGCGCATTGCCCGCTATTGCGAAAAAGACGTTCTGGCCACCGTACAGCTTTACCTGAAATACCACTTCCTGCCCATGTTGGAAGAAGAGCAAATCGTCAGGGTATGAAACCAAAAACCCGAAAGTGGAAAACGCTCTGGGGCCTACTTCGCTCTCGAGCCATTTACTACTGGAAGCCCTTTAACCGCCGCAACATGCTGCGCTTCTACGGGCAATTCATACGAAAAGGAGACTTGTGTTTCGACCTGGGCGCACATCTGGGAAATCGCACGGACGTCTGGTTGGCTCTGGGTGCCCAAGTCGTAGCTGTAGAACCTCAACCCGTTTGCATCAAAGAATTGAAGCAGCGTTTTTCAGCACATCCCGACTTCACGCTCTTGACAAAAGCCGTAGGAGCCCGACAAGGCAAGGCCTCCATGTCCATCAGCAGCATGACGCCTACCGTCAGCACCTTGGCTGATACCCGTTGGAAACAAAGCCTCAACAAACCGGCACGCTACAAAGCCCGCTGGGACGACACCCTGGAGGTCGAACTTACCACCTTGGACGCACTCATTTCAACCTATGGAATGCCGGCATTTGTCAAGATAGATGTGGAGGGGTACGAATTAGAGGTCTTAAACGGCCTCTCCATGGCACTGCCGGCCCTCTCCTTTGAATTTTTTGCCTTTGCTCCGGAAGCTGCCATGCGCTGTATCCAACGCCTGGAAAGGCTGAGTTCGTACCGTTACAATTGGTCCATACGCGAACAACACTGCTTTCGGGAAGAACACCCCATCTCTGCTGCAGCCATGTGCCAACGCCTGGAAAAGGGACGTTCACAGGTCTTTTCGGGCGACATTTACGCCTTTAGGGCAACTAAAAAGGCCGTTTAACGGTTTAATGCCCGTAGAGCAAACCAATTACATGAGTACCGCACAACTTTTTTTTACATGAAACAGCAAGCCGAAGCGCTGATCCCCACCCCCCATGGAGATTTCCGCATGATAGCTTTTGCCGAAAGGCCGGACGACCCCATGCCCCATCTGGCTTTAGTCCACAAAGATTTTAAACCCGATAAACCTACCTGGGTGCGCATTCACTCGGAATGCATGACTGGCGATTTGTTTGGATCTGGCCGCTGCGATTGTGGGGAACAACTGGAAAAAGCCCTGGAACTCACGGCCCTGCATGCCGGCATCGTGCTGTATCTTCGCCAAGAAGGACGGGGCATCGGCCTGATCAACAAGCTCAAGGCCTATCAACTGCAAGATCAAGGCCTCAACACCATAGATGCCAACGTACACCTGGGCTTCGAACCAGACGAGCGCCACTATGATGTAGCCCTGACCATGCTCAAATCCCTGGGGGTGCGAGCCATCCACTTGCTGACCAACAACCCGGAGAAAATCGCCGCCCTGGACGAATCCTCCATTCAAGTTCTCAGCCGCGTACCCCTAATTGTCAAGCCCGGCAAACGCAACAAAGAATACCTGGAGGTAAAGCAACGCCTCATGGGACATCTGCTTTGACGAAGATGGACAAACTGAATCACTGGCGTTTGTTGTTGGCCTTTCGGCAAATGATCAAGCGCAAGGCAGCCCGGGCTGCAGCTTGCCGCTTATGGGCCTTTGACTTGCGAAGCAAACACCTCAGGGCTTTCTCCGAAGAAGAGAGCAAACCCTCCAACAAACGCTCAACGGAAAACAGCCTGCTCATAGGGCTTGATACCGAACCTCCCCAAGGGCCTGCTCTGGCGCGCTTTAGAATAGAACAAGGGGCTTATGCCGTCTTGTGTGATCAGGCGCGTCTCGGGCCGGAAGCCCTTGAACTGTGGAAACGCTACCTCCCTCTGCTGTTCTTTCCCCTGCAGGCCGTTCAAAAAAAACGCGCCCTCGTCTTTTCCCACTTTGCACAAAGCCTCGACGGCTGCGTAGCTACCCATTCGGGCGACAGCAAATGGATTGGCGACCGAGAAAACCTCATTCACGCCCACCGCTTGCGGGCCCTCTGCGACGCCGTTTTAGTCGGGCATGGTACCGTAAAAACCGATGCTCCCCGTCTGACGGTACGCCATGTAGAAGGCCCACAACCCCTGCGCCTCTGGCTTTGCGGAAACATACCTTCCGCTTTCAAGCCTGAGGAAAACCTGCACGTCCTATGCCCTCAAAACCAACAAAACGAAAAAACACCTACAAAAAACTTCGTGTTCTTCGAACCCGACAAAAAGGGATATGTCCCGCCTCTTTCCATTCTCCAATGGCTCTATGACAAGGGGCACTACGCCTTATTGCTGGAAGGAGGCCAACGCACAGCCAGTTCGTTTTTACAAACCAACCTCATCGACATCCTGCAACTCTACATCGCTCCCTTAATCATAGGAGAAGGCCTATCCGCCTTTGCCCTCCCGAAATTTGAAAAATTACAGCAAGCTCCGCGCTTCTCTACCTACACTTTTGAACAAATCGGAGAAGGAATCATGTTCACGGCCCGGGGAAACGAACAAAGCCAAGTTTAAAGTTTAAACTTCGCTTTCACCCAAACCTATAAATTCGGACAAGCTCCTAAAATACACCCCTGCCAACAAGCCAAAAGCAAAACCTCCTATATGGGCCCACCAAGCTACATTGGTTTCTTCACCCCCCATCGTGGAAAGCCCGTTGTTCAGTTGCAGAAGAATCCAAAAAACCAAAAATACAAAAGCCGGAACCCGAAAAGAAAAAAGTAAAAACAATACCCTGATACGCGACAAGGGAAACATCACCAAATAAGATCCCAAGACGGCAGAGATCGCTCCACTGGCTCCTATCATAGGAACACTTCCCTGACAATAAGTCGTTTCACAACCTCCATTACAAAAAGCACAGCACCAGTCCGTGGCAGCATCAGCCTGAACAAAACCATGGGCCAAAGCGGCCACAGCCCCTCCCGCAAAAAAGAAAAGCAGAAACCTTTTGCTGTTGATATTGGCCTCTACATTATCTGCAAAAACCCAGAGGAACAGCATGTTGCCAACCAAATGTTGAAGATTCGCATGTAAAAAAATGCTGCTGATTAAGGTGTACAAATCTCGACCATGCGTGATTTGATTCGGTACAACACCCAAGGAGCAAACGAGCCAGTCTTTAAATTGAGCTTGAATAAAAAAGAACAAAATGCAAAACGCAATGAGACCATAGCTGAATCGGGGGTAGTAACCTCCCTGAACCTGATCATCGCCTATGGGAAACAACATACTCTTTCAATTTTATACCCAAACCGAAATGATTTGGAATATTTACGACTCGCAAACGGGCAAAAGATAGGGAATTTGGGAGGCTGACGCCCCCCAAACCACTTCGCCATGGCTATATAAATCATTTTCATCTCTTCCATGATCAAACCCAAAGAATCGGGGCCTTCCTCGGAGCCCTAAACAACAGCTTCCAAGGGCTCCAACTCTTTGCTTACCAGCGACCAAAGCAAGTGCGTATGTTTGCCTAACTTTGCCACATCTTAAATTCAACCCCAACCAAATGATTCGTCTGCTTTCCGTACTCTTTCTATATCTAACTTTTCTCGTACTTCTCCCTGCTCAAATTGTCAACATCGAGGACAAGCGCCGCAACATAAATGACAGCATCGGCTGGTATGAGCGCGCTGATCTGAGCTTCAACTGGGTAAAAAACACCCAAACCATATTGAACCTGAGTGGTGGTTTCCAATTGGAATTTCAACACCTCAACCGCCGCGTACTCTCCATCACCAATGTACAATTTGTCAAAGCAGGAGAAACCAGCTTTGTCAATCAGGGGTTTCAACACTTGCGCTACAACATCAGTTATTCCCCCTGGTACACCCACGAATTTTTCGGACAACTCCAGTACAACGAAAACCTTCAAATCAAGCTTCGGGCTTTGCTCGGCTGTGGTGGCCGATTTCTTCTCAGCGGAAAAAGCAAACACTCCATTTACGCCGGCATGGCCTACATGTTTGAATACGACGAAGAAGCCACTGAAGCCATTCATCGCGATCATCGCATGAGTTCCTACCTCTCCCTTCGCATTAAACTAACAAAAAACGCCGTTTTGGCTTCCACCTCTTATTTTCAACCCTTGCTTTCCGACTTCAAAGATTTCAGACTTTCGTCAAACACCGTCTTAGTGGTCAAATTCAACAAACAAGTCAGCTTTACCAATTCACTCTCTTTGCTCTACGATTCCAGAACGCCCCCCGAAATACCTGCTTTTTCTCACAACATGCGCTCGGGGATCAGATATGCGTTTTAAGAGAAAAGCTTCCGAAACTTCTTGCAATTAAAGCTCAAACCAAGAACTATAGGCTTCCGGATTGGGACGTTCATTGCAAAAATAATACTCGTTGGTTGCGGGGTCATAGCAATAATCTTCTTTCCAAGAAGCGATGTTTTCGCTCACGGCCATCAAAGCTCTGCCGATGTATTCCAGTTCTTCATTGCTCATGGTCGGATGCAAAGACAGGCGTACCCAGCCCGGTTTCAAGGACAGGTCTCCTTGTTCAATACGGCGAGTAATTTCGTGAGAGAGTTTCCAATCTACATCTAAGAGGTAGTGCCCGTAAGTTCCGGCACAGGAGCAGCCTCCTCTAACTTGAATGCCAAAGCGATCGTTGAGCAGGCGCACCACCAGATTGTGGTGTATGCCCTCCAAGTAAAAAGAAAAGACGCCCAGGCGCTCTTTGTGCTCTCCTCCCAAGACGTGCAAACCCGGCACGTTTTCCAGCAGTTCAAAAGCCCGCTTCACCAACTCTTCTTCCCGCGCCCGAATGCGCTCAACCCCCATTTTTTCTTTCAAGCGAATGGCCAAAGCCGTGCGAATAGCTTGCAAAAAACCCGGAGTACCTCCATCTTCGCGCGCCTCGATATCGGCCACATAGCTGTATTCTCCCCAGGGGTTGGTCCATTTTACCGTGCCACCACCCGGATGGTCCGGAATGCGGTTGTGGTAAAGAGACTTGTTAAAAACCAAGACGCCGGAACTACCCGGCCCGCCCAAAAACTTGTGGGGAGAGAAGAAAACGGCGTCCAGGCGTTGCTCGGGGTGCTCGGGGTGCATGTTGATGTCCACATAAGGGGCAGAAGCGGCAAAGTCCACAAAACAATAGCCTCCATGGCGGTGCATGATTTCAGCCAATTCGTAATAAGGCGGCATGATGCCCGTAACATTGGAACAAGCCGAAAAAGAGCCTATCTTCATGGGCCTTTCGGCAAATTTTTCCAGCGCTTCCTCCAAAGCTTGAGGCTGAACCAGCAGCTGCTCGTCCGGTGGCAAAACCACCACATCGGCTATGCTTTCCAACCAAGAAGTGTGGTTGGAATGGTGTTCCATGTGGGTAATAAAAACCACAGGTCGTTCTTCGCGGGGAATATCCATGTATTTGAGCAGGCGCTCGGGCACCCGCAAGCCCAAAATGCGCTGAAACTTGGCCAACACCCCTGTCATGCCCGAATCGGCGGTGATGATGATGTCGTCTTCCGAAGCGCCCACATGTTCTTTGATGATGCGATGAGCCAGGTGATAGGTCATCGTCATGATGCGGCCCGTCTCACTGGATTCGGAATGCGTATTGCCCACCATGGGGCCAAAGCGCTCACATAAGATTTCTTCAATCGGCTTGTACAATCGACCGCTGGCAATCCAATCGGCATACACCAGTGGCACCTCTCCGTAAGGCGTGCTAAAACGCGCATCTACACCGAGGATATTTTGCCGAAAGGCAGAAAAAAAATGCTCCAAATCGCGGGCCTTTGCAGAAGAACCCTGAGTTTCTGATGGTGATTGCATAACTTATTCGGTTGTCAATCTACCGGACAACATCCCGGAAGAAAACCCTTCTCGCTCAATCAAGAAGTCAATGCCCTGCCGACAGCTTTGGTCTGCAACACAAACGGCCTTAGCGATTCATAAATAAGGCCGATATCGAGCGGTGCTCGTGAATGTTCCGAATAGCCCGGGAAAAAAGTTTGGCCGTGGGCAAGACTTTAATTTTTTCCGTCGGTCTGTTTTCTTTCAAGGGAATGGTATCCGTAACCAGCAACTCCTCCAGCACCGATTCCTGAATGCGCTCATAGGCCTTGCCGGAAAGCACCGGATGGGTCGCCAAGGCACGCACCGAACGCGCTCCGGCATCCATTAAAGCTTTTGCTGCCTTGCAAAGCGTACCTGCCGTATCCACCAAATCATCGACCAGAACTACGTCAGCCCCTTCCACATCGCCGATCACCGTCATACCCGCCACCTCATTGGCCCGCTCTCTGTGCTTGTCGCAAATGACCAAATCGCGCTGAAAGAATTTGGCGTAAGCCCTGGCTCGTTTCACCCCGCCCACATCGGGTGAAGAAAAAACAACTTGAGATAAATCCCGCTGCTGCAAATAGGGCATAAAAATGGCTTCACCCCGAAGGTGATCCACCGGAATGTCAAAAAAGCCTTGAATCTGATCGGCGTGGAAGTCCATCGTCATAATGCGATTGGCGCCTGCAGCTTGCAAAAGATTCGCTATCAACTTCGCCGAAATGGGCACTCTTGGCTTATCTTTGCGGTCTTGACGGGCATAGCCGTAATAGGGAATGACAGCCGTGATGTAATCTGCCGAAGCCCGCTTTGCTGCATCAATCATCAGCAAAAGCTCCATCAAGTTATCCGAAGGGCTAAAAGTAGATTGTATGAAAAATACATAGGCACCACGCACAGACTCGTTGATGACGGGTTGAATTTCACCGTCGCAGAAACGACTGATGTTTAAGTCACCCAACCCGATGCCGTAAAAATCGGCTATCTTTTCGGCTAAATACCTGGATGCTTCTCCCGAAAAGAGCTTGACTTCAACCATGATGCAATTTTACAGAACGATACATGCCCCCTCAGATCGAATTGCTTTTGCCGCAAGGCAAAGGTAAAAAGAATTCCAAAAAGCCTTTGCTCATGAAAACGAAAATACCTCTTTGCCTTGCACTCCTTATCAGTGGCATCGTGGGCCTGCCTTCCTGTGAATCCTCGACCTTCAACCCATTCACAACAACCAAACCACCTGCAACACTAATCCAGCAAACACAAGACGATGCTTTCAGGCAATACTGGTATGCCGGCCAGGCCGAACTGAACAGCTACCAACTGGAAATCAAGCGCTACGGAGAAAAACGCCAAGGCCAGGCTTTGATGATTTTCGTTACCGAAGACTTTGACCCTCTCCGCCAAGTCAAAATCGAAAGCGCACAAGAAACCGAAAACGGCAAAATCAGCGTACTCAAGCGCAACACCATCTGGCGCTTTGTTACGGGTATCTACGATTATTCCCTGATGAACTCCGTTTTTACTCCCGTATCTACCGAGAAACAAGAACCTGCGCTCAAGCTCACCCTCAGTACTCAAGATTGGTGCGGGCAATCCTTCCTGCAGTTCAACAGAGAAGAAAAAGGCTATAGAGAAAAGCGATTTTCCTACTTTGGAGACGTCGGCGATCGAGAAAAGTTGTTACAAGAAAAAAACCTCTTGTTAGAAGATGACCTCTTCAACCTTTTGCGCATGGGGCCAAACGTTTTGCCGGAAGGCGAATACAACTTCATCCCCGGCTCTTTTTTCCTGCGCCTCTCTCACGAAAAGGAAAGCCCACGCGCTGCCCGTTTGAAATACCTCAGCGGAGAAGCCAACCCGAAGTGCGTGCTGGAATACCTGCATCTGCCCCGAACTTTAACCATAGATTTTGAAGCCAATTTCCCCTACCGAATCTTGGGTTGGACAGAGGAAAACGACAAGGAAACGCTCGTCAAAGCCAGCTTGATCAAAAGTGCCAGACGGCCATACTGGAAGCAAAACAAAAACGAGTTTCAGAAGTTACGAGACAGCTTGAAACTGAATTTTTTCAAATAAGATCTCCTACATGTTGACCAAAGAGGCGAAGAGCTTTTTGCTGTTGTTGTCCCTGGGCCTGGTTTGGGGCAGTTCGTACATTCTCATCAAACGAGGCTTGGAAGTTTTCTCTCCTGCTCAGGTCGCTACGCTGCGCCTGGGCATCACCGGCCTGCTCTTCCTGCCTTGGTTCCTCAAAAGCTTTCGCCAAATGCCTTGGGTCGATTGGAAACCCCTGCTCGCCGTGGGCATCATCGGCAACTTCTTGCCTTTTTTGCTCTTTTCCCTGGCCCAAACTCAACTCGACAGTTCTTTAACGGGAATTATAAGCTCCCTGACACCCTTGTTTACCATGGTTATCGGCTTACTCTTCTTTTCCGTGCGCATCACTACTTTGAGAGGTTTGGGTATCTTGTTAGGTTTGGCCGGAGCCATCTGGTTGGTAAGCCAAAGCGGTGGAAGCATACAGGCCATACCCAAGCAAGCTACCTATGCCTCCTTCGTCATGCTGGCAACCGTCTGTTATGCTCTTAGTGCCAACATCGCCAAAAAGTACTTACAACACATTCCCTCACTCGACATCAGTACGGCTTCTTTTGTCTTCATTTTGCCCTTTTCTCTGGCCTGGTTGTTTCTCAGCGATGCTACAACCCTTTTGCAAGCTCACCCTCAAGCCTGGCAAGCCCTGGGCTACATCGCTCTGCTCGCCCTGTTCGGCACGGTATTGGCTTCTTTGGTTTTTTATCGCCTCGTACAACTCAGCGATGCCCTTTTTGCTTCCAGTGTCAGCTATATCATTCCTTTCGTAGCCCTCCTATGGGGCTACCTCGATGGAGAACCCATTGGATGGGAGCATCTCATAGGAATGGGACTCATCCTCGTCGGCTTGTACCTGGGGAGAAAGTGAATATACCCCGCTAAAAGGACAACAAATCAAAGCCGAAACTCATCCAAAAAATGCTGACAACAATTAAAACCCTAAAAGTTTAGACGCAAAACACCTATATTTGGGAATTCATTGGGAACACAGCCCCCAACCAAGATACCTTGAGAAAATCAAAACGGCTATACCCTTGAATCTACCAAAAACGGCCGCCACCATACTATACCCAAACCATTTTGGTTTGGGATATTTATAACTTGCAAACCAGCAAAAGTTGGGGAGTTTGGGATGCTCTCGCATCCCAAACCACTTCGTCATGAGTATAAAGAAACCCGACAAATACTGGCTAAGTTAAATTCCCTGGCATGAAAAAATGGATATCGAGTAGCTTTTTCCTTTGCCTTTTCTCTCACGCAATTTTTCCACAAGACTGCGTCTATCCCGTCATCTTCCTCCACGGCTGGACAGGCAGCGAGCTTTCCTGGCAAAACATTTACAACGACCCCGATTTCATTTCCGTATGGGGCAACCTGACTGATGTCTTCCAAGCCGTAGTCAATGCCACGGAAGAAACCCACATCTGGGGAGCCGACCAGGTAGAAGGCACAGGAGACGACGACGTCCTGGTGCAGTTTGTCAACGAGGACAACAACCTTCAGGCCGGTTGTGTCTATGCCATCAATTTTCAAAATTTTTGGAATGAAGATCCCAACAATGCCCAGCTCATCGTACATGGTTGCGACTCTCCTTCGCCTTTTGACTCGGACAGCAACGAATCGGCCATTCTCAAGCAGGGCTACGCACTGGGTAAGTGCATAGAAAAAGTTCTGGCTGCTAACCCCGACAAAGACCGCGTCATTCTCGTCAGTCACTCCATGGGAGGACTTGAAGCCCGCGAATATCTTCAACGCCGCACGCCCGAACAACCCTCGGGTACACCTCGTTGGTGGGTTTATCCCAATCAAACCGGCGGGCATCGGGTAGCCAAGCTGATTACCATGGCCACACCCCACCGAGGCAGCAACACCTTGGGCAACATCTCCCCTTCCAAAGAACCCAGCCAACCACCCCAAAACAAAGACGGCCTGCCCGATCTGGCCTCCGAAGCCGTCCGCGACCTGCGCTATTCCTACGGCTGCGGCTTTCTCAACCTCTTCAACTGCCCCGGAGTCTATCTCTTCGGTGGCGATGAAAACGACTTCAGCGTCTTGCCCTTTCCCTTCTGGAATGAAGACGTGGATTGTGATGGAGACGAAACCAGCCCCGACGTTACCGGCATCAACATCGACGGCACGACCCAGGGCTTCTCGGAAATCTGGCACGGCACCTACGATAATCCGGACATCCCTCTCCCCACCGACCTGCGCTACACCTACGTCACCTCGGACATTACGGGCGATAACGGAGACGGCGTAGTAGCACTGTCCCGACAATGGCTTTACGACGGCAATCAACCGGCCCCCACCGATGGCACTGCTCACCGCCTCACCGACACCCTGCTTACCGATGTCTTTCACACCTCGGTCAACGATGACCCCAATCTGGTCGCTCGAGCCATGGACGAAGGCGACTATCCCCGCTTTGAGTGGACCGTTCAACCCGACAAACTCTACTTCGGCATGGTGCAAGTGCGGGCCACCCAGGCCCCCGAAGCCCCTTATACCGATGACCCCGATTGGTACACCATAACCCTCCCCACCAACCTCAACAACGACCTGACCATCCAACTCACCCCCAATCCCAATCTGGCCGGTCGCTTGGATTTCTTCATCAACACCCCGGCTGATTATACCGACATGAGTAACCAGAGCACTTATGCCCTCTCCTTCTCCTCCGGTTCGGGAATCCAAAATCTGGTCATCCCCCAAGCCCAACTCAACCCGGGAAGCACCTATTACTTTCGCATCATCCACCAAGGCGTAGGCTACAGCGATTGGAAAACGCCCTACACCTTCCAAATCCAAACGCTTGCTTCCATGCCTCTGGACTGGATAAGCTTCAATGTTCAAAACTCCTCCCAAGAACTGCTCTTCTCCTGGCAAGTAGCCAATGAAGTCAACATCTCCCACTACGAATTGCAATCCTCTGCCGATGGCAGCAACTTCCAAGCGCTCACTACCCAAGCTTTCAGCCTTTCGGCAAATGGAAACTATCAAACACGCATCCCTCTCACAAGAGACATCCCCGGTCCTTACTTCCGCGTTGGCGCCGTCGATCTCGATGGACGCTCCAACTACAGCACCCTGCAATACTTGCCTGAAAAATTAGCTCTGCGCTTACTCAGCTACGGCCCCAACCCTCTGTCTTCGGAAACTTTGTACCTCCGACTGGCTACGGAAAGCTCCGCCCCCATCTTTCTCCAAATTCACAACACCTTAGGGCAGGTAGTTTTACAACACCACTGGCAACCCCAAAACCCTATAGAAGAACAAAACCTCAAACTTTCCGGACAAGCCGATGGCCTCTACATCTTATCCATTCGGCAAGGAGCAAACACACAAATCGTGCAACTGCTCAAAAACTGAAAAAGGATTTGCCCCTTCGACTCGGCACGAATTCAAACGGCCACAGACAAAAACCGCAACGGCAAGTGATCAACGCCCAAAATATACTCATGGCGAAGTGGTTTGGGAGGCTGACGCCTCCCAAACGCTCTACCTTTTGCCCGTTTGCAAGTCGCAAATATCCCAGACCATTTCGGTTTGGGTATATTTCGTGACGGATATAAAACGGCAAGCTACAAGCACTGCCTCATGAGTATATGCAAGCTCTATAGCACATAGAGAGCGCCTATCTCAACCTCTGTAAAAATCAGTTGTTTAAGATATGGCTCTCAGCACTTCACACAACCAAAACGCAACCGAGAGCTTGAGAGAATCAACCCCAATTGCTGTACCTGTGTAAACGAGATTAGGCCGCTGCTGATGCCGGCCGGAAGCTTTATTATTTTTACATGTAAAACCAAAAACGACATCATCATGGAAACACAAGAGCAAACTTTCAACCCCATGCCCCGTATAGGGGATATGGCGCCGGACTTCGAAGCCAACACCACCTTCGGTCCCATCAAGTTTTCCGACTTTGCCAAAGGCAAATGGGTTATTCTCTTTTCTCACCCGGCCGATTTCACTCCGGTTTGTACCACCGAACTGAGTGGTTTTGCTCAAAACAAGGCCAAATTTGACGAGTTGAACACCGAACTGATCGGCCTCAGCATAGACAGCATCCACTCTCATCTGGCCTGGGTAAACAACGTGCGTGAAAAAACAGGCGTAGAGTTCAACTTCCCCATCATAGCCGATTTGGACATGAAGGTGGCTAAGCTCTACGGCATGCTCCAACCCAACGAAAGCGAAACAGCTGCCGTACGCGCCGTCTTTTTCATCGATCCGGAAAAGAAAATCCGCCTCATTATGTACTACCCGCTGAATGTTGGACGCAACATGGAAGAAATCTTGCGCGTACTCAAGGCTTTGCAAACTTCCGATAAGTACAAAGTGGCTATGCCGCTCAACTGGACAGAAGGCGAAAAAGTCATCGTACCCCCGCCCAAAACCGTAGAGGAGATGGAGCAACGCCTCCAAGACACTTCCTGCGAGCGCATAGACTTTTACCTGTGTAAAAAAGAGCTGTAAAGCAGAACTTCTTTTCCGGGCTATCGGCAGAGGCGCAAGGTGCTGCGCCTCTGCCGTTTTATTTGGCCAAATCCTTCATCTGTATCTCGAATTGCGTATCTTGCAGACATGCAAAGAATTCGGAAAGTCATTTTCTACACGCTTCACTTTCTGCTCATTCTGGCAGCAAAAGCCCAAGTGCCTTACATTCCGGGAGATGCCCAACGCGAAAATTTCGAGCGCATTAGCATCCCCTTCGAATACGAAAACGACCTCATCATCCTGCGCTTGGTTTTCAATGGCGCCTTACCTCTGCGCTTCATCTTCGACACCGGCTCCGAGCAAACCATCCTGCTGAAAAGAGAAATCACGGATATCCTCAACATCCCTTACTACAAACGCCTGCCCATCATCGGCTCCGACATGCGAAGCGACCTTTACGCCTTGGTCATTCGCAACATTCACCTCCAAATCAGTAACTTACACATAGACAACTATTCCATGCTGGTGCTCGAAGAAGATTACTTCCGCTTCGAAGAAGCCAGCGGCATAGAAGTGCAAGGCATACTCGGCGCTGCCGTATTCGACCGCTACCTCATCAAAATCGATTACCGCAGCCGAACCCTGACACTCATACGACCCGAACATTTCAAGCCTCCTAAAAACTATGCGGCATTGGACCTGCGCGTATCGCGACGCAAACCCTATCTCGACCTTTCTCTCCAAACCTCCGACAATCAGACCGTAAAAAAACATCTCTTACTCGATACCGGAGCAGGTTTACCTCTCCTGCTCCACTACCAAAGAGACAGCAGCTTCAGCCCGCCATCTACCTGGGTGCCTGCCAATATTGGACAGGGCTTGGGGGGCTATCTGGAAGGATACACCGGTCGCTTACGCCAAATAACCATCGGGCCTTACACCATACCTCAACCCCTGGTCAACTACCAATTTCTCTCGGAAAACACAGACACCTCCTATCTTAACCAACGCGATGGCATTCTGGGAAACCAACTTTTGCGGCGCTTCGACCTCATCATCGACTATCCCCACAAAAAGCTCTATCTACGTCCCAACCGAAATTTCCACCGGCCTTTCAAATACGACCGAAGCGGTCTGATCATCATGGCAGGTGGCCAACAACTCACCCGCTTTCTGGTCAAAGCCGTAGTGCCCAATTCTCCTGCCGATCTGGCCGGCATCCGGCCAGGCGATCTCATTCAATGGGCCAACGGGCGCCCTGCAAGTCTCTGGTCGCTCAGCGGCCTGCAGACTCTCTTTCAAAAGCGCAGCGGAAAAAAAATACGCCTGCGCATCTTGCGCAAAGGGCAAAGCCTACGCGTCGTTTTTCGCCTCAAAGATTTGATCTGAAAACGGGCTTCTATTCTTCCTCTTCCCCTTCGGCTGGCAGCTCCAACCAAAAATTGTTGTACCCTAAGCCTTGAATGATCCGCACTTTTCGATTGTTCAACAACTCCAACAGCGCCAAAAAGGTAACCACTGCGTGAATGCGGTTTTCCAAGCCACCAAAAATTTCGTCAAAATCGCTGCGGTGTCCGGGCCTCAATTTCTCTACAATGTAACTGGCCTGATCCTCAATCGTGTAATCATAGCGATACACCGTGTGTACCATCTTGACCGATCGGGCATCTTCATAACGCTGCATGACCCGCTCAAAGGCACGCATCAATTTGAACAAGGTGATGGATTCCAACTCGGCATCCACCAAAGCTTTCTCAGCAATTTTCCGCAATTCCTTTGCCGTATTGCCCCGTTTCTCCCGCAAACTGCGCTCCTCTTCCAATTTGCGCAAATCCTCCAAAACGCTCTTCAAACGCTTGTACTCCAACAAACGCGCAACCAACTCATCCCGCGGATCTATTTCGTTGCCCTCCTCATCCACTTCTTTACGCGGAATCAACAAACGGGCTTTGATGCGACACAAAGTAGCCGCCACCAAAATAAATTCGCTGGCCATGTCGATGTTCAAAGCCTCCATCTGCCGGATGTAGTCCAAAAAGTCATCCGTAATTTTCGCAATGGGAATGTCATAAATATCCAGCTCGTCTCGCTCAATGAAAAAAAGCAGCAAGTCGAAAGGCCCTTCAAACTGAGGAAGCGTAATTTTATAGGTAGCACCACTCATGCGGCAAAGGTAAAGAGAAAATGCGGCAATGGACCATCAATACACCACACCCGTAACGACGAACTCCGTCCGCCTGTTCTGCTGACGTCCTTCCGGATTCTCATTGGACGCTATGGGACGGCTTTCGCCAAAACCTCGGGCGGTAAGACGCTGCTCCGCTATACCCTTATCTATCAAATAACGCCGCACGGTTTCCGCTCGCCTGCGTGACAGCACCAGGTTATCCTCCACAGTACCCACTTCATCGGTATGCCCACGAATTTCAATTTTCAATTGGTAATTTTCCTTCAGCAAATGAGCCAGGCGGTCCAACTCGTATCGAGACTCCGGGCGAAGCTCCGCAGAACCGCTGTCGAAAAACACATTGCGCAAAATCACCGGTTCTTGCATCGCCTGTGCCAACGATTCGTCTTTAGGTACGGGAATCAAGCCGACAGACAGCAAAAAAGGCTCTTCTGCACGATGTATCTCTGCTAAAGCAAAATGGTCCGAGTAAAACAAATAGCCACTTTGCGTGATTTCCAGGGCATAATCGGAGCCCAAAGGCAATAAGCAAAGCATCCCACCGTCTTCTGCCGCCTGTTGTCTCCAAATGTAGCGCCCCTCGTTTTTCAAATCCCTAATGCGCACAATAGCCCGCAACGGCTTGCCTGTGCTGCGGTCGTAAACGCGAATCTTGGCGTAAGTACAAGGCTCCGCCCTCACGGCCTCCGGCAAATCAAAGGCATAAATATCCGTTGGCTTCGTGCTTTTTTCGACCACAAAAGCAGAAAGACCTTCCAGAGGGCCCTCTCTATCGCTGGCGTAAAAAGCGCGATAACCGTTGGGTGCCACATATAGGGCACCTTCACTGCTCATGTCGTTGATGGGATAACCCAAATTGACAGGTTCACTCCAACTTCCGTCTTCCTGCT
This sequence comes from Saprospiraceae bacterium, assembly GCA_026989035.1. Taxonomy (GTDB): domain Bacteria; phylum Bacteroidota; class Bacteroidia; order Chitinophagales; family Saprospiraceae; genus WGBN01. Next base: position 4,920 of record JALSKB010000147.1, on the reverse strand, counting down.
GCCGGCTCATGAACAAATCAAAACCACCCATGCCGGGATGCCCCGACGACATGAAGTAAAGGGTCTTTCCATCGGCATGAATAAAGGGCGCCATCTCATCACCTGCGGTATTGATCACCTCCCCCAGGTTTTTGGGTTTGCTCCACTTGCCATTGCGCAAACGCCGGCTCATCCAAAGATCTTTACCCCCCTGGCCACCTTCTCGGGAAGAGGAAAAAAACAGTTTTTTCCCATCAGCAGATAGCGAAGGTAAAGATTCCCAGGCTGCTGTGTTAATTGGAGGCCCCAGATTTTGTGGGTTCGTCCAACCTCCGGTCAAAGTTCGCCGAGAAAAATAAAGGTCGCAGCTACCAAAGCCATTGCGGTCATTACAAAGCGTAAAAATGATTTGCTTGCCATCGGCAGAGAAGGTGGGCGCCCCTTCGTTGAGGCGGGTGTTCAACTCGGCAATGGGGTCGGCTTCCTGCCATTCGTCTTTCACCTTTCTGGAAAGGTAAAAATCTTCCCCGCTCTGCTCATTCACCCTGACAAACAACAGTTGTTCTCCATCGGCCGTCAAGACGGGCGAGTATTCCGCCCGCTCGGTATTGATTTGTGGCCCCATTTTTTCGGGCAAGAAAGGCACCGGGTGTTTGCGAGCTTCCAAGCTGAAACGCAGTTGCTCCAGTTCTTTGGCGACCCGCTTGCGCTGTTCCTCACCGCCCTTACCCGTTTTCAGATACATTTCCATGTGGGCTATGGCCTCTTCTTCCTTTCTCTGACGCCATTCACAAAGGGCCAATTTGTACCAGGTAATCACCCTATACCCCGGAGCTATGCGGAGGATGTACTCGTAAGTTTCTTCGGCTTTCGCCAAATTTAAACCGTCGTAATACACATCCCCCTTCAACATCCAGGCATCGGCAAAAACCGGTTTGGCTTCAGTCAGCTTGTCCAGTACTTCCAGGGCCTTAACAAACTCCTTCTGCCCGGCGTACTCCTTAGCCTGCTCGTACAACTTGAGTTGCTTTTTACTTGCCGTTTTGCGGGTAACGTAATGTTGAGCCTTAGCTACATTTGCCGAAAGGCAAAGAGAAAGGAAAAGGAAAAGGCAGGCTGTCTTCATGAGGAAATTTCGGTTAGGGATTGCACGTTTTCTGCAAAGATAACGAAAAATGACATGCTCTACCGGATGCATTTTTTTGCATTTTTTTCCCTCGCTTTCGCAAAAAAGCCCTAATCTTGCAGTTTGAGAGCCACCTAAAAGGGTTCTTGTATTTGGAGCAACTCAAAACGGCAAGCCCTGAAGGGCCGAGTTGCAGTCTGAAGAGCTGCCGGGCTTTTTTGCAAAAAGCAAAAACGAGCATCCAAGGTTACCCTACAAAGCATTTGGCGAAAGCCGAAATTACAAACCATCAAAAGCTACGACCTCATGGCTATCAAAATCACTGAAGATTGCATCAACTGCGACGCTTGCATTTCCGAATGCCCCAACAACGCCATTTACGAACCGGGCGATGAATGGGCATACGCCGACGGCACTTCCCTCAAAGGCATGATCAAACTGCCATGGGACAGTGAAGTGGATGCCGAAGAAAAGCACGAACCCATTTCCGAAGAGTTTTACTACATCGTGTGGGAAAAATGTACCGAGTGCAAAGGCTTCCACGATGAACCGCAATGCGCTGCCGTCTGCCCCGTTGATTGCTGCGTACCGGATGAAGAACACCAGGAATCAGAAGAAGAACTCCTCGCCAAGAAAGAGTTTATGCACCTGGAATAAACCTCTTGCACTTGGCCCAAAGGGGAATGCATCATCCGTTTGTGAACAATAAGAAGGTGAAATGCCGGCTGCTGATGCCGGCCATGCCGCTTTACAATTAAGACGAACCTCAAACTCAAAGAGCAGAGGGGCCGACTCAAACCACTTCATTTGGGTCTGCCCCCTTCTGTTTTACAATCAGGCCGACTATGGACTATCAGCCTCGCGAAATAGAAAACAAGTGGAAAAAATACTGGGAAGAGAACTCCATTTACCGAGTCTCTAATCAAAGCGACAAGCCCAAATACTACGTGCTCGACATGTTCCCCTATCCTTCGGGGGCAGGCCTGCACGTAGGGCATCCCTTGGGCTACATCGCCTCCGACATCTACGCTCGCTACAAACGCCTCAAGGGCTTCAACGTGCTGCATCCCATGGGCTACGACGCCTTTGGCCTGCCTGCCGAACAATACGCCCTGCAAACAGGAGTACATCCGGCCATCTCTACCGAACGCAACATCAAACGCTATAGAGAACAGCTCAACAACATCGGCCTCTCTTTTGACTGGAGCCGGGAAGTCATTACTTCCGACCCCAAATACTACAAATGGACTCAGTGGATATTCCTCCAGCTCTTTAAGCATTACTACGACACCAAAGAAGAAAAAGCCCGCCCCATTAGTGAGCTGATTGAGCAGTTTGAAAAACAGGGCAACACCAACATTTCGGCCAGCTCCAACCAAAGAAAAACTTTTACCGCTGAAGAGTGGAAAAACATGAGTTACGCAGAAAAGGAAAAAACCCTGATGAACTACCGCCTGGCTTATCGACAGGTTACTTACGTGAATTGGTGCGAAGCCCTGGGCACCGTGCTCTCCAACGACGAAGTCAAAGACGGAGTTTCCGAACGCGGCGGACATCCCGTAGTGCGCAAGCCCATGGTGCAGTGGTTGCTACGCATCACCGCGTATGCCGAACGCCTGCTCAACGATTTGCAAGAACTCGATTGGTCCGATGCCATGAAAAAAATGCAGTCCAATTGGATAGGCCGCAGCGAAGGTGCACGCCTGTTTTTTCCCCTACAAAACAGCGAGGAAAAAATCGAAATCTTCACCACCCGACCCGACACCATCTTTGGTGCCACTTTTATGGTGCTGGCTCCCGAACACCCCTTAGTCCAAAAAATCACCGACAAAAGTCAAAAACCGGAAGTCGAAAAATACCTCAACTACGTAAGTGCACGCTCCGAACGCGAGCGCCAGGCAGAAAAAAACATCACAGGAGTGTTTACAGGAGCTTATGCCCTCAACCCTCTGCTGCCTCCCGATGACCCCCGCGCAAAGATACCCGTCTGGATTAGTGAATACGTCTTAACCGACTACGGCACGGGAGCCATCATGGCAGTGCCCGGTGAGGACGAAAGAGACTACCGCTTTGCCCAACACTTCCAATTGCCCATCATCGAAGTGGTGGACAAATCGGAACATCCGGAAGCTCAACGCGGAGATAAAGTCGGAAAAATGATACAATCCGACTTGCTCAACGGGCTGGAGGTCAAAGAGGCTATACAGCGCATCATCCAAGAAATAGAAAAGCGCGGCATAGGCCAAAGGCAAATCAATTACAAACTGCGCGATGCCATCTTTAGCCGCCAGCGCTACTGGGGAGAACCCTTTCCCATCGTTTACGATTCGGAAGGAATAGCCCATCCTCTGGACGAAAGCGAATTACCCCTTGAGCTACCACCACTGGACGACTTCCGCCCCACAGCTGACGGCCGTTCACCCTTGGCCCGCCTCACCGATTGGGTAAATTTGCCCAACGGCTACCAACGCGAAACAGATACCATGCCGGGCTATGCCGGCTCTTCCTGGTATTTCCTCCGCTACATGGACCCCCACAACGAACAGGCTTTTGCCTCTGAGCAGGCTCTAAACTATTGGCGCGAGGTGGACCTCTACGTAGGCGGTACCGAACACGCCACCGGACACCTGATGTACTCCCGCTTCTGGCATAAATTCCTGCACGACCTGGGCTATGTGCCCACCAAAGAGCCTTTTAAAAAACTCATCAACCAGGGGATGATTCAGGGGGTCATCGAATTTGCCTATTTGCAAAAAGACAAGGTGAACGGGTTAAGCCGTTTCGTCTGTGCACGCCTGGCCGAACAAGAAAGCGACAAAGAGTTTGCACTCATCCCCATACCCATACAGTTTGTTAAAGACTACGGCTCGGAAGATTCTTACCTGGACACCCAAAGCATAGAAAAATTCATCAACTGGAGGCCTGAATTTAAAGACGCCATCTTCGAATGCGCCAACGGTATTTACCACAAAGGAGAATTTACGCCAAAAAACGGAGCCTCGGACAGCCACCTCTTCACCCACTCGGAAACGGGCAAAATGTCTAAGCGCTACCACAATGTGGTCAACCCGGATGACGTCATTGAACGCTATGGAGCCGACTGCTTCCGCATGTACGAGATGTTCCTCGGGCCCGTAGAGCAATCCAAGCCTTGGTCCACCAAAGGAATAGACGGGGTCTTCAAATTCCTGCGTCGTTTCTGGCAACTGTTCTTCGACGAAAAAGGGAATTGGAACATTACCGAGGAAGAAGCCAATAAAAAAGAACTCAAGATTCTGCACGGCTGCCTGAAAAAAGTTTCGGAAGACATCGAACGCTTCTCTTTCAACACCTGCGTCAGTACTTTCATGAGCACCACCAACGAACTGCGCAGCCTGAAAACCCGCAAGCGAGCAGTTTTGGAGCCTTTGGTCATTGCTCTGGCTCCTTTTGCTCCCCACATAGCCGAAGAATTGTGGCATCGTCTCGACCACGAATCCAGCGTGCATCTAAGCACATTCCCTGCTGCAGATGAAAGCTACCTAAAAGAAGACAGCATCATCTACCCCATCAGCATCAACGGCAAACGGCGCGCCCAAGCAGAATTTCCCGCAGATGCAAACCGACAGACTATAGAAGAAGAAGCTCTGAAGCTGGAAACCATCCAAAAGTGGATTGAAGGTAAAGAGGTCAAAAAAATCATCGTCGTGCCCGGCCGAATGGTCAACATCGTAGTTTAAAACCAGCCAAAGCCCATTTGCCGAAAGGTAGTTTCACAAAATAAAAAGACACTATTAAAATCAACCCTTTTGCCGAAAGGCATGATAAAGCTGAAC
>JALSKB010000146.1 GCA_026989035.1 Saprospiraceae bacterium | reverse complement strand
CCGCTCGCTCGCGTTATCATGAACGCCAATCCGGCAAACCTGGACCATCAAATCCAAGATCCGCTCTTCGGCGACATCATCAAACGCATGGGCCCCAGCGTCTTTACCCGTGTATTGGCTCGAGTACACGAAGCCCCCAGGCTCTTCCTCATGATCAACGACTGGCTCAGCCAAATAGATCTGGACGGCGAGTTCTACATCAAGCCCAAAGAACAAGACGGCATGGGCTGGGGAGCTACCGAAGCCGCTCGTGGAGCCTTGGCACACTGGATCAAGATCGAAAACGGCGTAATCAAAAACTATCAAATCATCTCGCCCACAACCTGGAACGTAGGGCCTAACGATGGAGAAGACAAACCCGGCCCCATCGAAGCAGCTCTCGAAGGTACGGAAATCGAAGACCCGCAAGATCCAGTAGAAGTTGGTATGGTCGCCAGATCCTTTGACTCCTGCCTGGTCTGCACCGTACACGCACACGACAAAAAATCAGGAAAAGAGTTGGCCAAATTCAAACTCTAAAACATACTGGATGCAATCGTGATTCAAATGTCTGCAGGCTTCCCACCTGCAGGCATTTTTTTCATTGCTCAAACCCAAAAAACTTTGCCTGACTTCCATATCTTTGACTCATTTGATGACACCAAACCAAATTCATGGAAAAGATTACCATCATGGGCTTTGGCAATCCCGTACGCGAAGATGACGCCGTCGGTATTTATGCCATCCAAAAGCTCAAAGAACGACTCGAAGAGTCTGAGCACCTCCAGATATTTGACATGGGTACTGCCGCCTTTGAAATCCTCTTTAAACTCAAAGGCCAAGACAGAATTATCCTCATCGATGCCGTTGTTAATACCGGAGAAAAAACCGGCACCCTCTACAAGGTTCCGGCAAGCGAACTCGAAGGAAAAATCGAAGATGATCCCCTACTCTTCCTGCACAGCCTCAAATGGGACCAAGCCCTATCTTATGCAAAAAAGATATTACAAAACGATTACCCGAAAAACATAGAAGTCTATCTCATTGCAGTACAAAACACCAGATTCAACACGGAAATGACAGAAGAAGCCAGAAAAGGTGCAGATAAAGTCGTAGAAATCATCCTGCAAGAACTCAAAGCCCACGCCAAAAATTAAAAAATCAAATCATGTTCTTCGTACCACCGGAATATCACGACAAAAACCAACACGACAAGGACATCCGGGTAAGCCCTGAAAAACCCGTCTGCCTGCGAAACAGCCACCTCATCTTGCACAGACAAATTGCAGAGCAGGTTTTTCGAGATGATACTGTCGTCTGTATGGTTTATTATCCGGATAAAAACAGCCTGATGCTGGCCCCTTATTTCAACGAGGTTTTCAGGAACATCCACAAAATCAAACAATACATGATGAAAGAAGTCGCGAAAAACGAATATGCCGTAGCTCTACATGGCATATTGTTCGACCATGGCCTGAATGAGCAAGACAGATTTCTCCAATACGAGGCTCCGGAAAACCTGCACATCCTCAATGTCCTGCTCTGAGTTTCTTGAGCAAATCAATTGTGCCATGGACAACAGAGCTTTCACCTCGCCTTTCGGCAAATGCTATACCTGACTCAACGACTTCATTTGCCGAAAGGCAATAAAACAAAAGCGACATGATCATCCTGCTGGTAGAAGAAAAACTCCTCAAGGAGGTAAAAGCCTTCTTGGCAAAGCTGCCCGAGCTAAAGCAAAATACCAACTTGCAGACTCTTTCCGCTAAAGAAGACGCCACAAACAAACTCATAATCAACGAGAAGGGCATTCACTGGCCCCTCTTTTGGGACGACCAACTGCCCCCCTACCTCATTCCACCGCAAAAACTGTCGAAAAACACGCTTGCAGCACTGTGTTTTTTCCTCTCCGGAGAGTTCAATTCAGCACTTAATTTTTTGCCCGAAGGCAAGCCCTTAAAGACAGATTTAAAAGCTATTCTCCACCTCATCGACTATACTGAAATACCTGCAGAAATTATTGAAACGCTGCAACAAAAAACACATCAAAAAAACACGCACGACTTTATAGCCCGACACAATCTGGCTGTACTTAAACACTATGGAAACTTCGCAAACCTCCCTGCAGCCCAAAAGGAGGCCATAAAGCTGTATGAACAAGCTATACAAAGCGCTCCCAATCCCGAATGGAAAGCTTTTTCCGCAAAGCAACAAGCCATTTTGCTCATTGACCTGGGGCAAACGGAAAAAGCCGAAAAGCTGACGAGAAAAAGTATAGAAGAGGCTATAACAATAGAAGCTCAAGCGGCATTAAAAAGCCTGCTCACCGACATCCTCATCAAAAAACTGGTCATCCCCTATGACGAAATGCTCATCATGGAGCTAAAGTCGCTCATTCAAGATACCCTCGAATACCAAAAGAAAAAAAACAATGACATCGGCATAGCTCAAGCCTATGCCCATGCTGCCTACATTGCCCTGACTGCTAAAAATTACACCGAAGCCCTCAACTACATCAACGCTGCTCTAAAGCACTTTGAACAAGCCGGCAACGAAATCCTTTGGGCAGAGGCTTTGATGCGCAAGGGAGAAATCCTCTACACTTGGGCACAAAGCGGAAATCCTCAGTTTTACAAAGCGGCAGCGGAGAGCTATCAAGAAGCGCTGAAAGTTTTTTCCAAGGAATTTGCTCCGGCAGCCTTTGCACAAATTCACCACCAACTTGGTCTCATTTATACGGACTTCCCCGTGGAAGACAAAAAGAGGGGCATCATGGCCGGCATGGCCCAAAATTCCTTTAAGCTGGCTTTGGCCTACTTCTCCAAAGACAAATACCCTTATGAATATGCCGCCATTTGCAACCACTTTGGCAATGCCCTCTGCAAATTCCCGCCAAGCATTCATTCTGACAATTTTCAAAAAGCCCTACACTATTACAACGAAGCACTGGAAATACGCACGGCAGACTATCCCTACGAACGAGCCATTACCCTTTTGAATTACATTCAGGCCTGCTGGCACCTGCGCCATGAAAAACAAAACGGCCAACACCTCTGGCTCGACATGAAACGCAAAGCCGAAGAAGTGCTGAAACTCGTCTCTGACCCCACGCTGAAAGCCGAAGCCCAAAAGCATCTGCGAGATCTCGAAGAATGGAAAAAAGCCATGAAAAAGTAAAAGCTATGCACGAAGTTTCCATCATACGCAGCGTGTTTAACAGCCTGGAAGAGCAATTTTCCGCCGAAGAACGGGAAAAACTCACGCAAATAGATATGGAAGTCGGGTTGTTCTCCAACATAGAACCACTCCTGTTGCAAAATGCCTTTAAGGCCGTGCAAGAGGCAGAAAACAAATTCCCTCGTGCCCAACTGCACATCACCAGCATTCCCATCAAAATTCTTTGCGAAAACTGCCACACAGAATCCGTCATAGAGAATTACAAGTTCCTCTGCAACAACTGCGGTCGGGCCAGCAACAACCTCATCTCAGGCACCGAGTTGCTCATCAAGCGAGTCCATTTTGAAGACTGAGCCAGCGGGGTTAGAAAAAATTTTCTAAAAAGCCGAGGACACTGCGATTTTGCTTATTTTTACCAAAACAAAAAAACATGGCAGAAAAGTCATCCAAAACTGCACGAGGTACCGTTGCCTGCGATAACACCACGGTACAATTGCTCAAGGCCAATGATTTCGTAGCTGAAGCCATTCGCAAAGAAATGGCGAGCCGAGGTATTTTGCTGCTCAACATTACCTCCTCAGCCGGCAGTGGAAAAACCACCCTGCTGCAAGAAACCGGAAAGAGGCTAAAAGATCGCTTGAACATCAAAATTCTGGTTGGCGACCTGGAAACGGAAAGAGATGCCGAACGCCTGCGGGAAGTCGGTATAGAAGCCTTGCAAATCGTAACCGGAGGCATTTGCCACCTGGAAGCACAAATGATTTTGCAAGCCTTGCAAAACATAGAGCTAAAAGATACCGACCTGCTCATCATAGAAAATGTGGGAAACTTAGTCTGTCCGGCTTCTTTTGACCTGGGAGAAGACTATCGCATTACGCTCCTGGCCTCCACGGAGGGAGATGACAAACCCAAAAAATACCCCCGCATGTTTTTCACCAGCGATTTGCTGTTGATCTCCAAAAGCGACCTACTTCCCCACCTGCCTTTTTCCGTAGAGGCAGCCATCAAAGATGCCCAAGAGGTCAATCCTGAAATAGAGGCCTTCTCCGTGTCCAGCCTCAACGGAGAAGGCATAGACCGCTGGTGTAGCTGGCTATTGGAGAAACTTGAGCAAAAGAAAAAAGCATTTGCCGAAAGGCAAAGAGCTTCTGCATAATCATTTTGTTATTCGAAACAAGAATGAGCTTTATCCTTAATCACCCGAAAAAAGCAAAAGAACATGTGTTTAGCTATCCCCGGAAAAATCAAGTCTATCGAAATGAAGTTTGACGGCACCGTGCGTATGGCCCAAATAGATTTTGGAGGCATCACCAAAGAGGCCAGCTTGGAAATGATACCCAAAGCTCAGGTAGGAGATTACGTCTTGGTTCACGTGGGTGTGGCTATCAGTATCGTCAATGAAGAAGAAGCTAAGAGAACCTTCAGGTACCTCGAAGAGATGGGCGAGATAGAGGAAGAACTCAACATACAAGACAGGCTTCCCGATCGCTCCGAATATCGAGAATAAAAAAGCAGCAAACGTGAAGTACATCACCGAATACCGAGACCCTCAGCTTGCCCAAGCTTATTTAAAAGAGATCAGAAAGACCGTTACCCGCCCCTGGTCAATCATGGAGGTTTGCGGGGGGCAGACCCATAGCTTGGTCAAAAACGGCATCCTGGAATTGCTTCCCAAAGAAATCAACATGATCCACGGGCCGGGTTGTCCGGTTTGTGTAACACCTTTGAACCTGATCGACAAAGCCATTTACCTGGCTAAAGAAAAAGGCGTCATCCTGGGTTCTTTCGGAGATATGCTCCGAGTACCCGGCTCCAAACAAAGTTTGCTCGAGGCCAAAGCCGAAGGTGCCGATATCCGCATCCTTTACTCTCCTTTGGATGCCGTCAAAATTGCTGCGGAAAACCCCGACAAAGAAGTCGTCTTCTTTGCCGTAGGCTTTGAGACGACAGCTCCGGCCAACGCCCTGTCGGTACTCCATGCTGAAAAACTGGGTCTGAAAAATTATTCCATCCTGGCTTCGCACGTGCTTGTGCCACCAGCTATAGAGGCCATCATGCTCGACGAAGAAAGCAAAGTCGATGGCTTCCTGGCCGCGGGGCACGTCTGTACCATCATGGGCACACTGGAATACTACCCGCTGGTGGAGAAATTCCAAGTACCCATTGTCGTAACGGGCTTCGAACCGGTGGACCTCCTTCAAGGCATCCTCATGGTCTTAAAACAACTGGAATCCGGGCGAGCTGAAGTAGAGAACCAATATTCCAGGATTGTAGCTGAAGAAGGCAACATGGCTGCCCAGGAAATGATTTTTAAAGTCTTTGAAGTAACCGATCGCCTCTGGCGCGGCATGGAGGTCATCCCCATGAGCGGATACCAAATCAAAGAAGAATACGCAGCCTACGATGCCACGCGCAAATTCGATATCGACCTGGAAGAAGCCAAAGAAAACGAAGAGTGTATTGCCGGAGAAATCATGAAAGGCATCAAAAAACCCTTTGAATGCCCGAACTTCGGCAAGGCCTGCACACCGGAGAATCCCCTGGGAGCACCTATGGTTTCTTCCGAAGGCGCTTGTGCCGCTTATTACCATTTTGCCAACTTGCAAGAAGTCGAAGAAAGCTAAAACGAGCGACTTACAAAACCAGCGGGTGAAAAGGTGAAGAAAGACAAAAGTTTCTTTGGGGGCTTTCAAGCTAGCTGACAGAGCCCTCTAACAAGACATCAACAACTCATGTCCGGACATGAAAATACTGTTTCTGACTACCGCTTTCAATGGCATGGCTCAGCGCCTGTGGCTAGAGCTGGACAGGCTCAACCACTTGGTAGCCGTCCAAACGGATGAATCGGTTGAAGAGATGGAAAGGGCCGTTGAGGATTTTCAACCGGATCTGATCGTCGCTCCCTACTTGAAGTCAAAGATCCCGAAAAGCATCTGGAAAAAACACCTCTGTCTCATCGTGCATCCGGGCATAGTAGGTGATCGGGGAGCCTCCTCGCTGGAGTGGGCCATATTGAGGGGAGAAGAAGAATGGGGTGTAACCATCCTCCAAGCCGTAGAAAAAATGGATGCAGGACCCGTGTGGGCTTGCCGGACTTTCCCCTTAAGAGCGGTTTCCAAGGCTGAAATTTATCGCTGCGAGGTAACGCAAGCTGCTACCGCTGCGCTGTTAGACGCCCTTCAAAAACTGGAGAGCGGTACATTTCGCCCCCTTTCGGCAAATGAATTTCCGGCAGCAAGAAAAGGCAAGTGGAACCCCAAAATCAGACAAAAAGACCTGGCTTTTTCCTGGGAAGATCGAACGGAAGACATCTACACCAAAATCAGAGCTGCCGACAGCGCCCCCGGCGTACTCGTGCAGCTCAACGACAAATCCTACCTGGCCTACGGCGCACAGAAAGAGCATTCCCTCAAGGGGAAGCCCGGGGAAATACTCGCCCAAAAAGATCTGGCCATCTGCGTCGCCACAGCTGATGCCGCCATCTGGATTCGCCAGCTCAAAAGTACGGAAGAACAAGCCATTAAACTGCCGGCTATGCTGGTTTTGAAGGAATTACGAGAACGGATTCCGGGAGTTGAGGAGGTCTCCTACCGCGAAATCGACTGCCGGATTGAAGGCGAAATAGCCTACCTCTCTTTTGACTTCTACAATGGAGCCATGAGTACCGGGCAGTGCGAACGCCTTCGCCATGCTTTCACACAAGCCAAGCAAAACGAGAAGGTCAAAATCATCGTGCTGACCGGCGGTCGGGATTTTTGGTCTAACGGCATTCACCTCAACTGCATTGAAGCGGCCGAAAACCCGGCCGATGAATCCTGGGCCAACATTCAAGCCATGGACGATCTGATTTTGGAGATCATCCAAAGCACCGATCACTACATCATTTCAGCCCTCAGGGGAAATGCCGGGGCCGGTGGAGTTGCTCTGGCTCTGGCTGCCGACAAAGTACTGGCCCGCAAGGGAATCGTCATCAATCCCCACACCAAAAACATGGGACTATACGGTTCCGAATACTGGACCTACCTTTTGCCCAAGCGCATTGGCAAAGAAAAAGCTCTGCAATTCACGGAGGAATGCCTGCCCTGGGGGACAGAAATAGCCAAAGAAATAGGCCTCATCGACGACTGCTACGGACAAACACCCGAAGAGTTTTTGACTTTCGTCAAACAGGAAGCTCAAAAAATAGCCGGGCTAAGTTGGTTTGACAAGCTCATCAAGGCCAAGAAATTTCAGCGTTTGCGCGATGAGCGCTACAAACCCCTGGCCAAATACCGGGAGGAAGAGCTTCGGGAAATGCACCGAAACTTCTACGAAAACAATCGGGGATACCACGAAAAACGCAGGGCCTTCGTCCACAAAACAGCTCAAATTCACCTGCCCGAGAACCTCTATAGCAAACGCAGATCTATTTATCGAAAGAGAAAGTGGGAGTCCGTACAATACGAAGAACAATCCCCTTGCCCGGACTGCTCTGCCAGGCCAGAGCACAAAACATCCAAGCACTTATGATACACCTCAACGACAAACTCGTCTCCTCGGTCAGCTTGTTTCAAGGGCCAGCCGACAACCCCTTTTTGGCCCCACGGGCAGCTTTGCTCTCCAAGGGAAGGCTTATCGTCTCCGACACCGGTCAAAATCGCGTTTTCATCTGGAATGAGCTGCCAAAACAAAAACACCAAGAGCCCGATGTGGTGCTGGGGCAAACAGAAGCAGGCAATACCATGAGAAACTCCGGTGGTGAGGCTCATGCCTCTTCCCTACTCTACCCCTCCGGGCTGTGGTCTGATGGAAAAAGGCTCCTTGTGGCCGATGCCTGGAATCACAGGGTGTTAATCTGGCATGAATTCCCCCGCGAAAACAGCCAAGCCGCCGATGTCGTCTTGGGCCAACCGGATTTCCATGGCAACCTGCCCAATGTCCGGGGAATTACGGCAAAACCCTCTGCCCGCAGCCTCAACTGGCCCTACGGGCTCTTTTCCAATGGCAAAGCTTTGTGGATAGCAGATACGGGAAACAGAAGAATCCTCTATTTCGATAACATTCCCGAAGAAAGCTTTGCCGAAGCCCAAGCCGTCATAGGAAAAAGTTCTTTTGAAGAACGAGACTACGACCCACAGTTTCCCATCTGGCCCTATTCTGTAAGAATATCAGACAAAGGACAAATGGCCGTAGCTGATACCCAATACTACAGAGTGCTCCTCTGGCACCATTGGCGCGAAGCCCTGCACAAGCCCGCCGATGTCGTTATCGGACAAGCCGACTTAAACAGCAACGGCCAAAATCAGTACAAACTCTTTCCCGAAGCTTACACCTTGAACTGGTGCTACGACAGCTGCTTCTACCGGGAAGGGCTTTGGGTGGCAGACACCGGCAACAGCCGCTTGCTTTGGTTTGACAGCATCCCTCAAAAAAACAATCAAGCGGCAGATGATCTGCTGGGCCAAAAAGACTTCAACACCGGCAGTGAAAATGAGCGTTCTATACGCAGCACGGAAGACTCTTACTACTGGCCTTTTTTCATCTCCATCGAGGGAAACACCATGGTTGTTGCCGACACGGGGAATCATCGCATCGTCATCAATGAGTTGTCTGCTGAATTTTCGTCTTCGAAACGGCAAAAGGCATGAAAGAAATAGAACTGAGCATCATCGCTTTGTCGGCCAGTGAAACCCATGAAGGTCAATATGCCCTCATTTTTGAAGAACAGGGAGGCTTTCGCCGGCTCCCCATTATCATAGGAGCGGTAGAAGCCCAGGCCATAGCCATTGCGCTGGAACAAATGAAACCCCAGCGCCCCCTGACTCACGACCTATTCCACGAAGTCCTCGTACAAATGAAAGCAGATCTTGAAAAAGTGCTCATTTACGATATCCGTGCAGAAGTATTCTACGCGCATCTGCTGCTTTCAACAGCTCAAGGCCCTCTAAAAATCGATGCCCGACCTTCCGATGCTATAGCTTTAGCCGTGCGCTTCCACGCTCCCATATTCGCCACGGAGCAGGTCATGGAAGCGGCGTCCATTGTTCTGGACAGCCCCGGAAAGGCCTTCACCAAAAAGAGGGGGAAACTGGAAGATTATTCCATGGAAGAACTCGAACGCATCCTGGCCAAACTCCTCGCCAAAGAGGACTACAAAAGCGCTGCCAAAATCAGAGATGCCATCAGAAAGAAAAAAGAGCGTGGAGAATAAACTTGCCCCTTACTTCTTGCGCGCCTGAATTTTACTCCAGGCATCCTTCAAACTCACCGTCCTGTTGAACACCAGCTGATCGGAACGACTATCCGGGTCCATAAAGAAGTATCCCTTTCTCAGGAACTGCAGATACTCGGCTGCTTTCACCTCCCGAACGGCTGGCTCAGCCATAGCCCTTGGTATGACAGTCAGCGAGTCGGGATTGATGAACTCCTTAAAATCTCTGTCTTTATGCCCCATGGGGTTGGGGTCGGAAAAGAGGCGGTCATATAGGCGCACCTCCACCGGAACAGCCTGTTCTACGGCCACCCAATGCAAAGTTCCTTTGGCCTTGATACCCGAAGTGTCGGCACCTGAACGACTATTGGGAAAGTACGTACAGTGCACTTCTACCGGTTCGCCCTTATCGTTCTTCACGTAATCGTCACAACGGACGATGTAGGCGTTTTTCAGACGCACATGCCGACCAGGCCCCAGGCGGAAAAATTTCTTTGGCGGGTCTTCCATGAAGTCTTCACGCTCAATGTAGAGGTATTTGCCGAAAGGCATCTGACGAGTACCCATAGCCTCATCTTCCGGATTGTTGATCGTGCTCATCATTTCCGTCTGCCCTTCCGGATAATTGGTAATGACCAATTTTAGCGGATTGAGGACGACCATCAGGCGCTTGGCCCGCTTATTCAAATCCTGGCGAACAAAGTGCTCCAACAAGCTCAATTCAATGATGTTTTCTCTTTTTGCAATCCCAATATGCTCGCAAAAGCTGCGAATGGCTTCAGGCGAATACCCTCTGCGGCGCATGCCCGAAAGTGTCGGCATACGCGGGTCATCCCAGCCCTTAACATGGCCCTCGGTAACCAGTTGAAGCAAACGGCGCTTGCTCATGACCGTGTAGTCCAGATTCAGGCGGGCAAATTCAATTTGACGGGAAGGGTAAATTTCCAATTCGCGTATAAACCAGTCGTATAGCGGGCGGTGGTTCTCAAACTCCAACGTACAGAGTGAATGGGTAATTTGCTCTATGGAGTCGCTTTGGCCATGTGCAAAATCGTACATGGGATAAATGCACCAGGCATCACCGGTGCGATGGTGGTGTTCGTGCTTGATGCGGTACATCAAAGGATCGCGCAAGTGCATGTTGGGCGAAGCCATGTCTATCTTAGCCCTCAACACGCGTGCTCCATCGGGAAATTCCCCGGCTCGCATGCGCCGGAAAAGGTCGAGGTTTTCCTCTACGCTGCGGTTGCGATAAGGGCTTTCCACGCCAGGCTCAGTGGGCGTACCCTTCATGGCTGCGATCTCCTCAGCAGTGGAATCATCTACATAAGCCTTACCCTTTTTGATGAGTTTCTCGGCAAACTCGTACAACTTTTCAAAATAATCGGAAGTGTAATACTCTCTATCTCCCCAATCGTAGCCCAACCAGCGGATGTCGTATTTGATGGATTCCACGTACTCCGTTTCCTCCGTCGTAGGATTGGTGTCGTCGAAACGCAGATTAGTCAGACCGCCGTACTTTTCTGCCAGGCCGAAATTGAGCACAATAGATTTTGCATGACCTATGTGTAGGTAGCCGTTGGGCTCCGGCGGAAAGCGCGTATGAATCTGCTTCACTTTCCCGGAAGCCAGATCTTCCCGAATGATTTCCTCTATGAAATGAATGTTTTTTTCGTTTTCCATACAACTGTTTTTATGCTCAATGCCCAACAGACCACAAAGGTAGCGGTTTTGCTGCTATGGGAAAAGAGCAGGCGGCTTTGCACCTTATCACATTTTATCCGGCATAGCGATACCCAGCAACTTCATACCTTCGTACAGGCTTTGTCCCAGCCGTGAGCTCAATTGCAAGCGAAAGGCTCTCGCAGCGGGGTCTTCGGCTGAGAAGACCGGCAGTTCATGCCACATTTTGTTGAAGGCTTTCGCCAAAAAGTACAAGTGATTGGCCAGAAGGGAAGGATCGTACTCCCTGGCAGCTTGTAACACCAATTGAGGATATTTGTACAAGCCCAGGAGAAGCTGGCGTTCGACAGCCTCCAGCTTTTGATAAGCATCAAAAGAAAAGTCGGATTTCAACAGGCCTTCTGCTTCGGCCCTGCGTTGCAAACCACGTATGCGCACATAGGCGTATTGCACATAAGGGCCGGTTTGGCCTTGCAAGTCAACAGATTCCCTGGGGTCAAACATCATCCATTTAGCCGGGCTGACTTTCAGCAGGTAAAACTTCAATGCAGCCAGGCCCACTTTCCAGTTGATATCTTCCCGCTCTTCCGGGCTGATGTCTGCCGTTTCACCCCTTTCAGCCGCATTTTTCCGAGCTTCGGAGATGACTTCTTCAATCAGGTTATCGGCATCGACCACTGTACCTTCCCTGGATTTCATTTTACCTTCCGGCAGCTCAACCATGCCATAAGAGAGGTGATACAGTTTATCGGCATAAGGCTCACCCAAACGCTTCAGCAATTCAAACAGGACTTTGAAGTGGCGATTTTGTTCATCGGCCACCACATAGGTCATTTCATCCATGCCGAAATCTTCATACCGCAGATGAGCCGTACCCAGGTCTTGTGTGATGTAGAGGGTTGTACCATCTGAGCGCAACAGCACTTTTTTTCCCAGGCCGACATCCTCCAGGTCTGCCTGCACCGAACCATCGGAAGCTTTGTAAAACAAGTTATGCTCCAGTCCTTTTTCCACCATCTCGCGACCCAGGCGATAAGTTTCGCTTTCGTAGTAGTTTTTATCAAAAGTGATACCCAGTTTTTCAAAGGTTTGTTCAAATCCTTCATACACCCAGGCATTCATTTTTGCCCACAAGGCCCGCACTTCGGGATCTCCCTCTTCCCATTTAATCAGCATGTCGCGCGCCTGACGACCGAGTTGGCTGTATTTGTTGAAGTACTCGTTTTTAAAAGTTTTAAAGAACTCCTGTTGCCCTTGTTCTTTTTTCCTCCTTTCGGCAAATAAACGTTGAGCCTCTTCACTTTTTTGCCAGGCTTCGTATTCTCCTCTGAAGTGTTTTTCAAATTCCACATACCACTGCCCTACAAAGTGATCTCCCTTCACAGCTGCGCTTTCGGGTGTCGCGCCTTGTGCAAACAGCTGCCAGGCCAGCATGCTTTTGCAGATGGCGATGCCCCTGTCGTTGATGACCTGCACCCGATAGACTTTTTTGCCAGCGGCCTCGTGCAAATTCGCACAAGCTGCCCCCAGCAACATATTGCGCAAATGCCCCAAATGCAGGGGTTTGTTGGTGTTCGGTGAGCAATACTCTATGACCAGCTTTCTCCCCGAATTTTCTTCAGCTCCGGCTTTTTGTCCTTGGGGAGAAAAGTTCATCAGAAACTCCTTCCAAAAATTTGCCGAAAGGCTAAGATTCAAAAAGCCCTTAACCACGTTGAACTTCTCCACCACGGCTTCTTCAGCTTGAAGTTGATTGCCTATTTCCTCAGCCAGGCGTTGCGGTGGCATGCGCAGAGCCCCGGCCAAAGGGAAAGTAACCAGGGTGAAATCTCCTTCAAAATCGGAGCGGGTCTGCATAATCTGCAGCTTGGCAGCCTCCACTTCCCGATCGAATTTATCCCGAATGGCACGGGCTGCAGCTTCCTGTAGTAGCGTTACAATATCCATACGTTGTGCAATCCTTTCCGCAGTTTTGCAGGCGGAGATGAGAAACTGCAAAGATAAGGAAAATAAAGCAAAGCGGGCTTGCTGCTGCGCAACAAGCCCGCTGGATTCATAATGGGAAAAAGCTTAAAAACCACCCGATTTGTATTCATCCTCATCGCTATCCGGACGCACCACGCGTTCGGAGCCAAAGGGCATGTGGAAGCCCAGGAGAATGGAGGTAATCCAGTCTTTTTTGTCCGGATTGCCCAGCATGCTGATGCCGTCTATGGTGTCGGAAAAAGGGGTAGCCAGACCTATCTCAAGGCTTAGGTTCCAACTCGCCTTGGGAGCAAAGCGCAAGCCTGCTCCAAAGGGAAAGAGTACGTGAAACTTGTTCCGGGTGCTCATTTTATCCTGTTCGATATTTTCCGGTTTGCCGTGGATGTCTGCGTAGTTTACACTGATGTTGGCCAGAGCCACGCCCGTACCAAAAAACAAATAGGGAGAAAACAGTAGTTCCGTATTGGGGTCTCCGGCAAGACCCAAAGGAGAAAACTCCGCCAACAGCAAAATGGAATTGATGTCGGTTATCATCTTACCTCCCCGGCTGTCTAAGTCGGGATACAAACTGTCATCACCGGAAATCTTGCCACGCCAGAAACGCGCAGCCACGGCAAATTGCGGAGACAAAAAATTGCGGGCACCAAAGCCAAAGGCAAAATGCCCGTGCTTCGCTATGGGAAGGTTAGAAACCGTCATATCGCCCTGATAGGTGGACAGCCCCAAAAAAGCACTGGCCTCCCAAGTACCCAGGCCGGCCTGCGAAAAAATTGCCGTGTTACCACACAACACAAAAAACAGGAAGAAGAGAAAAGAGTAAATCGTTCTCATGATGTAAAATTTTTAACAAGTTAATTCGGCGCTTCTCGGATATCGTTTTTTAAACTTAAAAACAGGACCTATTAAATCGATGTAATTGGGGTTCAGTTATCCTTCAATACAAAAGCAAAAGATGTGCCAAGTCTGAACATACACAAAATTACATCAATTTCGAAAAGGTAACCATTTTTTTTGGACAAAAAATAGCTACTTTTGCCAACATGTTGCATCCTCAAACCAGCCTGCGGGTAAACGGTCGCCTCTTGTCGTGGGATACGCCCCTAATTATGGGCATTCTCAATCTCACGCCCGATTCCTTTTTTGACGGAGGTAAGTACAACCAAAGCACCGAACAGGCCGTGGAA
>JALSKB010000145.1 GCA_026989035.1 Saprospiraceae bacterium | reverse complement strand
ATGTTAGACGGCATCGGTAGCCCCTTTGGCATGGAATTGCCCATGACAAAAGGACAAGGCCCGACTCACAACATCCAACCTCAGGGCAACATCCTCTTTACGAGCACAGAAGCCTTTGCCGGAGCTACGCTCGAAAACAACAGCTTCGTAACAGAAGAAAACAGCTATTTTTCCATTCCCGGGCTTAGCGGATCAGGTCTGGTCGCCTTTCCCATCCAAGGGAACAGCATGGAGCCGGTCATCATGCATGGCGATGTAGTTATTTGCCGGCAAACAGATCGCCTCTCCGACATCAAAGACAATGAAATCTATGCGGTTAAAAACAACGGCCAACTCTGGGTGAAATACGTGAAAAAAATCTACACCGGAGATCAAATAACCCACTTGCGCCTCATCTCGGCCAACTACCTCGAACACGACCCTTTTACCGAAGAAGTCAATGTGGACACCCGCCTGTATAAAGTCATACGGCGCATTACGCAACTGTAAAGTGCTCTTTCCTTTGTGTTAGCAAGGGGTTGCAGAGACCTGATGGTTTCTACGCCCCTGCCCTGCTGTTTTTCCTCGGAACGGGCTCTGGCCCGTTCTTTTTTTTGAGCCGGCAGCAAAACCGCAAACGGAAATGGTTTGGGATACTTGCGACTCGCAAACGAGCGAAAGATAGGGAGTTTGGGAGGCTGACGCCTGCCAAACCACTTCGCCATGGGCATACTCCCATCTACCACAGTTTAATGCTATCGACAAAACACCCACCTGCAGCTTTTGTATTCCCTCATCGCAACAAAACCAAACTGCCCTTCTTTTCCAAAACTTCCCCTTCGGAGGTTACCAAACGCAAGCGATATACATAAGTATCCATGGGCATGGGACGCCCCCTGAAAGAGCCGTCCCAACCAAGTTGGGGATTGTCCGTTTGAAAAACCAATTGCCCGTAGCGGTCAAAAATCTGAAGTTCATATCCGGACAACAAGCCCGTAGCCGAAAAACCCGGAATAAAACGATTGTTGGTGCCCTCAGGAGCGAACACATTCGGCAAATAGACCTTGACCTGAGGTATGGCACAGGCCAAATTGGAAAAAGAGCTGCCGTTATACAAACCGCCATCGGGCAAATCCAACTGATAAAGTGCTTCAAGCCTGTAGCAGGATATAGCGGTGGGCTCTACACTCTCGTCGAAAAATTCAAGCTGTGAAGGCCCCAGCTGTTGCAGCAACTGCCATTGCCCTTCTTCTTCCCTATACAATTTGTAAGCAGAAACCTCGGCATGGCTCAGGGAAAATGCCGTCCATCTCAACAAAACGCCATCGGCCTGTGCTTCGGCTTCCAAAAAGATCGTTTGGACCTGACCACCGGAAAAGCTTTCCCCACATTCGTTTTCCACCCATAAAGCATACCCTTGAGGAGCTTTTTCCGGATTGGCTTGCTCGTGTAAATAGCTGCCGAAAAACGAAAGGGGAGAAGATACGTCCAGGGAAATGGAAGCACCATCATTCCAGTCGAGTCGAGCACTTTGATAAGGAATTTCTTCATCCCACTGCCAATTGATTTCCACTTGCCCCTCAGGATTCACACTGGCGTTCAGCAAAGCCAGTTGAACAGGCACGGCAGCCACATTGGCCGAAAGACATACCTCGTTCGATGCAGAGCTATACGACACACCTTCAGCAACAGCCTCCACATAAAAACAATAATCCGACCCGGCATACAAATCCTGAAAAGCATAGGTAGTACTGCCTTGCGGCAAACTGGCCGCCAAGGCATAAGGCTCACCGTCTTTACTCACCCACACCTGATAGCTGCTTACACCCGGCCAACCCTCGTAGGCATTCCAGCTCAATTGCATTTGGCGCAAGCAGAAATCTTGTTCTACTTGGAGGAAAATGGTACGGTGAGGCGACACAAAAGCACTGGTATTCCCGCAGGCATCCATAGCCAGGATATAATACGTCTCGGAACGACTTTGCGGATCAGCCCCTATATCCACGTAATCCAAGCTGTTGAATACAGTATCGATCAAATCTACATTGCCGCCGATTAACCGATAAATCAAATAAGCACTGGTCTGGGGCGACTGGTTATCCGACCATTGAACATGCACCTGC
Organism: Saprospiraceae bacterium; assembly: GCA_026989035.1. GTDB lineage: Bacteria > Bacteroidota > Bacteroidia > Chitinophagales > Saprospiraceae > WGBN01. The sequence continues at coordinate 12,141 of JALSKB010000145.1, read as the reverse complement.
CCATTTTCTACCGAAACAAAAGATATAGCGACATCATTGGGAAACGCATTACTGACGGTATCCGAAGATAAGACTTCCCAGCCCGGGCAATCGTATAGGCTGCGCATAAAATAGTAGCGCATTTCCGAAGAGGGGTTGGGGTCAATGTATTGCGTGCTCTGTTGATCCGTTACGGTGGCTATCAAGGCAAAAGGCCCGGTAGAAGAGGTGGATCGATAAACTTCATACCCCGCAAAAGGCCCGCAAGCAGAGGGATCCGGTAAAGCCCAGCGCAAAGTATCCCCGCTCAGACAAAGAGGCTGAGGCGGCAATATGTTGTTTTGCGAAAGCAAAACTAAAGGCAAAAAACCACTCAAGAAAAAAACGGCGACTCGTTTCATGGGACAAAATCATCTTTCTGTGCTGCAAAAGTCCTTCTTTTCTCAGCAATCCACACCAGCTTTTAGGCAGCGAAAGCTTGAATCAGGCAAGCGGCCCTTAGCGTTTTTGCATCTCCAAAAACTCTTCGTAAGAAAGGATTCGGCTCAGCTTATACGCTATTCGGAAATCCGAGCTGATGTTTTTTTGGAAAGCTACCAGGCCTTTGCCTTTCAAATAGGTCTCTGCTCCTCCGTACTCCTTTTCAATATGGCCCTCGCTTTCAACATCTATCAATTCGCGAACGTAAAAATTGACGGCTTGGTGTGTTTGCCCCTCCCACAACCAAGTCGTATCGCCGGCATATTGTCGATTTCGAATCAAAGTGGTGGTATAGCTGGTGTCCAAGGGGCTTTTCCAGCTGAGCTTGGTATAAAGCACCGCCAAAGAATCTTTTAACAAAAAGGGGAAGACGTTTCCTCCCTCAATGTTCACTTTGATTTCGCGTTGCTGCCCCAAAGAATCGTACTCATACAACTTGAAATCGACCAACTTCATACCATTGTAAAGGGCTTCTTCTTGAACGTATTGAAAAGGGCGAAAGAGATAATCGTAGTAGGTGCCCTTCAAAAAAGTTTTTCCCCCTTCCTTAAAGCTTTGATAATGCCAGTAGAAAGGTGGGTCCTGCTTTTCCAAACTGCTTTCATAGCAATATACTTTGCCCGAGCCGGACAGTTCGTCCAAAGGATAATAGTAGCTGGACAGTTCAAGCCCTTTTTCTTTTGTGCAAGAAACAAAGAACAAAACAACAAGCAGGGCTGAGAAAGTGTTTTTTAAAAAAAACATGCGGCAACAATCTGGTAAAAGGCAAAGATAGAGCATCCCCGAGTTTAGCACTAAAAACAAAAGGCTTTGCATTTGATTTTTCCAAAAATCACTACCTTTGCTTGCTTCTAGCCCTCAAGGGAAACGACTTGCCAACTAGATCCTGCGCTGCTATGTTCAAACCACTGAAATACAGCGCATCATAAGGCTTGTAACCAACCAAGCCGCTTTGTGAAGTATCACAACTCCGTTTCTAACAAAATGAAATCGGGGACAAAACATAGCATCCATGCTTGGAATTATTTCCAAAATATTCGGCTCAAAGCAACAACGCGACATCAAGCACTACATGCCTTTGGTGCAGCAAACCAATGAGGTTTATGCCTCTTTGCGCGACTTGAGCAACGATGAGCTGCGAAACAAAACCCATGCGTTTCGTCAACGCATAGCCGAATATCTCTCGGATATCGACAAGGACATAACCGAAATTCACGCCGAAGCCCTTGCTGAAAGCAATCTCGATGTCAAGGAAGAGCTTTTCAAAGAAGAAGACGAGCTGAAAAAAAAGCGGGATGAATTGCTCGAAGAGATTCTGATGGAAATCTTACCCGAGGCTTTTGCCGTGGTGAAAGAAACGGCCCGCAGATTTTCCGAAAACGAAGAATTGCTCGTACAAGCCACCGAATTTGATCGCGAACTGGTGGGGCGCAAAAATCCCGATTATCTGCAATTGGATGGCGATCGCGCCATCTGGAAAAATCGCTGGGTAGCCGCAGGGGGAGAAATCAAATGGAACATGGTCCATTACGATGTACAACTCATCGGGGGCATGGTGCTGCACGAGGGAAAAATTGCCGAAATGGCTACCGGTGAAGGGAAAACACTGGTCGCCACCTTACCGGCCTATCTCAACGGACTGGCCGGAGAAGGCGTGCATGTGGTAACCGTGAACAACTACTTGGCCCGGCGAGATGCAGAGTGGATAGGCCCCATCATGGAATTTCTTTTCCTCACTGTAGATTGCATCGACAAATACCGCCCGCATTCTCAGGAAAGACGCCAAGCTTATCTCTGCGACATCACCTACGGCACCAACAACGAATTCGGCTTCGACTACTTGCGCGATAACATGGTGCGCTCAACCAAAGATATGGTGCAGCGCAAACACCACTACGCCATCATTGATGAGGTGGATTCCGTACTCATCGACGACGCCCGTACACCCCTTATCATCTCCGGCCCCGTGGAAGCCGGCTCTGAAGAGCAGGAATATCAGGAGTTAAAACCTCATGTCGAACGCCTGCTGAGCGAACAGCGAAAAATGGTAACCCAATACCTGAGTGAGGCCCGCAAACTCTTCAAAGAAGGCAAGACCGGATACGAAGAGGGAGAAGCCGGCATGCTGCTGTTGCGCGCCCACCGAGCCATGCCCAAATATCGACCGCTCATCAAATTCCTCAGTGAAGAAGGGGTTAAAACCACGCTACAAAAAGCGGAAAACTTCTATATGGCCGATCGGGGCAAAAACATGCACTTAGTCGATGAACCCCTGCTCTTCATCATTGACGAAAAAAACCGCTCCGTAGAACTCACTGAACGCGGCACGGAATTTCTGGCAAAGGGCAATGCCGATCCCAACTTTTTCATCATGCCCGACTTGGCTTCCGAAATGGTAGCTATAGATGCCAATCCGGAGCTGGATGAAAAGCAAAAGCAAGAGGCTCGTATCAAACTGTCTCAAGACTTTGCCGTTAAATCCCGGCGCCTGCACGCCATCCACCAATTGCTCAAGGCTTATACCCTTTTTGAACGCGACGAAGAATACGTCGTCATGGACGGGCAAGTCAAAATCGTAGATGAACAGACGGGCCGCATGATGGAGGGGCGTCGCTATTCCGACGGCCTCCACCAAGCCCTGGAAGCCAAAGAGAACGTCAAGGTTGGTGAAATCACCCAAACATATGCCACGGTAACCCTGCAAAACTACTTCCGCATGTACCACAAGCTGGCCGGCATGACCGGTACGGCAGAAACGGAAGCCGGGGAGTTTTGGGAAATCTACAAACTGGATGTGGTCGTCATCCCGACCAACAAACCCGTCATTCGAAACGACAAAGAAGACAAAGTCTATAAAACCGCCCGCGAAAAGTTTAAAGCCGTCATTGAAGAAATTCAAGAACTGCGCGAACAAGGCCGGCCGGTTTTGGTAGGTACCACTTCCGTGGAAATTTCCGAGATGCTGAGCCGCATGCTCAAACTCAAAGGCATACCCCACAACGTGCTCAACGCCAAGCAGCACCAACGCGAAGCCGAAGTGGTTGCCGAAGCGGGAAAACCCGGAAAAATCACCATCGCCACCAACATGGCCGGCCGGGGTACTGACATCAAAATAACTCCCGAAGTCGTCAAAGCCGGTGGCTTGGCCATCATCGGCACCGAGCGCCACGATTCCCGCCGCGTAGATCGCCAGCTGCGAGGTCGTGCAGGCCGGCAAGGAGACCCCGGCAGCTCGCAGTTCTACGTTTCACTGGAAGACAACCTCATGCGCCTGTTTCAATCCGAGCGCATCGCCAAACTCATGGACCGCATGGGCCACAAAGAAGGCGAAGTCATCCAGCATTCCATGGTTACCAAATCTATAGAACGCGCCCAAAAGAAAGTTGAAGAAAACAACTTCGGCATCCGCAAACGCTTGCTGGAATACGACGATGTGATGAACATCCAGCGCGAAGCCATCTACAAAAAGCGCCGCAACGCCCTGTCCGGTGAGCGCCTGGCCATCGACCTGCGCAATATGTTTGACTCCGTGCTGGAAGATATCCTGGCCCGCTATAAAAACAAAGACCAAAGCGACTACGAGGGCTTTCGCCAGGATTCTCTGGCGACTTTGGGTATGGAACCTCAAATCGATAGCGACACCTTTGAAAGAAGCTCTTTCGGAGATTTGTTTGAACTCTACCGAAAACAATTTCACGAGTTCTATCAACGCAAAGGTGAAGAAATCAGCCAAATGCTGTACCCCGCCGTCAAAGACGTTTATGAGCGGGAAGGCAATCGCTACAAACGCATCGCCATCCCCTTTTCAGATGGCTCTTCCAAGTTCCTGCCGCTTTCTGCAGATATTGAAGAAGCCGTAAAAACCGAAGGAAAATCGATCATGAAAGAGCTGGAAAAAACGGCCAGCCTCGCCATCATCGATGAAAAATGGAAAGAACACCTGCGCAACATGGACGAGCTGAAAGACTCCGTCCAGGCTGCTTCCTTCGAGCAAAAAGACCCCCTGGTGGTTTACAAAATGGAAGCTTACAACCTCTTTGAACAATTGATCTTTGACATCAATGAGGCCGTGGCTTCTTTCCTCGCCAAAGGCAGCTTGCGCACAGCCGATGGCAAAGAACTCAAACAAGCCCGCGAACAAAGGCCTCCAAGCCAAAAACTTCGCACCTCGCGCTCGGGAACAGACCCCCAAGCTCAAAGGGCACGGGCAGCAGCCGAAGGCGTCAGCCAAAAGCAAAAGCCCACTACGGTAAAACGCAGCCAGCCCAAAATAGGACGAAACGCTCCCTGCCCCTGCGGTAGTGGCAAAAAATACAAACACTGCCACGGAAAGAGAACATAAGCACCATGCAGATAGCACCTAAAATTGACCACACTTACCTCAAACCCGACTGCACGGAAGACACCATCCGCCAAATCTGTGCAGAAGCCCTGCAATACGGCTTTGCCGCCGTCTGCATACCGCCCTTTTACGTGAACCTGGCCGCAGAAATTCTAACGGAATCCTCTGTCGCCGTCTCTACGGTCATCGGCTTTCCTATGGGCTACGCCTGCACAGCAGCTAAAGTCGAAGAAATCAAAAAAGCCGTACACGATGGTGCCGAAGAAGTGGATGTCGTTGTCAATTTGTGTGCCGTCAAAAGCCAACGCTGGAATTACGTCCATAACGACATCGACAGCATGACGCGGGCAGCCCACCTCAATGGCAAAATCATCAAAGTTATCATCGAAACAGGTCTGCTGGAACCTGCAGAAATCAAAAAACTCTGCAGCATCTGCAGCGAATTGGAAGTCGATTACGTAAAAACCTCTACCGGCTTTAACGGCCCGGGAGCCAGCGTTGAAATCGTTCAAAAGCTGAGAAAGTGTTTGCCGAAAGGCATAAAAATAAAAGCCTCCGGAGGTGTCCGAACAACTGAACAGGCCGAAGCTCTACTCCACGCAGGAGCCGATCGCCTGGGAACCTCCTCCGGCACTCTTTTGATTCATTCCAAAACATGAATATGAAACGCCTGCTCTTTATCTTGTTCTTCCTAGGGGCTTTCGCCAAATACAGCCATGCCCAGGGACACATAGAAGTCCATGTCAATCCCCTGATCGAACAAATGCTCCAACGCTACGTGAGCATGCATAAGGAAAAAGCAACCATCAGCGGCTGGCGCATCCAAATACTGGCAACAACTGATCGACAAAAAATGGAGCGCCAATTACAGCGCTTTCGGTCTCTCTACCCCAGCCTTTCGGCAAATTGGTTACACAACCAACCATACTACAAAATTCGGGTTGGAGCTTTTGAAACCAAGCTCGATGCCCTGCGCATCCTCCATCTCATCAAACAAGACTACCCGGGTGCCTATGTAACCATGGACCCATCTATCAATCCTCAGGAGTTGATTTATTGATGTTCGGACCGTTTAAAACCCCCATAGACTGGGTTGTCCTGTCTGTTTATTTTGCCCTCATGGCCATCGGCTGGTACGCCATTTACGCCGTAAGCTATGACAGCTTGCAGGAGGTATCCAGGCCGGCAGATTTTTTGCTGCACACACCAGTGGGAAAACAAACCATTTGGATTGGCATTTCCATTACTTTCCTACTGCTTTTCCTCTTCATTGACGCAAAATTTTGGGAACGATACGCCTATTTCTTTTATAGCTTGGGCTTGTTGATGCTTTTTTTGGTTCTTTTTCTGGGGAAAGAAATCAAAGGGGCGACCTCTTGGTTTTATTTAGGAGGCTTCTCTTTTCAACCTTCCGAGTTGGCAAAATTTACGACCAATTTGGCCCTGGCTTCTTATTTGGGCACGTATCGGGTGAATTTGCGCAAGCGCAACGCCCAACTCTATGCCTTGGCATTGATTGCAGCTCCGGTAGCCCTTATCATGCTACAACCGGATGCAGGCTCTGCCCTGGTTTTTCTGGCATTTTTCGTCCCGCTATACCGAGAAGGAATGCCCTCCGCTTACTACCTCTTGGGTTTTTCCGGTTTTGCTCTGCTCATCTTGGGCATTTTGTATGCACCTGAAGAAGTTCTCCTGGTGATGTTGGTGTTGGCCAATTTGCTTTACCTTATGCATTTTAAACAACACAAAACCCGATGGTTTGGTCTGTGGGTGCTTCTGGCAGCAAGTACGCTCTGGCTGGTCGTTTGGCAAGACAATTTTAAATGGGGCCTTGGGCTAAATGCCCTCCCCTTTGTGTTCTTTACTTTTTTTTGGTTTTTTAAAACGCGCAGCAATCTGGCGACGCTTTTGCCCATGGCTATTCTCGCCGCCTTTCTCTTTACTTACGGCGTACATTACGGCTTCACCAAAGTGCTTAAGCCCCACCAACAAGACCGCATCAACGTCTGGCTCAATCCCGAAAAGTGCGACCCCCAAGGCTCCTTGTACAACCTCCTACAATCCAAAATGGCCATTGCTTCAGGCGGTTTTAGTGGTAAAGGCCCATTCCACGGCAGCATGACCCATGGCAACTTTGTTCCTGAGCAATCTACCGACTTTATTTTTAGCACCATAGGAGAAGAACAAGGCTTTTTGGGTAGTCTTTTCGTCGTCGGGCTTTTTCTAATCCTCATTCTACGCCTGGTTGCTTTGGCGGAATCTCGCCGTTCGGTTTTTGCCCGAGCCTTCACCTATGGCGTGGCCGGGCTGATTTTCATTCACTTCTTCGTCAACATCGGCATGACCATGGGGCTTATGCCGATTATTGGCATTCCCCTGCCTTTCATCAGTAAGGGAGGCTCCGCCCTCTTTGGCTTCACCCTACTCATCGGCCTTAGTCTGAAGATACACAGCACAAAAGATTTTTAAGTATCTTTGCCTCAGCTCGTTACGTGCTGATGTCTGTATTGCGCTCTACTTCAAAAGAGCCTAAAACACATCAGCATGAAAAAGTACCCTCAACTCCGGCAAAGTATCAAATGTTGGGCAGAAGAAGAACGCCCTCGAGAAAAATTGTTCCTGCGAGGAGCACAACACCTCTCTAATGCCGAACTACTCGCCATCCTCATCGGATCCGGTACCCGCGAACATTCAGCTCTGGATTTGGCCCGCGAGTTACTCCGGCAAAACAACGGCAAGCTCGATGCACTGGGCAGATGCCGGCCCGCAGATTTAATGCGCCAAAAGGGTATTGGCCAAGCCAAAGCCGTAACCATTACAGCCGCATTAGAACTGGGCCGCCGCCGCCAACTGCAACCGACCAAGCAACGACCCGCCGTTAAAACCAGTGAAGAAGCCTATAAACTGCTGGCGCCCCTGATGCAAGATGTAAAACGCGAAGTTTTCTATGCCCTTGCTCTTAACAGAGCCTGTAAATTGCTCGCCAAAATTCCCGTCAGTGAGGGCGGTTTACACGCAACGGTTGTAGATCCTCGGGTTCTCTTTCAAAAAGCCCTTGACCACGGGGCCAATTACCTCATCCTGGCTCACAACCACCCTTCCGGCACGCTGGAACCCAGCCATAGCGACATTAAACTCACGCAAAAACTCAAAGCCGCCGGCGAACTGCTCGATATTTTTATCGTCGATCACCTCATCATCACCTCAGAAGGATACTATAGCTTCTCAGATAAAAATCTGATGTAGCTCATCCTTTTCAAATCAACCAGACCGAGAAGATGCCGGGCGTACAAACATGCCGAAACAAAGCGTTTAGTGGCCCAAACCATCCAAGCCACATTTCCTCCCGAAAATGCTTTTGAAAACACTTTGCGGATTATCCGTTCATGAAAACGCCTAATCCGGATAAAACAACCAAAAGGCAACCGGCCTTGTTTTGCTAAGAGTAACATCTACCATTTGATGAGTCGGCCAAATTCCAATGCAAAAATTTTCCAACGGTTATTGGGCTTAACCCGCCCTTATCGCCATGCACTTTGGGCCGGCATCCTGCTGGCCATTTTGTTAGCTCCGGCAGCAGCACTACGCCCCTTGGTCATTCAAAATATGGTAGATCACTACATCTACCAATTTAATTTAGCCGGCATAGAGCGCATGGCTGTTTTGTTGCTGGGGTTGCTGCTGGCTGAAGCGGTGATGAGATACCTTTTCATCTATACTTCCAATTGGCTGGCACAATCCGTGGTTAAAGACTTGCGGGTTAAAGTTTTTGAACACGTAACGCATTTGCGCCTGCGATACTTTGATCAAACACCTATAGGCACCACCACTACCCGCACCATTAACGACGTAGAAACCATTGCCACGGTTTTTTCGCAAGGAGCACTGACCATTGTAGCAGATGTATTTATGGTTATAGCCGCGCTCACCGTCATGTTTGTTTCGAGTTGGCAACTCGCCTGGATTTGTCTGTTGGTTACACCTTTTCTGCTCTTGGCCACCTATTATTTCAAAGAAGGCATCAAAAAAGCTTTTCAGCGGGTAAGGGCCCTGCTTTCCAAGATGAATGCCTTTTTGCAAGAGCACATTTCCGGCATGCGCATCGTGCAAATATTTACAGCTGAAGAACAGGAACTGGAGAAGTTCAAAGCCATCAACCAAGACTACACTCGGGCCAACCTGAAAGCACTCTTTTACTACGCTGTTTTCTTTCCTCTCATTGAGATTTTTTCCGCCATTGCCCTTGGACTAATGCTTTGGTGGGGGGCCCGGGCTGTCCTTCAGCAGCAGGTTTCCTTGGGAGCCTTGGTTGCCTTTCCGCTCTACCTCAACATGCTTTTTCGCCCCATGCGCTTTTTGGCAGACCGCTTTAACACCGTACAAATGGGGCTCATTGCCGCCGGACGAGTTTTCACCTTGCTCGATCGTCAAGAACAAATTCCCAACACGGGAAACCTGCCAGCCGAACAATTGCAGGGAGAAATCGAGTTCAAGCGCGTCAGTTTCGCTTACGACCAGGAAAACTACGTGCTTCGGGAAATCAGCTTTCACGTTCTGCCCGGAGAAACCGTTGCTTTGGTAGGTAGCACAGGTTCGGGAAAAACGACCATCTCCAACCTCTTAATGCGCTTTTACGATGCTTCCGAGGGCCACATTTACCTGGATGGCACCGACATCAAAGCCTATGAACTAAAATCCCTGCGGAGCCGTATGGCCATGGTCTTGCAAGACGTCTTTCTCTTTACCGGTAGCGTTTTTGAAAACATCACCCTGCGCAATCCAGCCATTACACAGGAAGAGGTCGAGCAAGCAGCCCGCATGATCGGTGCCCACGAATTCATCATGCGCTTGCCGAAAGGCTATGATTTCCAAGTCATGGAAAGAGGAGCCCGACTATCGGTAGGTCAGCGACAACTCATTTCTTTTGTGCGGGCTTTGGTCTTTAAACCGGATATTCTCATCTTAGACGAAGCCACTTCATCCATAGATCCTGAAAGTGAAGCCGTCATTCAATATGCCGTAGAAAAGCTCATCGCTAAGCGCACATCCATCATCATTGCTCACCGCCTGTCCACCATTTTACATGCCGACAAAATCTTAGTCATGGAGCAAGGGCGCCTCATAGAGCAAGGCACTCACCAAGAACTCTTGCAAAAAAAGGACGGACACTACAAAAAACTCTACGAAACCCAGTTCGCAGAAGCAACCCAGAAGCTGTAATTTTTTGTTGTATATTTGACCAAATAGCTGAAACCCTATGGCAAAGCAACACAGTACGTTTTTTAACAACAACACCATCTTAGGCTTGATCGCAGCAGCTCTACTATTGATGGTCCTTTTTGTCTTGGCCCGTGGCATTTTTTGGCTGCTCTCTCTTTTAGCCCCTGTCTTTCTCATCGCTACGCTCTTTCTGGACCACAAAGTCTTTTTGAGTTATGGCAAATGGGTAGGCCGATTGTTGAAAAGTAACTTTTTATTTGGCTTGCTCGTCATCGTGCTAACAGTGGTCGGCTACCCCTTGGTTGCTGCTCTGCTTTTCGGCCAAGCCTGGATGAACTGGCAACTACAAAAAGAACCCCAAGAAGAACAAGACCAATACATTGAATTCAAAGAAGCCGAAGAGCTGGAACTAAAACCAACCAAAAAGCAAAAAACGGTTCGAGACTCAGACTTTGACGAGTACGAAGAACTATTTGACTGAGGGATGCGGCAACCAACTCTTCTGCTATGATTGAAATTTGCCCTGTCAAATCTCGCCAAGACCGCAAAGATTTTGTGCGATTCCCCTTTGATCTCTACAAAAACAACAAGTTTTGGGCTCCACCTTTGATGCGCGATGAATTGAGGGCCTTAGACCCTTCCGTCAATCCGGCATTTGACGAAAGTGAAGCCACTTTATTGCTGGCCAAAAAAAACGGCCAAATTGTCGGACGAATTGCAGGCATCATCAACCACTTTGAAAATGACCAAATGGGGCGCCTCCATGCCCGCTTTGGCTGGATCGACTTCATAGACGACCAAAAAGTCAGCAGTGCTTTGTTGCATGCCATTGAAGACTGGGCTCGTCAAAAAGGAATGAAATACCTAAAAGGCCCCGAAGGCTTCACCAATCTCGATCGGGCCGGCATGCTGACCTGGGGCTTTGACAAACCCTCTACTTTCATTACCATTTACAATTATCCGTATTACCCCGAACACATAGAGGCCTTGGGCTACGAAACAGAGGTCAACTGGGTGGAATACGAAATTCCGGTTCCCCAACAAATACCTGAACAGCTCGACCGCATGGCAAAGCTCATACAAAAGCGCTATAACTTAGAGTCTGTTCGCTTGCGCAAAAAAAAGGAACTGCTGGAATATCGAGAAGCATTTGCCGATTTGCTGGTTGACTCTTACAAACACCTGCACGATTTTGTTCCCTTTACCGACCGGCAAATCGCCTGGTATGTAGAACAATTCATAGATGTTCTTGAACCGGACCTCATCTGCTTGCTGAAAGATGCAAAACAATATCCCATCGCATTTGGCATCTCCATGCCCTCCCTAACCAAGGCTGCACAAAAAGCCAAGGGTAAACTCTTTCCTTTCGGCTTCTTCCACTTCCTCAAAGCGCTCAAAGGCCATAACGAACGCGTCGATTTGCTCCTCATCGGCATACGACCGGAATGGCGCAACAAAGGACTTAACGCTCTAATTTTCAAAGAAATGCTGGAGAGATTCATAGCGAGAGGCATGCGCTGGGCCGAATCCAACCCCGAGCTGGAAGACAATCATAATGTACAAAACCTCTGGAAAAAGTACAATCCTCAACTCATTAAAAAAAGGAAAATTTTTATCAAAAAGCTATAAAAACAAGAATCGATCAAAGCTGCAGCAAAAGGGTTCGTCACAAAGACTTATTCACTCTTCTTTGGAAACATGGTATCGACAAGCAGGCGTAACCTTTGTTTGCGCTTTTCGAGACCTGCTCCTTGATGGCGTTCATTATACTGGCCTTTATCTTTCATATTTTCAATGTACTGACGCAAAACGTCCTCACAGCCTTCAAGTTGCGGGTCTTCCACAAACCATGACCTTAGCTGTTCTATATCCGAATACCCTCCCTCTAAAATCCCCACCATAAAAGCTTCAAAAAAGCGATCGCGTTTGCCTTCTTTCCAAAACAAGGCAGCTGATCTGAGGACGTCTTCGGCATAACTGCCAAAAGCCCCCCTGGAAATGTTGTACCTCCGTTCACCCTGGGTTTCATACCCACTGTTTCTGAAAATCAAAAAGTTGTTGATTTGCCCGCAAAGGGCATTCAGATACAAACGCAACTTGCTGTCTAAACAGACCTCTTC